>JAKBAC010000201.1 GCA_021809365.1 Planctomycetota bacterium | reverse complement strand
CGCCGAGGACTTCTCCGGAGGCGTTATCGCCGGCGGGACGAATTTTCCGCCGCGCGATAATAAACAGCCAATCCGGATTCGCGTGATTACTGCTGATCCAGCCCATATAGCGCTGCTGAATATCCGGTCGTATAGCCCAGCGCAAGGGCCAATATTGCTCATGTTGCCGCTCCACCAGCAGAAACAATTCCACCAAGGCCGCGATATCCGATACCGGCACCGGCACAATTTCCAAATCTGAATAACGTTGATCCATAAGCGCTACTCGGCTTCGCCGCGTTCGTTGGCGGCGGTGAGGATGAATTTTTGGGTCAGGCCGGACCATACCAGCAAGAGCGCTGCGGAAGTGAGAATGAAAATCCACAACAGTTCGGGATGCAGCCATTGTTGTTGGGCACTGATAAGTTCCGAATCGCGCATGGCACACCACAAACCCATGCCCATGGTCACCGTTAAAGCCAACGTTCCACACAGACGGCCCGTGGTGTTGACCCATCGGTTAAAGCTTGAAAAATAACCCGCCAATGCGATGATACCCGCGGCTTCAGCGCCCAGAATAGCCGCCGCCATGGCACCATGTATCCATGGTGATTTCTGGGCTGAGACAATGCTGTCTACCGTGCGACAGGTAAATAATTCCACCATAGGCAGGAACCATAAAATGGTGACCACGGCCCCAAAGGCTAATTGGCGGGTATTAAATAATTCGCAGTGAACTGCCGCGGGACGTATCCCGGTAAGCGCATCAAGGCAGACCAGGGCCAGCAATGCGACCGCCGGATATTCCACCAGAATCACCATCAGCGGTCCCTGTTGGTTGGCCAGGAAATACGTCATCGCCAGAACCGAAAATCCCATGAGCAGCATCACGGTGGCACGACGGGGCCGGGGCAAAAACGGAAGCGCCAGCATCGCCAGGATGCCCATGATCAATTCAATGGCCTCAACACTTTGCGTTACAGCGGTATGAAACACCGGTGCGTTGATCTCACGCAGGGAATAAAGCTGTGATCCGTGCCCTAATATTAAATAGAACGGCGCGATAAGCAATAAACAGGCAAATTCAGAAACAAACAACGTGGATAATTCAAATCGCCGGCGCGGGATCGGCCAAGCCTGTCCTGACTGCGCTACCGAGCCTGCGGCAGATTGATCGCCGGCCTCAGCAGGTACAGCAGACGCTGGTGCATGGGAGGCAAGGCCGCCGACGCTTATTGCCGGTGTTAGCGCCGCACCGGCTACGCCCTGCCGACCCATGGTTGGCCGATGCGAATGTGGATGTATATTTTTCATGGTCGAGTGTCCCTAAATCCGGGCCGGGCATTTCCCGCAGCCCTTCCCGATCCCATTACATTATATCGGTATACCAGCCTGGGGTGAATTGCGAGGATGCGCGGTTATTGAAGCGTCCGAGAGACCCGGCCAAACAGGCGGCACTTCCGATTTACCAATAAAAAAGCCGGCCTCGAAAGGCCGGCTGTGGGAAATTATGCGAATTCTGACGGGGGGAGGTTAAGCCTGCGCTCCCGCCGTTGAAGGTGAAGCTGTCGCGGATTGCTCTTCGCCACCGATCGCCTTGCGGCAGAACTGATGGGTTAAACCCGCCCAGGTCAGAATCACGCATGCGGTAATCAACATGAACAACCACATCACGCCCACGCCAAACCAGCCTTTGGTCATCCCGGGACCGGCCATTACATGAGAAATCGACAAAGCGGAGGCAAGGCCTATCGAGCTGATTAAAAGGAACGCGGCAAAAGTCAACGCCCGGGCAATGCGGTTAATGGCCAGCGAGAACTTACCCTGCGAATCCGAGATGGCGACCACACCAGCGAGCAACGCACACAAGCCCCCCGCCGCAAATACGCCACGCAGGAGCGGACCGCCGATGGAATTAAATATCTGGGTAAACGCCGGGTCGGTTACAGATTCCAGCGATGGCAACACCCACATTACTATGGCCGCGATAGAAAACATGAACTGCCAGGTGCGTAGTGATTCAGAATTCGGGGCCAGAGTGCGGGCCTGGAGGACGGCGGAAAGCGCCGCCAGTGAAAGCAGGCCGGCAATCGGTAACAGCACCAGATTAATACCAATCAGGTTCTGCTGGAGCATCGCCAGAATCAACAGAATCGTTAAACTGGCGCTGATATTGAGCATAAAACGACCCCGTGCGTCGCCGCGGAAGAGAGGAATTAAAATCAGCCCCGCAATGGCACCGGCGATCTCGGCAAATTTAAGCGCTCCGGGAAGAACGGACGCCAGCGATCCCGCCTTCAGCCCCGTCCACCAGCCGGTTTCGCCGAGCTGGTGCGGCATAAACAGTGTTGCAGCCAGCAGGAGCACACATGCCGCCTGCGCCGCTAAGACACTGCTCCATGAAACCCATTTTGGCATGGCCACTGCCGCTTGCGTCATGGACGCACCGGGAATCGGCGTAGGTGGCACAGGCGTCTGTGCCGCTGCCGCCGTTACCGTCGCAGCTGGGTCCACAAAATTGACCGTCAGTTTTTCCGCTGCGGTGGCTGGATTGTCCGACATCGGCACAACCGACGGAACCGCCGAAGCGGGCCGATCCGTTTCATTGGTTTTTATTGATTTCGTTATCATAACACGCACCCCTGCACAAACACAGACGACCGGAGGAAAACAGCACTTCTTCCGCATCGGTTCCTCTTAATCCCGGTGCGGACACCCATTTCTATCGGCTTAAGGGCGCGGATTCTTCATCGATAAAAATATGATTATTGGTGCTTCCGATAATGGTGGGTTTTTAATCTTCAAACAGTGCGTTGGAATAGACATTTTGCACGTCATCATTTTCTTCCAACGCTTCTATAAGAGCCTGAACTTTGTGCGCATGCTCCCCGGTGATACTTATGGTCTGGCTGGGAATCATGGACAATTCCGCGGAGGCGATGGCGATTTTAGAGCCTGCCAAACTTTTTCGGACTTTTTCAAAATCTACCATCGCGGTTAAAACGGTATATCCCTCTTCGGAGGTTTGCACATCCTGTGCGCCGGCCTCCAGAGCTGATTCAATGAGTTTATCTTCCTCAATGACCTGGCGTTCCACGGCAATAACACCCTGACTGGTAAACATCCAGCCCACAGAATTGGCCGCCCCCACCGCGCCGCCGTTACGGTCAAAAATCACCCGGATTTCCCCGGCTGTACGGTTGCGATTATCTGTTAAAGCATCCACCAGAATCGCCACGCCGCCGGTGGCGTAACCTTCGTAAAGCACCGGTTCGTAATTATCGGCCCCGAGTTCACCGGTACCACGTTTGACAGCTTTTTCAATGGTTTCATTGGGCATGTTGGCGGCGCGGGCTTTATCAATGGCATAGCGCAAGGCCAGATTGTCATCCGGATTACCGCCCCGCTTGGCGGCAATAATAATCAGCCGGGCCAGCTTGCTCCAGACTTTGCCGCGCCGTGCATCAACCACCGCTTTTTTATGCTTGATGGATTTCCAATGAGAATGTCCCGCCATGCTTCCAACATCCTTTTCACGCCGGTACGCTCGAATCAGCCAAAGTGTAGCATAATTGATAAAACAATCTATCGGCAGGCATAGAAGCAAACATAGCAGCCCATCGATGCCGGCGCATTACCCTGAAATGGCTACGGTATGCGTTTGATCGGCGTGCCGTTGAATTTGGAACTTCAGATCCAGGAATCGTGCGATAACCTCCATATTCGTCATGGCATGCTGGGTCAATGACTGCGAGCGGAATCGCCCCGCCCCGGAAAGGGCCAGGGGAATCAATAGTTGATCCGCAAGGTGCTCGTCGATCGGAGCGCCTGCCGAAAGATACCGCCGTACCTGGTTGCACGCCGATTCCGCCACCGCCTCCGCCCCACGGCCTTTTTCCCCAAAGCTGGTGAAAACGGCGGTGACTCCGACAGACTGCACTTTTACCACGACCGCGTTACCGGGGCCAATGCTGGAGGGGACATCCCTGATGGCCAGAGACTCAATGGGCCAGTTCAAGCGTTTGTGTAACACCGCCCGTTCACGCTCGGCAATACTTAACGGTAGACCTGACGTCATGATCACTGCACTACGCTGAAGGGTTTCACCACGATCCACAATATCGAACGGTTTTAGCGCGGCACAAGGTGTAATGTGGGCGCTAAAGCGTCCGCCGCCGGCCGGGTAAAATCCGGGACGATCGAGCGTGGCCGTTACACAGGGACCCATCCCGTTAATCACCGGCAAAAAGCTTTCCGCGAGAAAATCGAATGGCGGCGCAAAAGCATTGTGCGTGCCTCCCTCCAACGCAATATCCGACTCCGCCGCCGCCAGCAACAATGGCGGCAGAATCGTCTGCAACACCAGAGTTCCACTGCCGGCAGTGCCGACCGCAAAGGAATAGTTACCTGGCGTAATTTTTCCCGGATTGAATTCCATCTCTGTGCTTGCCGGCGTATCGCCGGTGACTTGGGCATGGCAGATGCGCTGGGAAGCGTGAATGGCTGTCAGATGCTGCCGCAAAAGCCCGGGCTTGGGCCGCTTGGCGCGGATATTAACAATATGCAATGATTTTCCGGTCACCATGGAAAGCGACAAAGCCGTGCGCAAAATCTGGCCTCCCCCCTCGCCCAGTGCGCCATCAAGTTCAACGTACTTCATTTTTCACTCGCCGGATGTTTTCAATCATCCGCCTTGTCTGAATCTTTAATTACAAACCGGGCACGCAAGCGCGCAACTTCCGAAGCCAGACCGGCAAGTTGCACGCTGTTGATCACCTCTGAAAAATCTTTATATGCCCCCGGTGCCTCGTCCTTGGGGTAATTTCGGCAATTCGTGAGGATATCCGCTTCATCGAAGCTGCGGTTTACGGCAGCCTGATCAAACTCGCGAATCGCCGCCTTTCGGCCCTTCATTCGGCCCGCTCCATGATTGACCGAATAGCAGCTTTTCTCCGCGCCCGGCGCGGCGACCATAACGCTGGAGCCGGATTGC
>JAKBAC010000200.1 GCA_021809365.1 Planctomycetota bacterium | reverse complement strand
TATCCGACTTGTTCCCACGGTGTGGGTATTTGGTAAGTACCCTCATGCGGCGGCGGAAAATTTTCATAATATGGCCGGCTGGCTGATGCTTCCAATCGCATTTTTCCTGTTCTGGTCCGTATTGCGGCTGTTACGCTGGGCCTCAGTGCCGGTAGCCCCGTTCGGTCTGGCCTACGACCCGTAAAACGAGGCATGAGCGCATCAGGTTGGTCAACTCGACCTGCTTGAAAAACTGTTGGGACGGATCATTGTCCCGGAGGCGGTTGTCGCAGAACTTGCCCCGGGCCGCCATCTTCTTCTGAATGTACTGCACGGGATCCTAGCCGCTATCGATAATGCTGATAGGCGCTGAATAATGATGACACGACCGCCTCCGAAAAATATTGAAGTCGTCGACGACGCGATGGCCGAGGTCTTGCGAGCAAAAACCGGCGCGCAGCGGCTGGCCATTGCCAGTGGTATGTATGCCAGTGCCCGGCGCATGCTTATCGGTCACTTAAAAGCCGAAAATCCCAAGTGGAGCGACGCGCAGATTTCCGCGGAGGCTGCGCGGAGGTTGTCGCATGGAGCAGTTTGACCTTTTGCGGTACGCCACGGGCGTGCTGGAAACCATGCGACTGCGGTACTTTGTCACCGGGTCAACGGCCACGATTTTTTACGGTGACGTTCGATTCACCAACGACATCGACATCGTTGTGGATTTACCAGGACAATTTTATGGCCAAACCAACTACTACAGCATCTTCCCGCACGCCGGCCTGGCTGGCCTGGGCACCGGCGTTTGCCTGTGTCATTCTGCTGGCCGCTATTGAGGCGCGCGGGTACTTTGAAAAGCCTCCCAGGCAGGCCGGCGCGTATTTGGCGCATGTGCACGCCCTGGCGGAGACGATGCCGAAACAGTTCGGCCACTGGAGCGGCCGCGATGTGCCATTACCGCTTTCCGCTGTCCATCTGTTGCAGCCCAATGTGGATTTCTGCCGCAATTTTAATAACGGCAAAACCGGTGAGCAGGCCACGTTAATGGTCATTGACTGCTCGGACACGCGCAATCTTTCGGGCCACTATCCGCCGAATTGCTATCCGGGTAACGGCTGGATACTGGATAAATCAACGCCGGAAACCTGGGTGATAAACAGAACGCCCATCACGGGAATGGAATATAAGTTCCATCGGGGGGCATTTGATACTGAATCTCATATATATGTAGATGATTTTTTCATCATGCCGGACGGCAAATTTCTCGCTACTGAACGGGAATTTCTCCATGAGTCCGGAAGCTTTAATGAAAGAGTGTTTGGGGCCGCGCAGGTGGAACTTACTCTACCTGGCGACATGCTTCCCGCTGATCGAATGCAGGTATTTCACAGTCTGATTGGCGCGAACTGGAAGCTCATTAGTGCAATTTTACACGGAGTATCCAATGAATCCGCAAAATGACAGTATGGATTACGCGCCAACATCCCTGCGGCCGGAAATGACGCCCGGACCGGTGCAGTACGCCGATTCCGGCGACGCGATGGCCAACCCCCTGTTGCTGATGCATCGATTTCTCACCGGTCGCTACCACTGGGCGATCCTCCTGGGATTGGTGCTGGCGGTCGCCGGAAGTGCCTTGGCGTATAAGAGCCTGAAACTGGTATACACCAGCACCGGGCTGGTGCGCATCTTGCCGTACCTGCCCCGCATTTTGTACACCACATCGCAAAATGAAGCCATGCCCATGTTCAGTGCGTACATTAATTCTCAAACGGCGTTGATTATGAGTTCCCGTACCATTGATCTGGCCATGCAGAATCCCAAATGGCAAGCTTTGCATCGCGGCATTGATGCGCTGGCCAAAGCCCGATTCGCGCGTGAACTCACCGTGACTCATAAGCCGGGAAGCGAATTAATTTATGTCAGCTACACCAGCAAGGACCCCGTTGTGGCGCAAATCGGCGCTGATGCCGTCATCGGTGCCTACCGTCAACTTTACAGCCACGGTGATTCCGCAACGCAAAGTCTGCAAATCAGCGCCCTGCGTGACCGTCAGACCGTGTTGCAAAATGAATTACAAAGTGATCAGGATCAGATCACATCGTTGGCCAGTCAGTACGGCGCGGACGGCCTGGGGACGGTCTACAATTACAAGCTCGGCTTGATGAATGAACTGGATACCCAATGGCAGGAAGCCCGCATCGCCCTGGCCAAGGCCGGCTCCAGCGCCGTGACGGCCAAAGGGAAAAACGGAAAGCCAAAAGTTGCCAAAACGCCGCTGGCTCCCGCGTATGATCCCCAAGTGGCGCAGTTTGAACTGGAAGTTCTGGCGCTCAAAAAGTCGATCAAGGAACTCGAGCTATCCGGTCTGGGGCCAAACAATCATCGCATCATGACGTTGCAATCCAGCCTGGATGCACTGCGTGACGAAATGCGCAGCTACCAGGCCGGTTTAACAGGTAAAGGAGCACCCATTGCCCCGACCATGCCCGGCGAGGCCCTGTCGTTACCTCTGCTGAAGGCGCGCGAACGCCAACTGCGAATTCTGTATAAGTCTGTCAAGGCACAAACCCTTGATCTGGGCGGCCGATTCGCCAAAGTGCAGAACCTCCAGACCCAAAGCCAGGATTTGCGCCAGCAGTTGCACACCATTAAATCGCGCATGGATGCCATCAATATGGAATCCGCTACGGGGGGACGCATCCGTGTTGAAAGCACGGGCGATTTCCCGGCGGCCCCGACAACCAAGTCCCGTCATCTGCGGCTTGCGGCTGCCGCGGCCGCCGGACTTGGCGGCATAATCGTGGGCTTCGGACTGATTTTGCTGTGGGGCTTCCTGCACGGAAATCTTCGTTCAGTGGGTGACATGCAGATTACCACGCTGAATTCTTACCGGATCCTCGGTGCCGTTCCACAATTGCCGCCCAACGGCGCAGCCACGCCGTTGGAACTGGCCATTGGTGCACACAGTGTTCATCGCATCCGGGGCCTGTTGCAGGTGCGACCGCATTCCGGCGGCAGTCAGGCCATGGCCCTGACCAGCCCAACTGCGGGCACCGGAAAAACCAGCATGGTTCTGGCCCTGGGAATGTCCTATGCCGCTTCGGGCATGAAAACATTGCTGATCGATGCGGATGTGGTTGGCGGCCAACTCACCGATCGCATGGGTATTTTGCGTTCCCAGCGCCTCGGTGATGTCATGGTCAAACAGAAAATGATCACCCGTGAGCAACTTAAGGAAGCCCTTGCCGCAGCGGGTGAATCCAAACGTCCTTTAGGCTCGGAGCTGCTGAATCTCGGTTACATTGACCATGAAATACTTGACAAGGCGTTGCAGTTGCAGCGCTTAAGCAAACGCGGCCTGATGGACGCTGTAGCCGGCAAGCCGCTGGATGAATGTGTGGTACATACCAAGATTCGGAATCTCGATGTGCTGCCGCTGGGGCGCACCAAAGCCCATCATGGTGCCCGCATGTCTCCGGCATCCATCCGGGCGATGCTGGCGCACGCCAAGGAACAATATGATATGGTGCTGGTGGATACCGGCCCGGTGCTGGGGTCTCTGGAATCGGCGCTGCTGGCCAGTCAGGCTGACGGTGTGCTGATGGTGGTGGCCCGTGGTGAAAGCCGAAACCTTTCCGGACGTGCTGCGGATTATCTGGCTTCGGTTGGAGCGCACCTGGAGGGGGTCGTATTTAACCGCGCCACCGAACGTGATATGCAGCGGCAGTCGTATAGTACCTCGTTGGAAAGCTTTACCAGTGCCGCACCCGCATCGGATAATGCCCTGGCGGTGCAGAATGATGTTGATCGCCTCAAACCGCTGGTGCCGCTTGGCCCGCTGGCGATGGCGGTTGCGGCCTCCAGCAGCATGCAGGATGAAGACGAAAAATGACCCTTCTGGCGGATCAGAATTTGTACACTGCCATGAAACCCGGAGCCAATGAGCTGACGGTATGGGGATATTCTGCCACCGCGCTGCATGATGTGTTCTGGTTATCCAGAGAAGTTGCCATCGTGCGGCCCGGTGCCGGCAAACCCATTGCGCCAGATGCACGACTGTTTCTGCTGGTTCCCGAAGGAAAGTTATTTCGTCTGCACCTGCGGCTGGTCCTGGATCAATTATTTTGGATGCCGCGGGCTATGTATTTTATCGGATTTCATCCGCCAACCCGCAGCAAACGTGCTGCGGACGCCAAGCCGTCATCGCCCGTGGCCGATCAGGGTGCCGGGTCAGCGCATGAATCCGTCGCGAACCGCAATGGTAAGTCTCATGAACCGGCCGCCCGCGCGGCACTTACGCCCCACCGGGATATTGCCGAATACTGGAATACCATCCATACTGCGGGTAACGTATGGATGGCCCTGCGGCGACACTATCCGGATTTTGGCTCGATCAAAGTGCCGGGTATTGCGTATGAAGACACAGGGTGTCAGGCCATGGGTTATCTTCAGGCTCTAGCGCGGGACTGGCCCGATCCGGACGCTGCCATTGCCGGCATCAGCCGCCTGGCGCATCGTGTATATGGGCCAACATGTGTTGATATATCCATGTTAAAAGCCCATACGCGGCCCCTTTGGATTGGCCATGGCCGTGACAGCGATAATACTGCTGCTTCCTGCGGGATATTGCCTGATGCAGTACCGGCCGGAAAGCCCGACGAATTACCAAGCGAGAGGAAATAATGAATTCACGGCAACGCATGAAACGCCGCCTGCTGATACTTGGCGGCGTTATTCTGGCCCTGGTGGTGCTTGGTGGGGCGCTGGTAATCTATCGCAAGCACAGCATCCATCAGCACTTCCTGCAGCTTCGCGCCCGGGGACTAGCTGCAGTAAAAGCCGGACAATATGAAGTAGCCCTGGGAGACCTCGGCGCTTATCTGGGACAGGATCCCACCGATCTGCCATCGCTGGAAGGCTATGCTGCCGCCAGCCTGAAAGTCCCGCAGCCCGGTGGGAAGAATCTTTTTCAGGCTGCCTCGGTCATCAAGCAGATTCTTTACCAGAAGCCCCATGACCTCGCGTA
>JAKBAC010000199.1 GCA_021809365.1 Planctomycetota bacterium | reverse complement strand
TTTTTCCGCTGGGAATGGCCGGGCAATGTCGTAGTGTCGCCCCGCGTACCGGCGCGGTTCGCGCGTGGCAATGTTCCGGGCGGCTCTGGGGGCGTCCCGATATTTATCGGGATCCCCAGCCGCTTTAATTAAGAAACAGGCTTGCCTCGGCGCTGATGAGGCCAAACTCCGCGGAGTTTTTAAAGCCACCCGGAAAACTTGCCGCGACTGTGTAGCTGCAACACCCGCCGCATTGTGGTACTCTCAGCCATGCCGCCCGTGCTTCCGAAGTTCACTAAGCGAGACCCAATCCCCCGGTGCCCGCTCATAGCACCAGAAGTGCCAGCCATCAATGGCTCCGCCGCTGATCGCCCGGCCGGCTCCGGAAGGCGATTTGAAGGTCCTACCATCGCGGAATTTGATCGAACCATTTTTCAGGACCCGTGCCCTGTACTCTTTTCCTTGGTACCAGCCGCGGAGGGCGATACCCTTCCTTATAAAGCTGGCCAGCGCTGGCCGGCCATCGTCCGCGGGCTTTGCACGCGGCGATGTTCCAACTTTCTTGCGGCCCACCAACTGCCCGAATCTTTCCTCCACGTCCGCCTTATAGTCATGCCTGAATGCGCGGTGAAGATCCTGGCATTTCACAAATTTTCCAAGTTGCTTGTTGCCTTTAGGCCGTGCAATGCGAAGCAGCAAGGTTTCCATCTCTTTAACAAACGAATTGCCGATCGTCAGATAGACCGAAAAGCGATTCCACGCGCCCCTATGCCGATCTTTGAGGTGCTGCTTGAGCCGCCCCTGCAAATTGCGAGCGAGGCCGACGTAATAAAGAGTGTCGTTGCGATACAGGGCATACACACCATCGCGCCCACGGGTATACCGGCGGATAATGTGCTCGTACTGTTCCAATGCGGACGCGTCGAGGTTTTCAAGCATTTGGCTGACAAGTTGCTGCCTACGTTTTCGTGGCATACCCGCTCCTGTGACATACATCCTCACGGCTTATCGAGTGCCCGGATGGATTGTCCATAACTATTTCCGCCAATTAAAACCGTTCCCGCGCCCGCTTCCCAAAAACGCTGACATTTGTGTACACGCGGCATCGGAGCATTATCACCGGCTACTTTAGTCGCGGCAAGAACGTGTCCCTCAATATCCGCAGGGCCGATAAATCCGCAGGCAAAAATTGCCGATCTCCGTTATAAATACCACATGTGTCGCCCTTAAGGATCAGCCATGGCCGAACCAACTTATTTGACGCTTGCGGGCTATCGCGCCTGTGTTACCCGCCTGCACGCGGCTTGGCCGAGATTTCAGGAAACCCGCAATGATCGACTGCGCCACGGTGATGAATCAGAAAAAGTTGCCGAGGCTATTATAGAAGACCTGCTGACTGGTGTGCTGGATTGGGCCAAGGGCGATCTGGCCTATCAAATGGAATATGCCGACATTGTATTAAGCCAGAATCTTCAGAAGTATCTGGTAATCGAAGTAAAAAAGCCCGGCATACTCCGGCCTGGCAAGCAATCGTTGGCTGCTGCATTGGAACAGGCCCGGCGATACGCCGACGCGCAGCGTATCACTCGCGTGGCCGTAACCGACGGGTGCATTTTCTACGCCGCGGACATTATCAACGGCGGATTACAGCACCGCGTTGTGGTCAATCTTGCTCAAGAATCGCCGCCGGAATCGCTTTGGTGGGTCAGCGTGCACGGCGTGTATCGACCGCTGGAAGGCACGGTGGTGACGGACGCAATTTTTGGAGATGGACCGCATACATATCCGCACCCGCAGCAGCCGGATGAAGGCGTTCTGTTGCATTCAAAGTATAAACTTCCCGCATATTGCTTCGCATGGGTGGGCGATGCAAATAAGCCGGGAACTTGGAAATTACCATATTTGAAAGGTGACGGCTCCATTGATGAAAGGCGATTACCCAAAGCCATTCAGTGCCTTCTCAGCAATTTTCGCGGCGTAAAGGTCAAAGGCATCCCGGAATGCGATGTCGCCGAAGTATTGCTCCGGCTGGCCCGGTCCGCGCGATCAGCGCATCTTATTCCCGCGGAGTCTGTTCACCCGGCACTCATTTATCAGCAACTTGTCCTGGTTCTGGAACAAAATGATCTGATGTCGCAATTGTAGGCGCACCGCAACTCGTTAAGGCCGCGACCATTGACTGCCCCATCATTCATCAGATGCCGGGGCGTACTTCCAAATTCTGTCATGTCCGAAAAATCAGATTTGCCATTGAAACAAAGGTGTCAGGTACCTTTTTTGCCACGGGAGTCGCCGGGCGTTGTCGCAGTGCCCCGCCGCGCGCCGGCGCGGTTCGCACTCAACCGTAATCTCGACCGCCGCCGTTTGCGTGCGAAGATTTCACGTGTTATAGTGTTATAGTCACCTGGAGCAGCCTTTTGCGATTACGTATTGAACCATCCTCGGGCGTACCCATCGGGCGGCAAATTGCGGAACAGATTCGTTCCCAATGCGTTGTTGGCTCCCTGCGGGCGGGTGAACGGGTGCCGAGCGTTCGCGAGCTGGCCCGGGAATTGGCCGTCAACCAGAATACTATTTTGCACGTGTATGAACGCCTGACTGCGGAGGGCTGGCTGGAAATGCGCCATGGCAGCGGAACATTTGTAAAAGCCAATTCCGCATCCAGCAGCCAGAAAAGGTCGCAAACGCAGATGCTGCTGGCACAGCTGCGCCGCGCGGCCCGCCAGGCGCAGCTGCTGGGCGTATCCCCACAAGAATTGCGCGACATGCTCAACCAATCCATGAGCATGCAAGCGGATACGGAAGCCAAACTCTACTTCTGACTTGGAGCGTGTGGCGGATCATGTGGCGGTCATGAAGGAAGGAAAAATCGCCTGGTTCGGCCCCCTGGAAGCGCTGAAAGAGCGCACACACGCCAGTCTGGAGGACGCATTTCTGGAAATTCAGCAGGGGGTAAGCAATGGCTAATCGGTATAAAGAGGTGTTGATGACGTATCTGCGGCGCTCTTATGGCTCCGTGGGGGCAGTTATCTGGATCGGGCTTGCCGTCTGGGCGTTTATAACAGGAGATCTGGGCGATTCACGCCAATACGGTTTTTTCTCGCAGTTCATAGGAACTTTATTGGCGGCCGGCCTGTTGTGGACACATTTCAGCCAGCAGATGACTGAGCCGCAAAGGAAATTGATCCCGGATTTTTTCCGATGGCACGTAGCCGCTTTTCTGACGCTGGCCGGCGCAGTGGTTATTGGATTGCCCGCGATTGCGATATATCGCCATGGTGGTGGTCACATCGGCGTTTACGCCATTACTATTTTCCTGTTTGGGGCCGTGGGCCTGGTCAGCGCAATGAACTATCTTTCAGCAATCGTCCTCCCCGTTGCGTGCCTTCCGCTGGTGGGTGCGGTCTTCTGGCAACGTGTGGGGGACCCATCTTCACCGAAGGGATGGCTATACACCGTGCTACTGCTTGGTATTGGTGTCGCGGAAATTGCAATTGCGGCCAAGCTGCTGGCAAGGAAATCCGAAATAAATCGCCCGCGTCTCATGGAAATGCCGGCGGGAGATGCGTTAGATGCCGTGGCAGCATTGCTCCGGACCACGGAGAAAAATACACACACGAGCATCAATTATGCGCGGCCCGATCGCCCGGGAAAAGGAGGCCGGCTGGGCCCGTGGAAATTGTTCAGGGCGATCCTGCGCCATTGGCACCAGGCGCGGCCACGTTGGCTTGGAATAGGGTTCGCCGCCGTCGTGTGCCTGATTTCGGTGCTCTATTTTCTTTCGATCAGGAGCGAACCACCAACACAAGTAACGCTCGGCACAATCGCGATCTCCCTTGCGCTCATTGCGGTTCCTGGATTGGTTACCACGGGCGAGTGGCTGCAAATTCTTCCCTGCCTCGCATGCGAATTACTTAAGCCGGCTCCACGCCACCGGTTCGTCTTCAGCATAGCAGTTGCGATGCTGGTCCAAATTTTAACGCTGTGGATGATCGCAGCGGGGATGTTTATTCTGGCCATGCTTTGCGCCGGCGTTGGACTTACGGCGTTGCGACTGGCCGCTCCGTATGGCTTAGCATCGCTGTTGTTTCAGTTCATTATTTTTGTCGCATCTTGGTGGAGCCTGCCAATCCGGGGGATCGTTTGGGCAATGTTGCTGCCAGGTATTTTCTATTGCTTGCCCTTCCTGCTGGATCTGCGATCTGGTTATAAAGGTCTTCTGGTTACCGCCGCAGGATCCATGCTCCTGGGCTTGATCCTAATTCCTCTCGTATATCGGCGGTGGATGAACCTGGAGCTGGGTTAATTCTGTTGCACAGGCAATTTCGGCGTCTGGTAACGCAGGCCTTTGACCGCGGCCTGGGCATGGGGGTTGAGGAGCGTAGCTGGGTTCGTAAAGCCGTCAATCTGCGGCCGGGGCGCGGATTGCCATGATATCCAATGATAATGCGGTGTTATGGCATATATAGCAACCATTTATTTGTTTAATAGAGAGCGGGCGCTATACTTTACCCATGGGTTTTGAGAAGACTTTTAAAGGAGATGTATCATGACCCCAACACATTCCGATTCCACACATGTTCCCTTGGGTCGCCGGAAGCTTTTAGGCCTGCTGGCCGGCGGATCAATCGCCGGTGCTGCCGTGCTGGCGCTGCCACGATCCGTTCACGCTGCGGCGGCGGTGAAAACCGGATCCCTGGAACCGCACGGTGCCGGGAATCTGGAAGAATTAACCGCCAAACTTACCGCAGCCCCGCGCCGCAGAGATTTCAAAACCGTTCCCATGATTCTCACTGAACCACACCAGTGGGACACAGAGGCGTTGGACGCCCTGCGGCATTATCGCGCCAAGCCGAAGCAAGTGTGGGACAACACGGATATCACCAGTCCCTGGCTGAACCTCATGCGCAACAGTCTTAACGCCCAAATCTGGTCATATAAACATCCGGATTTCCTGGTGGTATCCGCCACCCACGGCACGTGCCATTTGGCGCTGTGGGATCAGTACATATGGGAGAAATACAACCTGCCGGGCATGATCGGCGGTAAATTCAAGCGCAATGTATTTCTTGATATTCCAAA
>JAKBAC010000198.1 GCA_021809365.1 Planctomycetota bacterium | reverse complement strand
TGCGGAAACCGCTTGATGCTACCATTGGTACGGCGTTTGCTTGCTTATACTTAGTAAGTTGGGGTCAGTTAATGTCTGGAGACACCTTATTTGGAGAAAGAGGACGTGCTCAATAATACTAAAAAATAGTTCGCGATGTGGGAAGAAATCTGTGTTGTATCCTCGGACCCCAATCGCGCCGGGGGCAATTGCAGAGGCCCATCGTGGAAGAACCCATTAATGTTCAGGAGTACACAACGTGAACACTCAACGCATTATAGGAATTGTTCTTTTAATCATCGGCATTGCGCTGTTATTTACCGGCCTGCACGCTTCCCATTCGCTGGCTGATAAAACGCACAATCTGATCTTCGGGCGCTATACGCAAGCCACCGCCGTTTATATATTCGGTGGCGGCGCGATGGCCCTGGTGGGGTTGCTGATGACCGTAATTCCGGGACGTGTGCGTTAAACGCGTCGGCACGTTGCCGATGCGGGAGGCACGTCCCCCCAATATCCAAGTCGCGCGCGGCCGGCCGCATTCGCCCCGGCGCCTCCGCATGGGGCTACACCTGCGCCAGCAGCCCGATGCGGAAGCGTCGCGGTAGGATGCGGTTCGCAACGCGGACTGACGAGGGTGCGACTGCGCCGTGGCGGTCGCGCCGCCCGAAGAAACATCGTGCCATCAAATCGCATCTCGATTCCAACTCAACGCTGCCGCATTGAGCTACGGGTGGAAAACGGTGTTAATCGATAAAATCTGTGGATCGCTGCTCGCGTGGTTCCATTGACATTTCCGGATTGCCAATTGCGACAGGCTAACGCATCGTGTCATCAACTCGTATTCCGCATACAACTCAACGCTGCCGCATTGAGCTACGGGTGGAAATCTGGCTAATCGATAAAATCTGTGGATCGCCAATCGTCTGGCTGCCTTGGCAAGGAGGCCTTTGCGTGCGATAATCGCCCTTGAAAATTGAACCTGCACTGGAGCTGTCTGTGATTATCGCAAAAATTATCGGCACGGTTGTCGCAACCGTAAAAGATCCCGGTTTTGATGGAAAAAAACTGGTCTTGGCCCAGGCGCATGTCCTCAAAGACGGACAGCTTGTGCCGGGGCAAACCGTGCTGGTGGCCAATGATGATCTCGGTGCCGGCGAAGGGGAATTCGTGGTCCTTACGCAGGGCAGTTCGGCCCGCATGACCCCAAGTATGAAAAGCACCTCCACCGATGCCGTAGTTATCGCGTTAATAGATCGTGTCGATGCCAACGGCCAACTGGTTTTCAAACGCAGTTGAAATAATCTGTCCGCCGGGCGCGGATGTCATGAGGCTCTGTATGTTTATTGCCATGGTTAAAGGCACGGTAACCGCCACCAGAAAGCACGCCTCCATGGCCGGGGCGCGGCTTTTAATTGTTCAACCCATTGATCCCGCCAGCGGTCAGCCCAGCGGCTTTCCACAAATTGCGGCGGATGTGCTGGGCGCGGCCAAGGGTATGCGGGTGCTGGTGGTAAGTGATGGCCGGGGCGTGCAGACGATGCTTAAAACGGATGCCCATTGCCCCATGCGGCTGGGTATTATGGCACTGGTTGATTCGCCCGCCGGGGGCCGGTAATCCGGGAACTTAGAACCAGCGGGATTGTGGAATAACGTATGTACTTAGGTAAAGTTATTGGTCGAATTGAAGCCCGCGTTCGGCTTGCGGGCCTGGAAACGCAGCGGTTAGTGTTGCTTGAGCCGTTGGATTTTAATCAACAGCCGATCCGCTGGACGATTCTGGCAGTGGATGTAACCGGTGCCTCGGATGGGTCACTGGTGATCTATGAAGAGGGGCGTGAGGCGGCCAATCCGTTTGATCCACCGCTGCCGGTGGATGCCTGTGTCGTGGCGATTGTCGATGATTATCAATACCAGGCTTAATTTGCGGGCGTGACAGAGCACTAACCATCGGAGTCGCCATGCGGTCCATACTGGCTGTTTTTCAAATTATGCGCGTGGCTTTAGCGCTGACAGCGGTGGCGGATGTCTGGACACTGATGTTTCTCAAAATTCCGGGCTACAGCGCCGTCAGGGACCCGGTCGCTGAATTTGCCCTGGCGGCGTTGGCCTCGTTTTTTCTTTACACCTTCGGCATGACGCTTAATGATCTGCTGGATTCGCGGCGGGATCGTCTGTTTGCCCCGTGGCGGCCTATTCCCAGCGGCCGGCTTAGTGTGCCGGCGGTCATTGTGTTAAGCCTGGTGCTGATGCTGTTAGGATTATTTTCCGCAACATTGTTGTCCTGGTTTGAACCGCTGCACTTTCCCGTCGCGCTGATGCTGGCGATGGTGATCAGCCTGATGATTGTGTTTTATAACGCCACCGGAAAATATCTGGGATACATTGGTTTTATCGCCCTGGGCCTGATCCGCGCGGTGAATTGCCTGATCGGCCGGCCGGATGCGGGATTTCTGATTTTATCATTGTTTCTCTTTACGCATATCGCCGTGGCCACCGCTGTTTCCTATCGCCTGGAATCCAAACGCCCCCGGCTGCGCATTACCGGCATCTGGAAGCTCCTGGCCTCAGTGGCGCTCATTGATGCGTTTGCCATGCTAATCATGCTGCTGCGCGGCGGTATCACACGCGGCGCTTTGATCGATGCAATCGGTCCGGCGGTGGTGGCGGTGGTTTATTTCAGTTGGGTCCTGCGGCAAATATTTAATCATCACGAAGCACCGCGAAAACGGGGCGAACGCATTATGCTGGTGGGGTTGTTTACCCTCTTCGCCTACGATGCCTCGCTGTTGGCCGCCAACGGAGCTTTCCGGGGAATGGGAATCATATTAGCTCTTGCGGGCCTGTCCTATATGGCCTTCTGGGTCATGCGCCTGACCGGCAAAGGCCTTACCGTAGGCCGGCCGCGATACCGCATTCGCGCCGCGCGCCCGTGAGATGTTCACCACTGCACGTCGTGGAAGATCGCCACGCCCCACTGCACGCCGCCGCGCAATGCGGAGTCAACGGGCACGCCAAAAATAAGCCGCGATGTCGTCCGCGCTATCAGTGCAGCAATCCATAGCAGTTCAAGGCTTTTGTGGTGCTGACATACACCCGGCCATCGGCCACGGTGGGGGTGGAATTCATATCAATTTCACGCCCCACAAGTTTATTGGACAGACCGTCGCGCCCGGTGCCCCGGTCACTGTCAAATAGTTCCGTGCGAAAATTATCCGGACGGTAAGCCACCATCCGATTTTTATTTCGGTTCAACCACCAGACAATACCGTGGCGTGTTCCATGGGCCGATATTTCAGCAGTGGAACCGGGATACGGAAATCTATCCCTGGATTCGGTAACGGGTTGTGGCTTGATGTGGGCGTGAGAAATAAGAAAGGCCTTGGCGAAATCGCTTACCTCCGCGTAATAAATCCAGCCGCTGTGCCGATGGGATCCTGCGAAAAAGGCACCGGAGCTGAAGCCGCTGCCCGTCGCATGGGGTAAGGTCTGAACGACCGCATTATATCCGGAATGGCCGTCCCCCTTTTTGCCTCCGTGGTATCCGCCCATATCATCACGATCCAGTAAATAAATAGTCCCCGGCTTATCATTGATGACCAGCAGATGGCGGTGCTGCCTGTCTCCGACAAAAGCCGGCAGAAGCACCGGGCTGGAAGATCCGAGATCCTGGTCGGTGCGCAGAAGGATGTTTTCATTCGTAGGCACAAAATAATCGGCGACATGCAGCCCGAAGCCGTTGGGGTTATCACGATGTTGGCGGGTATCAGAATCCGGAATCAGCTTCAGGGCCGCATCACCAAAATCCCCCAAAGCGGGGACCTGCAAATTGGGCGAATCAACTTTAAGTCGCCCACGATACGGTGCCGCAATAAGATGCGTTTCAAACGTGCCATTACCGGTTTCAACAAAAAGATTGCCTGCATGGTCAATGGCAATGGGCCCGCCCCATATTCCAGCGGCCCAGCCATTGGGCGTGACGCTCCAGACCGCCTTCACCGGTAAATTGCCGTCCTGGTTTTTAACCGTTCCATAGCCGAGAATCCAGCCGTTGTAGGGTCCAATATCACCCGGATCGGCACAGGCCATGTATAAAACGTGGTTGACCGGATCAATGGTCAGATAGCGGAATGTGATTTCAAAGCCGTAAAAATGGTCCAATTGACCATTGGCTTTGCGCACCGTTGGGCCGGCGATGTATTGGCCGCGCGGCCCGCTTTCTGAAATTTTAATCTGGTGGGCATAGAATTTCCCGTTGCTGAGGCGCAGCGAAGAAAGAACATGAATCCAGTGCAGTTGGCCATGAGTCCCCGGTCCTTTTTCAGTTTCCTCGCATTCCACATAAACCACACCGGTCGCCAGATCAATGGCCGGGGTATCTTCCAGCGGTTCGTTTCGGGCGGCCCAGTTGGGGTTTTTCTCCTGCGCTTTGATCGTATCCGAAGCGTTGTCAAAATGTTTGAGCAGATTGCGGTTCCATAGCACCTGCCCGTCATCGGCGTTGATGGCACAAATGGTATCGCGGGACGTGGTTGCAAGGATGATATTCTGCACGCCCCGATGCGGGCCGGTGGTGATATTGACGTGCGAGACAAACAGCGGCTGGCCGTAATCCACCCCGCCCAGTTGCGTGACAAACAGTTTGCCGAATTTCCCCCTGCTGATATTTTGCGGCGTCAGCACATGCTCCTGCAGGTTTTCACCAGTGTTGGCAAGCGTATTGTGGTTGATGAGAATATTCACCGCCGCTTGGGCACGCGGCGCCGCCATGAGCATAAACCCCAGACACATTCCGCCCAGGATAATACTGAATATTGCCCTTATGCACTGTTGAACTCCCCGGATGCTTGCCGTTGGCCGCTCGCGCGGATTGGAAAAAGTACCATTCATAAATCAGGACCACCTTTCAAATGAACTCGTAGCGCTTCCCTCGCTGAACAGCCAGAGCGGCCAATGAGTCGCACGCAACTTCCATCTTAGCGCACTATACGACTATCGGCAACAAAAGTTTGGCCCTTTTGGGTGGAGCATCGCGGTAGAGCACCGTGGTGACAACCCGGTGGTTGGTTGGCGGCAGGGGGTCAACCACCGGATTATCATCCGGTGCTCGGCGGGCGCGTCGTGGTTATAGAGCACCTTGGTGACAACCCGGTGGTTGGTTGGCA
>JAKBAC010000197.1 GCA_021809365.1 Planctomycetota bacterium | reverse complement strand
GCACCTCCACCTCCAATGGCAGCGGTGCTGCGGGAGTCATTCTGCAGCACGAAAGCAAAGCCGTCCGATGGCCCCAAGGCCGCGAACGAGGTTGGGTCCGTCTGGAATGTGAAGGCGGCGGTGAAATTGTTGATGGCTTGGGGAAAGTTAAAAAATGCCGCACGGGCTTCGCCGGCGGCGGCGGTGGTGAGGGTCAAGGTACCACTGCTGATGGTCGGTGCGTTGTTATCGGTAATATTACCCGAAGCGTCCTGGGTATAGCCGGTCAGGGTGAATGCAGAGCCATCGCCGAAGCCGGATATGCCCGGGGCAAAGCCGGCAAGGACAGGGCCTGCGGTAGCCAGTAAACCAGCCATCGCGATAGCGCACCCCGCTAAAGCGCGCTGGTGTTGCGCGCTAAGCTTGCCTTGACGCTTGCGCGATAGCGCCGTAATTTCCTTAGTGGATTGCACCTTGGTAATGCTGCCTTTGGAATAGAACATTGGATTAGACATGGTCCTTGCTCCCTTAAAATTTGCCGTGCAAAACTCTCATCCCTGAACCAATTTCAGGTGGATTATAAGAGCATAGCCATCTATCCCGGCGATGCAATACGCATTTTTGCGTATGCTCCTGTGCGGCTATCAAATGAAAGCCTTGATTTTATTGGCTTTTTTAGCGTGCAGAAAAGTCAAAAGAGACAAATATTTCACCCCGTTACACGCCTCCGATATCGCGGTCATGGGGGGGCAAGCTGCCCTGGCAGACCCAATAGGAATATCGCATAAACATGGTTTTACAAGCAACTTACACTCCAAATGCCAGCGTGGAACCAGCGGCCGATCCGACGGGGTTAACTCATGTTAGCGGTCCCATCGAACGCCCGTTTATTCGGAAAACGAAACACAATCATCGCCGCGCTTTCACGCGGACATCCGGCGGCGCTTCCGCACGACCAGTTGACGGCTGGCAAGCAGGCCCAAGGCTCCCAAAGCCAGCAACCCGGCTGACGCTGGCGTGGGCACCGGCGATGGGCCGGTGTTGTTGATGTAATTCAAGATCACGTCCGTGGCGGTGTAGGAAATTGAAAAGTCGCTGGGGAGATTGACCGATGAAAACGTGGTTCCCGCTAATCCCAAGGATTTCAGAATATCAAATGTTGAATGGTCGGGTGCTGAAAAGCTGGCCGCGAGCGATACATTTAGCGTGCCGTTAAGAGTTGCCGAGCCCAAGACGTTTAGCTGGTCAAAGGATGTCAGGCTGGCTAACAGGATGTCCACAATTCCGGTTGAACTCTGGGTTAGGGCACCAAGAGTCAGCGTGCCTGGTGCATCACCGGGACTGATGACGCCGCCGGTGTTATTAACCCTTCCACTGACGCTGCCGGTGCCCGCCAGAGTGCCGCCCTCCAGGTTCATCACAGCGGTGTTAATCACTCCGTTGTCCGTGGTGGTTCCGGCAGTTTGGGTAAAGGTTCCGGCGACCGTTAATGTGCTGGCCGCTGCTGATGGGCTGATGGTGGCCCCAGTGGTTTCAATGGTGCCGGAATTGGCCAAATCTCCCTGGGTGGTGAAGCTGGCACCATTAATGAGGTGAAAGCCGCCCTCATTGTTGTTAAGCGGTGTGATGGCGGCAAACGTGGTGTTTGATCCGCTAAGAATGATATTGCCGTCATTAACGGTAATTGAGCCTGGCAGGATCATGGTGCTGTTAGCGGCTACTTCATACGTTCCGCCCGTAAGGGTGCCGCCGGAATCGTTGCTGAGGTTGGAGACGTTCAGTGTGCCGCCATTGCTGGCTTCGTACGTACCGTTATTGGTGTTGCTTTTGGTGATCGCCAGGGTATTGCCGGCCGAATTGGCGTTGACAGTTCCGTTATTGGTGAAGCTATTCACCGTGATTTCGCCGGTCCCGGTAATGCTGTGGCCTGAATCCTGCGTGAGGTTGCTGTAGCCGTTATCAAAAATGTTCGCGTTACCAAGAGCAGTGCCGTTGGCGTTCAGGACAATCGAGCCGGTGCCGGCAAGTTCCACGCTGTTGGATATGCCGATCCCTGTACCTAGGTTACTGCCTCCCTTATTGACGGTGATGGTGCCGTTGTTGGTGATCACATCGTTTGTACTGCCGCCGTTGGCAACGAGGTTGTTTCCGTCCAACACGTACAAATTGCTACCGATGGATAACGTGACGCCCACCAGATTGGTGCTGTTCTCCTCGTCAATTTCACTTCCGGAGACGCTGGTAAGCGTGCCGCCGGTAACAGTACCCCCATTAAGCAGTACGGTGCCGCCATTGGCCTCGATAGTTCCACCGGTGTTGGTGAAGGTGGAGTTGAGTTGGAGAGTCCCACCACCGGTGCCTTCCATGAGGTTGGTGTTGGTGAATGCTCCGCTGATTAACCGAAGTGTATTGCCGCTGGAATTTGCGTCGACGACGCCGTTGTTGGTGAAGGCATCGACACTGATCTGACCCGCACCGGATATCGTGTGGCCGGCATCCTGCGTGAGGTTGCTGTAGCCGGCGTCGTAGATCTCGGCGGCACCAAAGCCGCTGGCACCGGCGTTTAGGATCAGGCTACCTGTGCCTTGCAATGTTACGGATCCACTAATTCCAACGCCAGTGTTGCTGTTGGCGGCTGTGGTATTAACCGTGATCTGGCCATTGTCCGTAATAGAACCGCCACTGTTTATGATCAAGCCAACTCCCGCGTTGATCGCCAGGCCGCTATTGGCAGCGACCGTTAAATTAGCAATCGCCACCGAATAGTCATCCAACGACGGTGAGGAAAAGGTGGCCGGACTGCCGATGATGACGTCCGAGCCGGTCGCGGGTATGCCACCTGTCCAGTTACCGCTGCCACTCCAAATTTGGGTACTGGCACCATCCGTCCAAGTCGTGGTCGCAGCCCGAGCTGATGGACTTCCGGCCATCGCCGCCAGCGCTGTAGCCGCTGCAACGGCACATGCCGCCAAGGCGCGGCGGTGTCGGGTGCCGCTTCTGGAATGGCGTTTGTGCGATGGTGCTGCTTTTTTTCCAATGGATGCCGCTTCGTTCTCGCTGCCTGTGGAATAGAACGTTGGAATAGACATGGTGGTTGCTCCCTTAAAATTTGCCGTGCAAAACTCTCATCCCTGAACCAATTTCAGGTGGATTATAAGAGCATAGCCATCTATCCCGGCGATGCAATACGCATTTTTGCGTATGCTCCTGTGCGGCTATCAAATGAAAGCCTTGATTTTATTGGCTTTTTTAGCGTGCAGAAAAGTCAAAAGAGACAAATATTTCACCCCGTTCCACGCCTCGGATACGGTGATTATTCGGGGCGGAAATCGCCGTGACGCGCCACGTAAATACAGAACGTAAACATCGCTGTATAAGAGGCTTACGCCATAAATGTGGCCCCGGCAGGCAGGCTGTGATCCGATGGGGTTATCCGCGTTTGGCGGCCAGACAAAAATCCGGCTTTTCGGGAAAAATGCTCTTTTTTCAATATTTTGCCCTCTGGCCCTCCGTCAATCCGAATATTTGGGTGTGACAAGCACTGGATCAGGGGGCAAACCACAGCCTTTGGTGCCCCCGAGCCAGGAGCCGGTCCGAGGTACCTTTATCGTGTGTTCCACCACCGGCAGAGCCGGCGGCTGTGTGAAGCTGCCCGGCCGTGTGGCCCGGAAATATCGCCACGCGCTCATAAGATCGCCGTGCCTGTTGGGCTGGTTCGGGGTATTTCCCTGGTACAATGGCATATACGTAAAATTGCGTATTGCCAAAATGGCCGGAACCATGGATAAATAGGTACGGGCTGCGACCGCCTTGGGCGGCAAAAGTAAGACCCGCACGTTCCGCAGACGGGAGACACTCTGTGATGCCACAATGTTTGACAGGTGTTGGAAGCGTCAGGTTCGGAAATGCAGTGACCGCAGGTGCGGCATCCGTGAACGTGTCGTGCCGGCACTAAGGATCAGAGATGTGTAGATATGAAATCTATTGAATCTGATGATTTTATGGCGATCCTTGATCTGGTCGCGGCCTTGCGCACGCCGCAGTGCCGCGAGGATTTAGCCCGTCATATTATTCCGCAGTTGGGCAAACTGCTGGGATCGGATATTACCTCCTACAATGAGGTCAATCCCGTTTCGCAACAGGTCGCCGGATTTATTTACCCCGAGGAATTTAATCTTGCCGCTCTGACGGCCACGCTTCAACGCTATATGAACGATCATCCCGTGATTGTGCATAAGCAGACCGGCGACGACGGCAACGCCATGCGTATCAGTGATTTCATCTCGCAGCGCGAATTTCATGACACCGGCCTGTACCAGGAACTATTTCGTCCGCTGGGGATGGAATTTCAGATCAGTATGACCCTTCCCACGCGCCGCCCCTTGATTGCGGCTCTGGTATTTAACCGCAGGCTCAGTGATTTCTCGGAGCGCGATCGCAAGATACTCAACACCTTGCGCCCGCAACTCACCGCGGCCTTTGACACGGCGCGATTTACCAGCCGCCTGCAGAAGCGCCTTTCCCGGCAGACAGGCGTCCTGGAACATCTGCCGGAAGGAATTGTGGTGCTTGACGGCGTAAGCCGTATTGAATTCTGGACGAAAAAGGCCCGGTTGTGGATGGGAAAATATTTTCCGGGAGCCGCCCGAACCCCCGGCACCCTGCCGGAAGATATCGCCAAGTGGTTGCGCGTGCGGAACTGTCCCGCGGATGATATAACGGCACCGGATCCGGTTTTTAAGAAATCGCTGGGTGAGGATCAATTGCAATTGCGATTGATTCAATCGGTAGAGTTCGGACGGATGCTGATCATGTCGGAATCCCGCGCGGTAACGTCCGCCAAGCCTTTGGAGGCGCTAGGCCTGACGCCGCGCCAGGCGGAAATTCTTTTGCATGTGGCCCATGGCTGCGGCAACGATGAAATCGCCGGACGGCTGCACATCAGTGTTCGCACGGTACAAAAGCACCTGGAATCGGTCTTCAAAATATTAAAGGTGAATTCGCGCGCCGGTGCCTGCCACCTCGCCCATGCCCAGTTACGCATGATAATAATGACGCTCCTAATGGCCGCCGCCGGCGTTGTGGGATTCATCAGCCAAAACTGTTGAAGCGTTGATGGGCCACCGGGTTGTCACCACGGTGCTCGTTGACACAATGCTCCAAGAGGTCAAAAATTATCCC
>JAKBAC010000001.1 GCA_021809365.1 Planctomycetota bacterium | reverse complement strand
TAACGAACAACGGGGGCACACAAGAACGCAAAGGGATGACGACGAGGATATTTACCACAAAGACACGACGACACAAAGGGACGACGTTACGACGACGGATTTAACCACGAGGTAGCGGAGGCGAATTTCAACGAAGCGCTACGCTCAACGAGCAACGAGTAACGAACAACGGGGGCACACAAGAACGCAAAGGGGTGACGACCATATTTACCACAAAGACACGACGACACGAAGGGAGGACGACGGACGACGCCCCATATATCATATATACCGTTCCTCGTCTGCGGGTTGATGCAGGTGCGGGATGCCTGTAACATTTACACGCTAGTGCCCTGTTCCACCCATAATTACGTAATTACGGATGGAACAGGGCACTAGGCATGATGAGATGTTGAGCCGCTGCGGAAGTTGGATCTCAAGGCGTCAATTGCGATATGGCCATCTTCTGCGGCAGCGAGAGTGTTCTTGATATTTACTGGAGAAACGGGTGATGCGTAGGGTCGCCAAACTGATGTTGACTGGTATTGTCGCTCTGGCGGCGCTGACCACAGTGAGCCTTCATGCCGTAATTGCCGACAGTGCCGGCGAATATATCCTCACCGGGCTGACGCCGGCGCAAGTGGAAGCCAAAGCGGATGCGCTGCTGGCGGAAATGACATTAAAGGAAAAAATTCACCTGCTGGCCGGCAATGGCGACATGTGCACGCGGCAGGTGGCCAAACTTCACATTCCGCGACTGAATATGAGCGATGCGTCCCAGGGTGTTCGTGTTTACGGGCCATCGACGGCATATACGGCCTCGGTCTGTCTGGCGGCTAGCTGGAATACCAAACTGGCCCGGCAGGTAGGTCGGTCGTTGGGATCGGACGCGCGGGCGCGCGGCGTCAATATTATCCTTGGCCCGGGGATGGATATCACACGGGAACCGCAATGTGGCCGGAATTTTGAATACGTTGGAGAAGATCCTTATCTGGCCGCACAAATGGTCGCCCCATGGATTCGCGGCCTGCAATCGCAGGATGTCGCCGCGTGTGCAAAGCACTTCGCCGCCAACGAGCAGGAAACACATCGTTACAGCATTGACTGCATCGTCACCCGCCGGGCACTGGAGGAAATTTATCTACCCCCGTTCCGCGCGGCGGTGCGACAGGGCCATGTCTGGACGGTCATGGCTGCCTATAACCAGCTCAATGGCTATCACTGCACGGCCAGCCGCTATTTGCTGACGGATGTTTTGCGCCATCAGTGGGGATTTAAGGGATTGCTGATGTCCGACTGGGGTGCCACGCATGATACGATCGGCCCAATGGCCGCCGGATTGGATCTGGAAATGCCGGATAACAAGTATTACAATTACCAGACAATTCAGCCACTGATAAAATCAAAACAGATTACGATTCATCAGATCAATGAGCATGTCCGCCGATTGCTGCGCATGATGATCGCCATGGGGTTCATGACCAAGCGCACGGAAGATCAGAGTATTCCGTTGAACAATCCCAAGAGCGCGGCGACGGCATTTAAGGAAGCGGCCGAGGGCACCGTTCTGCTGAAGAACAAAGGCGATATTCTTCCGCTGCATCGGTCGGCCATTCATACCATTGCGGTCATCGGTCCGATGGCGACACCCGCGGTATGGAGTGCCGGCGGCAGTGGATTTGCTCCATCCATCATCAATCCGGTGAGCATGTTGTCCGCCATTCGGCGTGCGGCAGGCCCCAAGGTGCGGGTTATTCATATTCCCTTTAACTACTGGCCGAACATCAATAATGCGTGGCCGGCCTATCGCGGCAGTCTGGCTCGGATGTGGGGCATTGGCGAATATAAGACACCGCAGGGCCAGCCCGGCTTGCAGGCGGAGTATTTTGATAATTCCCGATTAGCGGGCAAGCCCGTGCTGACGCGTATTGATCAGCGCATAGGTTTTAACTGGGGTCAATTCTATCCGGTGGAGACCAAGACGGGGCACTTTTCAGTCCGCTGGACGGCGACGATTACGCCCAAATCGACCACAACATATTTGTTTGAAGCCGGTGCCGCAGCACCGTGCCGCGTGTTGATTGATGGGCGGCGTATTATAAAAATTGGCCGCTGGCAGAATCAATTTATCCAGAAGCTCACGGCCATTCGGTTAACCGCGGGTAAAACGTATCGTCTGCGGGTGGAGTATTTCAATTCGCATCTCGTCAATGCGCAAATGGAGTTGGGCTATACCGCGGAAGGAAATCAGCTTTTAACCGCGGCACAGAAAAAAATCATTCAGCATGCCGATGTCGTGATCGCCTGTATGGGCTACGGTCCGGACGTGGAAACGGAAGGAGTGGATCATACCTTCCATCTCTGGGCACCGCAGGATCAATATTTGCGGGAGGCGGCGGGCCTGAATCCGCATACCATTGTGGTGCTCAACGCCGGTGCGGGTGTCGGCATGGCTCCCTGGATCAATCGCATCGCCGGTCTGTTGGACGCCTGGTATCCTGGTGAAAATGGCAACAATGCCGTGGCGGATATTATCTTCGGAAAAATCAATCCCAGTGGCCACCTGCCCGATACTTTTGCCAAACACTGGCGCGATGAGCCGGCGTATGGGCATTTCCCCGGCCATGACGGGCAGGTGATATTCAACGAAGGTATCTACGTTGGCTACCGCTGGTTTGACAAGCGGGATATACAGCCGCAATTTTGTTTCGGATATGGCTTATCTTATACGCGTTTTTCACTGGGCGCTTTGACCGTCAAGTCCACGGGAACGGGAAAAAATCGCGTGCTGGATGTGACGGTTCCGGTCACCAATACCGGCAAGGTTGCCGGGGCCGAGGTGGTACAGCTTTATGTGCGTCCGATGGAAGATCGAATGAACCGCTGTGTGCAGACGCTCAAGGGCTTTGCGCGCGTGAATCTCAAACCCGGTCAGACTCAATTGGTCACCATGCAACTGCATTGGAAGGACTTCGCATTTTATGATTCTCAAGAAGAATGCTGGAAAGTGCCCGCCGGAAAATATCAGATTGCCGTGGGGGATTCCAGCCGCAACACGCCCGCGACAGCCACTGTAACGATCGGGGAGTAACAGGTGCTTTTCGCCATCACGAGTCAGCATGTTGCGGCCCACTATGCGGCAATGCTGCAAGCGTGGTCGCGTCTATTCTGGCTATGGGATATCGTCCTGCTGGTTCTGGGATTGATATTTCTGTTTTCAGCGCGGCGCGGGTATCGCGCGCTGATCATGGCGAATTGCGCCGCTCTGGGCTGGTATCTGGCGATGTTTCTGGCCCATTGGTCATGGATTGCCGGAGCGGCGGCGGCGCTGATTGGCACGGTGCTGGGCGTTCTCCTGGTACCTTTGATGCGCGTCGCCTTATTTATTGTCGGTGCCATTACGGGCGGTGCCGTCGGCATCGCTCTTTGGCATGTGTTCAAACAACC
This sequence comes from Planctomycetota bacterium, assembly GCA_021809365.1. The sequence goes on along the minus strand of JAKBAC010000001.1, from coordinate 81,329 downwards.
TCCGGACTACCGGTGGGTGCCGGCGATTCTCGGTGTCATTGTCCTGGGCATCGCGGGGCTGTATATATTTGAAGCCAGCGCTGTGCTGATCTGCACGCTGGAGGGATCTGTGCTGGTGGTGGTCGGCGCTATCGGCTGGGTGCTGCATTATGGCCCGCAGCACTGGCGGCAATGGGTTCTGGCCAATATCAGCAAGCAGCCCGTGAATCTGTTTGCGGTCGTCATCGGCATAACGTGCATCGGCATGCTGGTGCAGATGAGTTTGTATGCCAGGGACGGAAAAAAAGAAAAATCGTCGGAGCCATAGCGGACAAACACAGAGCCTGTCGCCACACTGACCGGTGGTGCATCCAAGAGGAAATTAATGAAACCACGCCATGCAATTCCCCTGCTGCCGCTGCTGGCGGTTGAACCGCTGCATCAGGATCTGCGCAGCGCGGCTCACACCGCCAAATCACTGGGCTACGGAGGCTTGGCCATCGGCATCGGCCATCCGGAACTTAATGCGGAAGATTTTGGCACCACCGCGCAACGCCACTTGCGCAAAACCCTGGAGCGGCAAGGCGTGATGCTTGGCGCATTGCGTGTCGGTGTCGGCCAATCCGGGGCATTTGATTCCACGACATCGCAACGACTGCTGGATGATGCGCTGGGCGCTTGTGATCTGGCGCACCGCCTGCACACGCCACTGGTCTGCGTGTACATCGGCGAACCTGATGATGAGGGTGCTATCGCCGGCGATGTTGTGGAAATCGTCCGCACCATTACCGTGCAGGCGGATCGTACCGGAATTACCTGCGCCTTATCCTGCGGGCAGACAGCTTGGCTGCTTAAACTTTTGTCCAGCATTGATGCACCCTGCCTGGCGGCGAATCTGGACTCTCTGCGTATTCTGGCCGCCGGTGGTTCACCGCCTGATTCGGCGGAAGCGTTGGCCGGGCGCATTGGGTTGTGGACATGTGCCGATGGGATCCGGTCCAGTTCCGGGTTTCAGATAACGCCTTTGGGCGCGGGCCGCGGTGCCGGTGCGCGTGTGGTGGAGATACTTAACGACCAGGATTTTACCGGTCCCATTATTATTGATGTCCGGGATTTCCCTGATCCATTCCACGCCGCCGCCAATGGCATTGCCCAACTCAAGCAATGGATACGCGCATGACCCAGCGTGTTCACAGCAAAATCACCGATTTGGGTACAGTGGATTCCACGCAGATCGTCGCACTGGCCAAGGCCCGGGAATTGGTTCTGTCGGATGCGGCGCTGGGCTTACCGCGCCATTTTTACACTGCGGACAGCCAGACCCATGGCATGGGTCAGCATGGTCGATCATGGATCAGTCCCAAAGGCGGCATCTACTTAAGCGTGGTATTGCCGGATGTTCCACAATATATGCATCGCTTTCTTCCGTTGGTCACCGGCCTGGCCGTGGCCCATACGCTCATGCGGCCCTGGAGTCCGATGGCCTGGCTGCCCGGACCGCCGCAATCCGAATCCCCCTTGCATCACATTCGCCTGCGTTGGCCCAATGATGTGCTGGTTAATGGCCGGAAGATTGCGGGCGTACTATCCGAGAGTATTATCATGGGGCAAAGGGCGGTGGCGGTTGTTGGAGTAGGCATGAATGTCAATGCGGATCCCGCCGCAGGCCATCCGGAATTGGCCGACACCGCAACATCACTGTTGCGTGAACTGGGTGCTTCGGTGGACCTCATGCAAACCCGTCATGCGCTCATCCTTAGCCTTAATGAATCCTTTGCGGATTTAACCGCGGGCCATTGGGCGCGGCAACATCAGGAAATTCGCGTCCTGGATTTTCTGCAAAATCGCGCCGTGGAGTTATCATTGGATCAGCGGATTGTCCGGGGAACCGGAGCCGGAATTGCCGAGGACGGAGCGTTGTTGCTGATGACCCAGTCCGGGCTGCGCTCCATATATCAGGGAACGATTCTGTCGGTTGATCAACAGGTCGTGCGTTCACTGAACTAGTGCCCTGTTCCACCCGTAATTATGGGTGGAACAGGGCACTAGTGTTCTGGTGATTAAGTTTTCCATTTTTCCGGAGAAAACAATGGCGGAAGCACAAGTACCCTTGCCGGATTTGACAAAGCGCATGGGCCCGTCGGGCTTTCACTGGCGCGGTTACCGCTGGGTCATTTGCCTGGGGCTGTTTGTTGTCACCACGATCAATTATATGGATCGCTTCATGATCTCGCTGATGGAGCCAAATCTCATCCATCAATTGCACTTCACGCAAATAGATTACGGCAACATCATGGCGGTGTTCAGCGCCACGTATGCCATCGGCTATGCTCTGTGCGGCTGGTTCATGGATGCGGCGGGCGTGTGGCTGGGCTTTGCGCTCACGGTGATTATTTTCAGCGGCGCGGAAATGGGCATGGCGTTTGCCACAACCGTCGCGGGATATATGGTTATTCAGGGAATCATGGGCGTGGCGCAGGGCGCGAACTTTCCCGGTGCGATCAAAGCGGTTGGCCAGTGGTTTCCAAAAAAGGAGCGGGCACTGACCACGGGCATCTTCAACGCCGGAACAAGTCTTGGCGTTGTGCTTGCACCCATTATTGTCGGCTTAACCGCAAAAAGTTTTGGCTGGCGGGCCGGCTTCATTACCGCCGGCGCGGTGGGGTTGGTCTGGGTGCTGTGGTGGCTTTTGCGTTACAAGGAACCTGATGCGAATCCGAAATTGTCCGCTGAAGAATTGGCCTATATTCGAGGTGATCCACCGGAAAGGCCCCACCAAATTCGCTGGGTGACACTGCTTAAATATAAGCAATCCTGGGCCTATCTCATTGCCAGTGCATTGATCAGCCCGGTCTGGTGGTTCTGGCTTTTCTGGATACCTGATTTTTTCAACACCAAGCACCATCTGAATATCAAAAGTATGATTCTCCCAATGGTGATCATCTATGGTATGGCTGATCTGGGCAGCATTGGCGGTGGCTGGTTATCAAGTTGGCTTTTGGCCCGTGGTTGGCCGCTCAATGCGGCGCGCAAATCCGCGATGTTGCTCTGCTGCCTGCTGGTGGTGCCCGTCTATTTGGCCGCCTCAGTCGAAAATTATATTATGGCGGCGCTACTGATCGGCCTGGCTTGCGCCGGTCACCAGGGCTTTTCGGCTAATTTATTCACCATGGTATCCGACACCATGCCCGCGAAGGTTGTTGGTTCGCTGGTGGGGCTGGGCGGATTCGCGGCTTCCGGAGTCAGCATGTTTGTTTCTGCCGCTGTAGGCTTGTTTCTTCACTATACACATGACAATTACATCATGCTGTTCATCGTCGCCAGCTCGGTATATCTCGTGGCCCTGCTGCTGATCCATCTGATTAATCCCCGATGGGAATTTGCCCGCACAACGGGGAACGGGGACGGAGGCGTTCAAGCGGGCTGAAGGCAATGGATGGGTTTGGACAGTTTTGTGAGATGGCGATTCATTGTTCTCAAAACTTTTCGTTTCGTCCGATCTCCCTTGATCGGATCGCGTTTATCGGGCTTGAAAAATGGCTTGTTCAAGGCGGTCGCAAAAACGATCACACAATGTTTTCTGGCTGAACTGTTCCCGCAGAAGATGCTGCGCTTCGCGTCCCATCTGTTGGAGTTCCGCGGTCGGCGTTGCTTTTATGCGATCAATGGCCGCAATTGCGCCGGTCACATCCCCTGGTCGAATCTGCCAGCCGATGTTGTGTTTTTCCATAATATCGGCAATATGGCTGGGGCTGGGGCCTAGAAAAAGTATGGCTTTTCCCACCGCCATGGCCCCATAGATTTTGCACGGATGAATGATTCCCACCATGTTGCCACCGAGGCTTACAAGATGCACATCCGCGGCCGACAGGGAAAATTTCAATGTTGCCAATGGTTGGTAGGGTAGCGATAGAACATTTGTCAAATGATGTTCTCTGATGCAGGCCTCCACCTCGCGTTTGCCCAGACCACCACCCACAAAAACAAACCGCAGTTGCGGATCATTTTTATAATGTATGGCCGCCTGAAGGATGGCGTCCAGCGGGTTGGCGGGGCTATGGTTGCCGCTGTACATCAGCACCAGCTTGCCCTGTAAAGCGTGTTCCAAACGAAATGGATTGGTCTGCGGCGGCACGGGTTCTATGACGTGTTCATGCGGCCAGGGCGGATCAATGTGAATTTTCCCGCGTGGCGTGCCGCGCGCTGCCAGCCGATCCGCCATGAAGCGGTCCAGGGCAAAAATAACGGCGGAATTCCGCAAAATAAATCGGTTGACCCGCTCGAGCACTTTCGCCCGCAGACTGTCTTCCCTTATTTTTCCCATCACGATGAGTTGATCAGGGTTCAGGTCCATCGCCCAGTAGGCAATGGGCACACGCCGCAACAGGTGAATCCAGGCCGCGGCAAAGCCGATCATGGGCGGCGAGGTGCTGAAGAGAATGCCCTTGACCTTCGGCGTAAATAATCCGATACAAAAACACTGGATCAGAAAACTCGCGGTGCCAATAATGCGAATCAGAAGGTTTTTTTTCCCAAAGGAACTCCAGCGCAGGCGTCGTACATCCACGCCCTGCATGGTTTCTCTGAGCGGATAACGCAGGCGAGGGTCCTCATATCCCCGGCTGGAAGTGTACACGCGCACCCGGTGACCACGCCTGGCCATGGCAATGGCGGCGTCAGTGATATGCTGTCCCACCGCGGCGGGATCCGGCGCAAAGGTCTGGCTGAAAATCAGCAGGCACGGGCGATTGGATGAGGCTGGGGCATGTTCCAATGATTCACCATCACGATCATATCGGCGGATTTCGTCCCCCTTGGGACAGGCTCTCATTTCATGTTTCGCGGGGGGAGAACGTAACTTCCACGGAAATAAGAAAGCCTCCAATCTGCGCCAAGCGTCCGGTATCATATCGAACACATGGCAAAAAATACTTTAGCATGACCCAGGTTAATCTACCAATACGCCTTGGCAGAATTACGCGATTGCATCACGCGATTGCATCAATTGACTTAGTGGCGTTTTGCCGATATATTAACGAATCTCGGTACCCGGCGCGGACTCATAGCGGAGGATGCGGAAAAATGAGGGTGGATCGTATGATTCTAGGCAGTTAATGGAGTTTACATGCCCGGCAAAAAAAACAACAAATCAAAAGCGATCAAACATTCAAAACCTTCTAAAACCATCAAAAACGCCCGAAGTAAGATGAAATTAAAGGCCAAGCCTGTGGCACGGAAGGGCGTTGCCACGGCGCAAAAGGCTTTCCGAAAGGCTGGCGAAAAATCGCCGGCCCATCGGGTTATTCGTGTCGGTAAGGCGGCATCCCGGCCGGAAGGATCGCGCGCGATCAAGAAAACGCCGTCGCGGCCGACCAAGCCGATCAATGGTCATTCACAGCGTATCCATGGTGCCGGTAAGGATGCGGTTAGCAACGCGGCGCGGGTGATTACAAACCCGGTGGCCAAGCTCTCCCGCAGTGATCTGGAATACTTCCGTCGGCGGCTGTTGGAGAAACGCCGGGAGATTCTCGGTGATGTTGGGTCCATGGAAAGTGAAGCATTTCGTAATCAGGACAACCATTCCAGCAGTCCGATGCACATGGCGGATGTTGGAACGGATAATTTTGAGCAGGAATTTACGCTGGGCCTCATTGAAAGCGAACGACTCCTGCTCAAGGAAATACAGGAATCCCTTAACCGCATTGACGATGGTACATTCGGCGTATGCGTTGCGACCGGGAAGCCGATTGGAAAAGCCCGTCTCGAAGCCAAGCCGTGGGCGAAATACTGTATCGAATACGCGCGGATGCTTGAAAACGGAGGGATGCTTCGCAATGGATCGGATCACACCGCAACCGTTGAAGTCGCCGAGGAAGAAGACGATTAACCCCGGCGTTGGCAGTGCTGGGGAGTGTTCGCGGCACTGGGTATAAGAAGAGTTTTATAGCAGGAGACGAAAATGTCCGACAATAATGTTCCACCGATTCCACCGCAGACGCCGCCACCCACCACGGGTGAACCCGGTGGTCAGCAGATGCAGTTGCAGATTCGTGAAGACAAAATGAACACAGTGTTCAGCAACATCTTCCGGCTCAGCGCCACGCATGAAGATTTGTTTCTCGATTTTGCCATCAACATGCAGCACCACGACAAGCCCAACACGGTGGTTATGGATGTCAATACCCGCGTGGCCATGAGTTTTCATGCCGCCAAGCGACTGGCGCTGGCGCTAAGCCAGGCTGTGCAGCGCTATGAACAAGTTTATGGCCCGATTCAACTGGATCCGCGGCAGCGCGCCGCGCACTGAAAACGTCAGTGTGTGACGTATCATGCGGGCCACTGATACTTTCCATGGGCAAGATTTCGGCGGCAGACGCGGATTATCTAAGCGCCGGCTTTTATGTCGCCAGCTTTTCCGCTGCCGCATGGTGGCAACCGGTGGCCCGTGCGCGAGTGTGCGGCAAGCTAGTGTGCGCGAACGGTTAAAAGATTTGATGCCCTCGGAGGCGGTTATGGATATGCAAACCGCGCAATTCGCCGCTCGTTTATGGCTCCAGACGGATGCCGCTTTTGGCATGCGCGAAATTCCATTGGCGCTGCCGAAGTCATCGGCGGCACCTGGGCATCCATCACAAGCTGCGGCGACGGTGGGGAGGTTCGCAGTTGCTCCCGCGTATTTTGCGCAAGCGGCGCGGCCAGCACCCCGACCACCCGCAAAAATTGCCGCTACAGAAACGTCAGCAGGGCGGGTTTCTTCAACTTCCTCGACTCCGCAACCGGTGGCGAACCGAGCGGTAGCCGTGAGTGACCGTGCCGTGCAACTTCCGCCGATCCCTCCGGGGCGCTTGGATGAATTGCCCGCGATCCTGCCCGCGGATAAGCCCCGGTTACTGGCGGAGTTGGAGCGGCAGACGATCGCGGCACTGACCCCCTATCTCTCGGCCATTGCCACCAAAGTTGTCTTTGGTGATGGTGATCCGGCGGCATCGCTGATGTTTATCGGCGAGGGGCCGGGCATTGAGGAAGATAAACTCGGCAAGCCTTTTGTTGGAAGATCCGGGCAGCTTCTGGATAAAATGATCATCGCCATGGGATTGAATCGGCAGTCGGTTTATATCGGTAATGTCGTCAAATTGCGCGCCGCCGAGCCTGACCCGGAAACCGGGCGCTTGCGTGATCGTCCGCCGACGCCCGCGGAGGTGGCATTGAATATTTCGTGGCTGCATAAGCAAATTGAAATCGTGCGTCCCAAGGTGATTGTTACGCTTGGTGTGCCGGCGTTGAAGCATCTGACCGGGATCATGGAAGGTATCAATAAAGTGCGCGGAACATGGCTGGAGTATCGCGGTGTGCCGCTGATGCCGACGTATCATCCCTCCTTTGTGCTGCGGGCCTATACTCCGGAGAACCGGGCGAAAGTGTGGGGCGATCTGCAGAAAGCGATGGAAAAGCTGGGCTTAAAATTGCCCCGGTAGTGTGCCACTTTGAACTATTTTCTTCGCCGCCGCCCATTGGTATCACCCGTCATCCCGTCCCGGTGTATACTGTCTTAATGCACAATGCGCCTTTGTCATCGGCTCGAATTGCCTCGCCTACCGCATCGCGGCCGGTGGGTCCGCTATTTCGATTTCTGGATTCGGCCATACTCCTGTTCGCACTGGTCAGCGTGGTGCGGTTGCAGTCCTGGCGATGGATTGATTTGCGCTTTGCTGGGGCATTCGTGGAATTTGTGCTGCCGTGGTTATGGCTGGCCAGCTTGGTGCTGCTGCATCTGGTACGGCATCGGCCGCCGCGGGATATGAATACGGAGAGTATCTGCCGATTGAATCGGCTGCTTCTGCTGCCTTCCATATTGATTGCCCTGGTGCTGCTGTTAAACAGCATCACCTTCTATCATCTTAAACTTATTCTCCAAACACTCGTGCCGTGGTATATGCCCATGTCATTGCCGGTTCTTGCGGCTCTGACGCTCTGGCTAATCGGGCGGCCTGATCGCATGATGGATTATGACGGCACTTCGGAAAAAGTCATCACGGCACCTTGTCGTATCGTGCGTTATCGCGTCTACGATGGCGTATTTTTCGCGCTATTGTTCATGGTGCTGTTCTGGATATTCCACGGCATGTTTCTGGCGGATCCACCACCGGCCGGAACTGACGCGGATGTTGCCGTTGTTTTCGGTGCCGGAACCGGGCCGGGGGATTCCTGTGGGTACACGCTGCGCCAGCGCGTGCTCGAAGGCGTGCGGCTATTGAAGCAACATCGGGCGCAGCGGCTTCTGCTGACGGGACGAGCGCCGCACGGGCGCACGCATCCCTATGAAAATGAACCTGTCGCGATGCTCAAGCTGGCGTTGGCGTCGGGCATTCCGGCCCGTGACATTATTATTGATTTCCATGGCCATAATACCCGTTACAGCGCTTATGATACCGCCGCGCTCGTGCGGTCGCGGCATTGGAAAAGTGTGATTGCGGTCAGTTCGGATTATCATCTGCCACGAATCGCTCTGGCTTTTGGGCAATTGGGCATACCGGTCTGGACGGTGGCGGCGCGGCGAGGAATCTGGCGGGAATCCAATCCCTGGGCGGTGACGCGGGAGCTGGTGGGCTATCCGGTATACTGGCTGGATCGGAATTATCATCGCCCCGGAGCGGTACCATGAATATCAAAAATCCCGCAATCCGCGTGCTCAAATCACGCGGTGAACTGCATTTATTGGATCATGCCGATGTAATCAAGATATATAAATGTATCACCGGCTCCAATTCCGGCGATAAACAGATGGAAGGGGATCGGAGAACGCCGGTAGGGCGGTTCCGCGTTGTATTTAAAAATTCACAGAGCAAATTTCATCTTTCAATGGGCTTGGATTATCCCAACGTGGAAGACGTGGATCGCGGTTTGGCCACCGGACTACTTTCCGCATCCGTCTATCGGCAACTTCTGGATGATCTGGCGCACGGGGACATGTCGGATGAAGTCGTGCAGAATCGTATCTGGAAAACTCCTCTGGGCGGGGAGATATTCATTCATGGATGCGCTGAAGGCCGCACCGGCACCGCCGGCTGTGTGGCGCTGACCAATCCAGACATTACCGAGTTATATAGTATCTGCCCGGTCGGCACGCCGGTGGAGATTCAGGAATAATGATCGTCGCGTTGTTTTGCCAAACGCCCCGGAGGTTTATACTATTGGTGCATGTTGGAGTTTTTGCGAACGCAGCTGACCCGCTTTACCACCTATCCCTGGTGGGTGGTCACACTGGAATTGGTATTGATCGGCGTGGTTGTGTATTGGGTTCTGGAATTCCTGCGTGGCACGCGCGGAGCGCGCTTAATCAAAGGCACCGCGCTATTCTTAATTCTGGCTTATACCATTATCAAACTCGGCGGTAACAAATTGCCGCAGGTGGAGTATTTATTCAGCCGCCTGTTGGTATTCACCAGTTTCGCGATCGTGGTGGTGTTTCAACCGGAATTGCGGCGAGCGCTGATGCGACTGGGGGAAACGCGATTTTTTCGTCCGGGCGGGTCCGCATCGCTTCGTCTAATCGATTGCCTGAGCAAAACCGCGGAGTATTGCTCGCGCAACCGAATCGGCGCTTTAATCGCGGTGGAACGCGAGGTGGGGCTGGGTGGCCTGGTGGAGCAGGGAACGATATTGAATGCCGATGCAACGCCGGAATTGTTAAATACGATTTTCTGGCCCGGCTCCATGCTGCATGATATGGGCGTGGTGATAAGGGATGGACGGATTGCCGCCGCGGGTGTGCAGTTTCCACTGGCGGAAGGAGCGGAAGTTACGCCGGACATGGGGGCGCGACATCGCGCCGCGCTGGGGTTGTCACAGGAGAGTGATGCCCTGATTCTTGTGGTCAGTGAGGAAACCGGCATTATCAGCATTGCGGAGCGTGGTGAATTTGTGCGCGAATTGACCTGCGATCAACTGCGCGACCGGTTGTCCAGGGCGCTTCAGAAAACTGAAAATGGTCACGCTGGTGCGAAGGGATAATGTATGCCGCAATCACAGCGCCGAATTCTTGATCGCTTTAAAGTGCTGCCGCTGACGTTGCTTTTGACGGTGCTGCTGTGGATGTACGCGGATGCTCATCTGACGGCCATCCACAGCAACCTGCCATTCCAGATCAGCGTGGTGGTGCCGCCGAGCGATGCGCATGATATTGTGCAGATTATCAGCCCGGCGAACGGAGAATTTCACGTTGACATTCAAGGCCCGCGTGATCAGGTGCAGCAGATTCGCGATCAGGCGGATGGAAGGGCCATCTTTACCCGCGATGACCGCAATAATCTGGCTTATGTGGTGCGACACATCGGAAGTTTGGCGCTTGGCTCCAATAACTACATGTCGTCGGTACAGGTGCTCAATGATCTGCCGTATTTCCGCCAGCGGCATGTGACCGTTACCGCGGCCAGCCCCGCGCGACTGCAGTTGGCCGTGGATCAAATGGTTTCCATCTCGCGCCCCATCGAATTTACCGCCCTGCATCATGTGGCGGCCAGCATTGTGCCGGCGGTTGCGCAAGTGCAATTGCCAAAAAGTTTATTGACCAGCATCGGGGGACAGGATCAATTCCGTGTGGTGGCGCAGCCGCTTTCTGATCTCACGACGTTGCCGCCGCACACGCGGCAGATGGTGCAGGCACAACTGGTCGTGCGCTATCCCGGTGCGGTAAATTCTGACATCACGGTTTCCCCGGCCACGGCACTGGTGAGTTTCACGGTGCCGGCCGAGCCGACGCATAAGTTGCGACTTGGTGTTGTGGCAGTCTGGGTGCGCGGCCCATCCTGGCTGGTGAACCGTTATACCATTTCCATTCGCCCGCAATCTGTGCCGGTGACCGTCGCGGGGTCCCAACCGGCGCTGCAACGACTGGGGCGCAAAATGCTTGAGGGCGATTTGGCACCGATGCGGGATCGCGTGGTGGCATTTTTGAATATCACGCCCTCCACGACCACCACGAGCGGGTGGACGGCACACCATATCGGCTACACCTTGCCCGCCGGTATTACGTTGGTTAAAGGCCCCCGCACCATTTTATGCAAAATTACTTACCGTCCCTCGGCCATTCCGGCAACCACACAACCCGCATCGCTACCTGATAAGCAATGAGCGGCGGGAAGTTCGTGGGGGCGTGGCAATACATCCGAACCAAGGGGCCGGGGTGCGATTTTCCAGGATGAACCCTTCCCTTAGCGCCGGCATTTATGCCGTTGATTGCGCTGTTCGCCCGGATGTATTGCCACACCCATTGGTTCCGCCGTACGGGGGCGATTGGAACTTGACGGCGATAATTTAATTTTCCCGGTACCAGGCGATTGTCTGTGCCAGGCCATTTTCCAGTGTTGTCCGGGCGGAAAAGCCGAAATACTCTTTGGCCCTTGTTGTATCCAGACATCGGCGGGGTTGCCCGTCGGGCTGTGATGGATCCCACCGAATTTCCCCCTTGAATTCGCAGAGCCGGGCGATCAATTCGGTTAATTCACGAATGGTAATTTCCCGTCCCGCGCCGAGATTCACCGGCTCGGCCGCATCATAGTGTTGCATGGCGGCAACAATGCCTTCCGCGCAGTCCTCGACATACAAAAATTCCCGCGAGGCTTTGCCCGTTCCCCAGGCAGTAATAAACGGGGTGTTGCTGCGCTGCGCCTCAACGAACTTACGGATCAGTGCCGGGATGACATGTGAGGATCGCAGATCAAAATTATCGCCCGGCCCATAGAGATTGACCGGCAAAAGATAGATTGCGTTGAGTCCGTATTGCTGGCGATAGGATTGGCACATGGTCAGCAGCGCTTTTTTTGCGATGCCATAGGGTGCGTTGGTCTCTTCCGGGTAGCCGTTCCAGAGATCGGTTTCCTTAAATGGCACAGGTGTGAATTTGGGATAAGCGCATATCGTGCCGACCTGCACAAATTTTTTCACCGCGTTGACACGCGCCGCCTCCATAAGATGCAAGCCCATGGCCATGTTGGCGTAAAAATAGCGACCGGGATTTTCGCGGTTGGCTCCGATGCCGCCTACCTGGGCCGCCAGATGCACAATAACGTCCGGTTTCATGCGGGCCACCATGGATTCCGTGGCTTCCTGCCGGGTCAGATCGCAGTCTTTGCTGCGCAATATATGTATGTCACCGCTGTTGATGCCGCTTTCGATCAGTCTGCGCGTGATGCAGCGGCCAAGAAATCCAGCTCCGCCGGTAATCAGATATTGCATGGATCTTATTCCTCCACGAAAGTCATTTCGCCATCCCGCCATGCCGACCATCGGCACCGCTGGCGAACCGGCGGTGATTTTACTCTCAATGAGTTGCAATGGGTAATTCATGCTCCATTGTGCGTGGTCAGCGGCGCGGCAATAAGTCCGTACCAGGCCTCTGCGGCGCGAATTTCCAGGGCCGGCCATTCGCGTAGCGCCGGCATTTATGCCGTCGATCTTGCCACCTGCCCAAAAAAATTGCCACGCCTTGGTTCAAGATGGTGGCCGCCGCAAAAGCCGAGCTTGTGCGCTATCCCACAGGGCCAGCAACTCTGTGCCGCGAAACCATACCGATAAAGCGATGTAAATCAGGAGAAATGACAGGCAGCCGCAAACGGAGCTTTCCCAGAGTGGCACGGTTGCCGTATGGGTCAGCAATCGCACCGCGAGCCAGGGGGTCGCGGCCACTGTCGCCATGGCCGCCGGAGTGAAAAAAATGCTCGCGACATCTCGCCAGGTGCCGCCGCCATTGGCGATGGCCAGCCACAGAAGCAGGGGAGTGGCAATGACCGAATAAACCGCCACCGCCGCCGCCAGCATCACCGCGCCGCCGGTCCACGCGGCGACAAAAACCAGTGGTACATACACCATCGCACTGGCGGAGGCCCAGATCAGTTGAAAGCGGAAGCGGCCCTGCGCCAGAATAAAATTCAGCGCCGGCTCCATCAGCAGCATAAAAGCGGCTCCCATGGCCAGCAGTTCCAGCGGCACAATCGCGTGTATCCATTTCGCGCCATAGATGCCGACCAACAGCGGACGGGCCAGCAGGGCTTCCAGTACGCACAGGGGCATTCCGACCAATGCCACGAGATTGGCGGCTCGGAGAAAGGCGTTGGTTTGCCTTTGCCTTTGATGTTGAATGGAGGTAAGCGCCGGATACAAAACTCCGGCGACGTTCGTGGAGAACACTTGTGTCACCTGCGTGGACAAATTGGCGGCAAAAAAATACTCTCCGACCATCGCCACCGGCGCAAATGCCCGCAGGCAGGAGAGTTCGGCGATTCGGCTGACCGTTTGAAAAATGACCGATCCCATCAACAGACTTGATCCACCGATCAGATGTGGCCAGCGCCGAAATTGCGGCGCCAAGCGAATCCGCATGGGAGCCGCAAGCCACAACGCGATGGCTCGGAGGGCACCGACCACGGGCAGTGGTATAACAAAGCTATACACGCCCCAGCCGAGAGTCGCCAGTAAAATACTCAGTAACATCGCCAGGACGTTGTATCCGAAGCCGATGATCGCCAGCTCCCGAAATCGCATATCCTGTGTCAGTCGCGCGGTGGGCACTGCAAAAAGCGCGGTAATGGCAACGCCTGGTGCCAGTATCTCCATAATGGCAATGAGTTTGGGCGCGTGAAATGCCATGGCCGCGTAGGGTGCCGCCAGCAGCATCAATATCGCGGCACCGATTCCCAGAACTACCTCCATCCAGAATGCGGCCGTGGCCCAGCGGGCCAATGTGTGCTGTTTTTGCACGAGCATTTGCGGGATGCCGGATTTGCGAAGAATGTTTGGAAGGGCGGCAGCGGCGTATGCCAATCCGACCAGACCGAAATCACGCGGTGTCAGCAGCCGTGCCAGAATTATTTGTCCGATGACTCCAACTCCCTTGGAAGCCAACGTTTGAAGCACCATCCAGACTACGCCACCCACGCTGCGCTCGGTGAGGTGCGGTGTGCCACCGGGGGCGGCGGTGGGTATGGTGCGTTTGCGCGTTGCGAAAATTCCAGTCACGTTCGATCCATGCAAGAATACCATGCGATCATCATCATGGAATAATATCACATCCAGGGCGCAGTTGCGTAGCACCGTCAAAGTATGGCCGCGCCCCGTTAGCGATGCCGAATTTCGGCCCTTGCTCGCGGATAGTTATGTGATTAAACTTCTGGTGAATAAGGAGTTCAAACGAATGTCGCAAGAAGCCAATAAGAAGAATACTCGGACTGAAAAAGATTCGATGGGGCCGCTGGAAGTGCCACTGGATGCGTATTATGGCGTGCAGACGTTGCGGGCGATGCGTAATTTCCCAATTTCCGGACAGGGAATGCCGGAAACGTTTATCCGCGCCCATGCGCTGCTGAAAAAAGCGGCGGCCGTAACCAATCGGCAACTGGGGTTGCTGGACGCGAAATTGGCCGGGGCCATCGCCGAAGCCGCCGATGAAGTCGCCGCGGGCAAATTGGCCGATCAATTTCCCGTCGATATCTATCAGACCGGCTCGGGCACCAGCACCAACATGAACGTCAATGAGGTGATTGCCAGCCGTGCCAATGAACTGCTCGGCGGCAAGCGTGGCGATAAGTCACCGGTGCATCCCAACGATCATGTCAACATGGGGCAGTCCAGCAATGACACAATTCCCACGACGCTGCACGTGGCGGCGCTGGTGGAAATCAAGCAAATGTTGCGCCCTGGACTGGCGCTGCTGGAAAGCGCTTTAATGAAACAGAAGGCTGCGACGTGGAATGTCATTAAAACGGGCCGTACGCATCTGCAGGACGCGACGCCGATTCGCATGGGACAGGAATTTCTGGGATTTGCCGGGCAGATTGAACGCGCCGGTCGCCGGTTGCAGACCGCGGAAAACGAATTGTCGGAAGTGGCTCTCGGCGGAACGGCGGTGGGCACGGGAATCAATGCGCACCCCAGGTTTGCACCGGAAGTATGCGATCTGCTCTCGAACTGGCTGGGCATTCATGTACATGAAACCACCAATCATTTTCAGGCCCAGGCCACGTTGGACAGCGCGGTGTTCGCATCGGGCGTTATGAAAAGCATTGCGATCAGCCTGACTAAAATCGCCAACGACATCCGTTGGATGAGTTGCGGCCCGCGCGCGGGGTTTGGCGAAATAGAAATTCCTTCGGTACAGCCGGGCAGTTCCATCATGCCCGGCAAAATTAATCCGGTTATCGCCGAAAGCGTGTTGATGGTATGCCAGCGCGTGGTCGGCAATGATGTGACGGTTACATCGGCGGCGGCCAGTGGAAATTTTGAATTGATTGTCGCCATGCCGGTGGCGGGTGCCGCGTTACTGGAATCGATTCGGCTGCTGGGCAAATCCTCCGCCAATCTGGCGACACAGTGTGTTGACGGCATCGTTGCCACCGGGCGCGGGCCCGAACTCGTGGAGGCGGGCCTGATGTTGGCCACGGCGTTGGCACCGGTCATCGGCTATGAAGCGGCCGCGTCACTGGCCAAGGAAGCTGCCGCCACCGGGAAAACCATCCGCGAAGTGGCCCTTGCTAAAAGCAAACTCTCCGCGGCGCGGCTTACCGAGTTGCTTGATCCTTCGACCATGGTGGACCCCTCCGATCGCGTGCTTCCGGTAGCGGGTTAATCCTACCACGGGCCCGGGACACCCCATCCGCTTTCGGCCCACGGCGAAAATGACCTTAATCAGGAAACGGGCGAGCAGGTGACCGCAGATAAAGTCGTTCGTCCCCCGTGTCAGCAACTTTTGAGTCCCAACCTGATTTGCTTTCCTGCTCCCCTGATACTCTCTGCTGATTTCTGCTCTGCGGCAATAGCCGCTGCGCGTGTTTGCGCCGCGCTTTTCGCGCCCAAATGGCACCCGTGCTCGGAAAAATTGCGACGCCCGGAGCCTTTTGCCCTCGTCTCCGGGATGCAACATTTCGTCGGCGCGGTTAGAATACGTGGCTCGAGTTTGGTACGCAGGAGTTGCGCGCATGACATCGCGTGAGATACGCAGGCAGTTTATTGAATTTTTCACCCGCCAGAACGGGCATGTGTTTGTGCCGTCGAGTCCGGTGGTTCCCCATGATGATCCAACGCTGTTGTTTGCCAACGCGGGCATGAATCAATTCAAACCCTATTTTCTTGGCACCGCAACAGCCCCCTGGCATCGCGCTGCCAACACCCAGAAGTGCATTCGCGCCGGCGGCAAGCATAATGATCTGGATGATGTCGGCCGTTCGCGGCGCCATCACACCTTCTTTGAAATGCTTGGTAATTGGAGTTTTGGTGATTATTTCAAGGCCGGGGCCATTGAAATGGCCTGGAAACTTTTGACTGAAGTCTGGCAGATCAATCCGCTGCGCCTGCATGTGACCGTTTATGCCGGCAATCCCGCCGACAATGTGCCAGCGGATGATGAGGCCGCCCGGCTGTGGCAGGATATAGCCGGGCTGCCGACGGATCATATTCACCGCTTTGTGGATGAAAACTTCTGGGAAATGGGTGAAACCGGTCCCTGCGGTCCCTGCACCGAAATTTTTATTGACCGCACGCCGGATATGAGCGGCGGGCCGCATGTCAATGGCACCGATCCGCGCGTCATGGAAATCTGGAATCTGGTTTTCATTCAGTACAATCGTGGAGCCGATCGGAAGCTGACCCCTCTACCGGCGCGGCATGTCGATACGGGCATGGGGTTGGAACGCATCTGTCAGGTGCTGCAGGACAAAACCGACAATTATGCGACGGATCTTTTTACACCACTGTTTACCGCCATCGGCGATTTATGCGGTAAGCCATACACAGGTGTATTTCCTGCACTGGATCAGGGGTCCGGCGAGGAATCGCAAAATCCCGCGCTGTCCAAAGATATTGCATTCCGCGTGGTGGCCGATCATATTCGGTGCCTTACGTTTGCGCTGACGGATGGCGCGGTTCCCGGCAATGAGGGCCGGGGATATGTTCTGCGGCGGATTCTGCGGCGGGCGGTGCGCTTTGGCCGGCAAAATCTGGAACTGCGCGATCCTTTTCTGCATAAGCTTGTACCTGTGATTGTCAATATGATGGGTGAGGCGTTTCCCGAGATCACCAAGTCCCCGGACCATGTGGCCGCGATTATTCAAGAGGAAGAACGCAGTTTCAGCCGGACACTGGATCGCGGTTTGGAGCTGTTCCAACTGGCCGCCGATGAAGCCCATGCTGTCAATCAAAAAAGTCCCACCATTTCCGCCCAAAAAGCCTTTAAGCTTCATGACACTTTCGGATTCCCCATTGACCTTACGCACATGATGGCCCGTGAGCGGAAAATGGGTGTGGATATTGAGGGCTATGAGCGACTCATGGAGCAGGCCCGTGAAAAAGCCCGCGCCGGCGGCAAAACCGCGGCGACCGGACTGACGGATATGCCGCCGGAAATTCTCGCGGAATTACCGGCGTTGCATGTTAAACCCACGGACGATTCCGCCAAGTATGATCATAAGCCCCTTCGCACACGCATCGCGGCAATATGGGATGGCCAGCGCCTGGCGGAATCCCTGGCCGCCGATGAAGACGGGAAGCTGGCGATCCTGCTTGAAAAAACTAATTTTTACGCTGAAATGGGTGGTCAGGTCGGCGATCAGGGCGAAATCAGATCGGACTCTGGTGCGGTATTTATTGTGGAAGCCACCCGGCAAATCGGCGGCTATGTGCTGCATATCGGCCATCTGAAAACCGGGAAGCTGCAACGGGGAGACTCCGCGAACGCTTCAGTTTTTTCGGCCCGCAAACGCATTGAAAAAAATCACACCGCAACCCATCTGGCCAATTGGGCATTGCGTGAAACATTGGGTAATCATGTGGAACAGAAAGGTTCGCTGGTGGATGGGGAGAAACTCCGCTTTGATTTTTCCCAGCCCAAAGCGCTCGATGACAAGCAACTGGAGAAAATCGAATCGCTGGTTCATGAGTCCATCGGCAAGAACTTACAGGTGTATACCCAAACAGTTCCGCTGGAGCAGGCACGAAAAATTTATTCCCTGCGCGCGGTGTTTGGTGAAAAGTATCCGCCGATGGTCCGGGTGGTCAGCATCGGCGTACCGGTTTCCGAGCTGCTGGCCCAGCCTGATGCCCCACGCTGGCGGCAACATTCCATCGAATTCTGCGGCGGAACGCATCTTGCAACCAGCACCGATGTGGAAGAATTCTCCATTATCGCCGAGGAATCCGTGAGCAAAGGTATTCGGCGGCTCGTGGCCGTGACGGGTCCCGCGGCCAAAGAGGCCCGGCGTAAGGCGGCAAACGTTGAATCGCTGCTGGCGTCTGTGATGCGTGCCGGCGCTGATGAGTTGGCAACTCTGGCCGGTTCACTCCAACAGGCGGGTCGTGATGCAACTCTACCCTTGCTTACCCGTCGCCGCGCGCTCAATGCCGCCGCGCAAGTGCAGGACATGATAAAAAAACAGCCAAAGAGCCGCCCGTCCGGCCAGGCCGCCACCACGCTGGATGTTGCCATTGACCGGCTTGCAGGTGAAGCGCACGTATTGGGTGATGTCCGTCTTATCGTGGGGCAGCTTGCCGGTGCCGATATTCCAACGCTGCGAACGTTGGTCGATGGCCTTAAGAAAAAGCTGGGTTCCACTCCTTTTGCGATGTTGCTGCTATCCGTTATTTCTGAAACTGACAATCAGGGTGTGTTACTGCCGCCGAAGGTGAATCTCGTGGCCGCCGTGAGTGATTCACTGGTCACAAAAATAAGCGCCGGCGACTGGGTTAAAGCCGTTGCTCCCATTGTCGGGGGCACCGGTGGCGGTCGGCCCCAGATGGCCATGGCCGGTGGCAAGGATGTCCATCAGTTGGATAAGGCGATGGATACGGCGCGTACCTTTGCCATTGAGAAACTGTAGTGCGGCGATAGCCGCCGCCGTTCGCCCGGAAAAATTGCCACGCTCAAACTGCCAAAGGCGGGGTCATGCTTCCCCTGTGGGGCGATTTCGGCTAACGTGTGAGCCATGCAAATATCGGCGTGTGTGATCTGTAAGAATGAATCGGGCAAGATCGGTCTATGTCTGGATTCTCTGGCATGGTGTGACGACATTGTGGTTGTGGACAGCGGATCCACCGACGCAACCGTCGAAGTGGCCGGCGGTCATGCGGCAAAACCGCGGGTCATGCAACACACCTGGGCAGGTTATAACCAGCAGCGGCAATTTGCCGTCGGGCAGTGTCGGCATGAGTGGGTACTGGCCCTGGACGCGGACGAAGAATGCTCCGTCGAATTGGCCGCTGAAATGGAAACACTTTCCGAAGCGCGATGTCAATCCATCGCGATGTTTGAAATGCCGCGAAAAAACTTCATCGCGAGGCGCTGGGTTCGCTGTTGGTCTCCGGATTATCAGGCCCGGCTGCTTCATCGCCAACGAATTGAATGGGATGAAAGAAGCGCCCCGGAAATACGCCGCCCCAAGCCGGGATTCAGCGTGCAAAGGCTCAAAGCTCCCCTGTTGCACAATCGCCTGACACCGTACATTGAAGCGGACATAAATGATGGTCCGCGCATGGCGGAACATGCCGCAATTCTGGCCAGGAGCCTGCGCTTGCGCGGGAAACATGCCACATTCCTCAAGTTGATACTTCACCCGGCTTTAACTTTTCTCAAATACTACCTTATACGTGGTGGATTTTTACAGGGGCGCTTCGGCCTGGTGATCTGCTACAAAACCACCATTGGCGTGATGTTGAAATACAGCGTGCTGTATGCGGAAGAGGAACTTTCCCCCACACATGATTCACCGCATCATTGATCGCATGGGCTGGCGGAAAACAGGCGCGGTACTTCACGCCAAAGGAGAAGCGGGGGCGAAAAGGCGGCAACTCCAGCGACAGAGCGCGGGCACCATGCCCGCGGCTAAAATGAGATGTCGGGTGTTGGAAATGGGTTACAGCCCCGGCGCGGACGGAGGTGCGTAAGGGCTGGCCGAGATGCGATTTGGCGCGTATGATGGAACACTTGGATGTTTGGCATGGTATTGATGGTATTGGATGTTTTGACATGACACTTTTTGATTCGAAGGGCCGGTCGGTTTCCCCGATTTCCGGGGGATCGGCGGCGGCATTCTCTCCGGATATGATCCATGCGTCGGACCAACTTCCGATGCGTCCGCGTATCGCGGAGTATCAGCGCTGGCGGCAGATGACGGTCGATGAGATGCTTCTGGAAAACCGGGTGGTATTTCTGGTTGGTGAAATCGATCATGCGTCGGCAACCGGCGTCATTATGCGGCTGTTATACCTGCAATCCATCCGGAAAGATCAGGACATTAATTTGTATATCAATTCGCCGGGAGGTGCCGTGGATGACACGCTGGCGATTTATGACACGATGAAATTTTTAAGCTGCGATGTGGCGACGTTTTGCGTCGGAAAAGCCATGAGCGGCGGAGCGGTGGTACTGGCGGCGGGCACCAAGGGGAAGCGCTACGCGCTGCCGCACGCCAAAGTGATGATCCACCAGCCCTTCGGCGGGATCTATGGCCAGACGGCGGATATCGCCATACAGGCGGAGGAAATTCTCAAAACCAAGGAGACGCTCACGAGTTTGCTTGCCCGATTGACCGGTCAGCCGCGCGAGAAGGTGGCCGAGGATCAGGAACGCGATAAATATTTTGACGCGCAGGAAGCCAAGGCATACGGCATCGTTGATGAGGTGCTTGAGGAGTCGGACCGGGCCGCCAAGGAGGCCATTGCGCGAAGTCAGATGGCGCGGCCCTCGTGATCGGGTCTGGTGACATTGCCTGATGGCCTGTGCATGATGAACGTCGGGTTTTCGCCGCCATGCCAGCCAATTGGCCGCGGGTTTCCACCGCGCGGCTTCGTGAATACGGTGAATTAATATTGGCGCAGGTGCTAAGGAGAGATTGTGAAAATTGCGATTCACGCCACGCCACTGGTCACCCGGCAAGTTACGGGAATTGAACAACAGGCGCGGAACATTGTCGGACAATGGACGCAACTGGCATCGAACAGCCTGTTTTTTCTGCTGCTGGAAAATCATTTGCCCTATCTGCGGGATTACGACTCCAGTTTCATCGACGCATTGCCTGAAAATTTTCAGATTGTCGGGATCCATCCGGAGCGGCGATTCTCCACCATGGAACGCATTGAAGGGTTGTTAAGTCCCAATACCCCCCGCCCCGGCCGGCGCGAGCCGTGGGAAGTGCTGCATAGTTTTTCGGCGTGGCTGCCGCGGTGGTCCAGCGTGCCGATGGTTCATACAATTCATGATTTATCGTGTGAACTTGATCCGCGTGTGCGGCGCACGCATGAGGCGGCCAAGCAGCGCGCCATTCATCGAAGTGCGGTACAACGGGCCAGCCATACCATAGCGGTATCCCGGCAAACACGGGATGACATCATCGCTCTTTACGGCATTCCGCCGGAACGCGTGGATGTGATACATAACGGGATCAATCCGACTTTTACAGCCGAAACGGATGCGGCGATCCATGCGCGGCTGGTGGCCGAGTTTCAGACGGATCGGCCATATATATTGCTGGTGGGATCCGATATTCCACGGCGTAATTATCAACGGGTGTGGCGGGCCATGGAGCGGGTCCTTGACGATCATCGACGGATACAGGTCATCTTCACCGGGCGGAATCAATGGAATCAGACGGCGATTTATCACCAGATTGGTGCGTCGAAGTATATGGATCGCGTGAAGTTTATTGAGTCTCCAACCGATCCAGTTTTGGCGCAGCTTTATCGGGACGCCCTGCTGACCTGCTGCGGATCAAGTTTTGAAGGCTTTGGATTATCCGTGCTGGAGGCGATGGCCTGCGGATGCGCCGTGGCGTGCAGTGATATGATGTCGCTGCGGGAACTGGCCGGCGATGCGGCGCTCTATTTTTCACATGATGAAACGCCATCCATGGCGGACGCAATGAACTCTCTGGTGGATGACCCTGAATTCCGTCGGCAGCTGCGCCAAAAGGGCCTGCAGCGCAGCACGCAATTCACCTGGGAACATTCCGCCCGCGCATTACTGACTATTCTTGAAAATACCGTCACGGCCATGCGCTGACGATCCGCGGCACTATCCCAGTAGCGTTGTAGGATTAATACTTCCGATCCAACAGCCGAAACCCGATGGCTTCGGTCACATGCGTCGCGGTGATCTTTTCCGCGCCATCCAGATCAGCGATGGTGCGGGCCAGACGACGGACTTTATCAAAGGCCCTGGCGCTGAGGCCCAGTTCTTCCATGGCCTGTTTCATCAGCAGCATACTGATGTCGTCCAGGGGGCAGAAGTCCTTGAGTTGCTGCGTTTTCATGCTGGCATTGGTGATGGTGGAATTGGCTCCGAACCGGCGCGCCTGAATTTCCCGCGCCTGCTCCACCCGCCCGCGCATCAGCGCGGAACTTGTCCCGACAACCTTGCTGGTTAAGTCCCGATAGGTCACCGCCGGTACTTCCAGATGTATGTCAATGCGATCCAGCAGGGGGCCGGAAAGTTTTCCCATGTATTTGTCCATGGCCTCCAATTCCGTGGATTTGGCCCTGCGCCGATCCAGTGTGCCCTTGCCGCTGGCGGTGGGATTCATAGCCGCGACCAGCATAAAGCGTGCGGGAAATGTAACACTGGCGTGGGCGCGGGCGATGGTAACCGATCCGGACTCCAGGGGTTGACGGAGCATTTCCAGAACATGGCGGGAAAATTCCGGCAACTCATCCAGAAACAATACACCATGATGCGCCAAGGATACCTCACCCGGCCGTGGAATTGTCCCGCCGCCGACCAGCGCCGGAGCACTGGCGGAATGGTGCGGCATCCGCACGGGTCGGGTACGCATCAGACTGCTGCCCTTTGGCAACAGTCCACAGGCGGAATAGATGCGTGACGTTTCGAGCGCCTCCTGCCTTGTCAGCGGTGGAAGAATAGTGGGAAGGCGTTGACACAGCATCGTTTTGCCCGCGCCGGGCGGACCCAACAGCAGCACATTATGCCGTCCGGCGGCGGCGATGATCAGCGCCCGTTTGGCCATCTCCTGGCCGCGCACATCGGCAAAATCAAGATCATACGAATCCAGCATCGCCTGCGCGTCGGCTTCCTCCACCTCTTCAGGTGCCAGTTCCAGCGCCCCATTGAGAAAACCAACCAGAGTGGCCAGGCTGTCAATGGGATATATTTCTATATCTGGTACCACGGCGGCTTCACGGGCATTGGCCGGCGGAACCAGCAGGCCGACATAACCGTCCGCCGCGGCCAGCATTGCCATGGATAGTGCGCCCTTTATGGGCCGCACCGATCCATCAAGTGCTAATTCCCCAGCCACCAGGAATTGCTTATGCCGATCCGTGGTAATCGCTTTATTGGCATGGAGAATGCCCAGCGCAATGGGCAGTTCCAGCGCGCTACCCTCTTTTTTCACATCCGCTGGTGCCAGATTCACCAGCAGTTGCTTATCCGGAAATGCAAAGCCGCTGTTGACCATCGCCGTGCGGATGCGATCCAGAGCCTCTTTGACGGCGTTGTCCGGAAGCCCCACGAGCAGAGGTTCGCCATATTCTTTGGCGGCGATATTCACTTCCACTTCACATTTGATAGCTTCAATACCCTGCAGCACGAAACTATGAACTTTGGCCAACATCCAAATATCTCCCGGCACGAACCATGGTTAATCCCGCAATGCCGACGGGATGGTGCCATCCCACCGACGTTGTAGGGTTAAGTTAAGGGGATATGGATCAAATGCCAAGTGAGGAATAAATTTGTTAGGTTGTGTGAGCGTGGCAATAAATCCGGGCGTAATGCCGGGACGCCCCATCCCCCTTTAGCCGCGTGTGCTTGCGTCGCGCGTAGTGCGTGGCAGTTGTCGGTGTTGAGAAAGTAGTCAGGGTGCGTGACACTTTATGCGGGTATCGTTCTATTGCGCCGCAAACACGATACCCCGGAGCACCGTCATGGTAATGCGGTGCCGCTGGTCCGCGTGGGGGCTGACGGCACCGGGTTATCACCACGGTGCTCGGGGGAGAGACTATTGCGTTATCCGTAACCCGCATAAAGTGTCACAGGCCCCCATTGATCGCCACGCCCCTGGAAGATTTGGCGAAGTGGCGTAATTGCGATACGATTTCCCTTGTGATCAACAGGCGGGCCATTTCGACTGCATTCTCATCTCGCGGCGTGTTCCTTTTATCAGGCACACTTGCCGCGATCCTCGCGGGATGTGCAACATATCATCCCAGACCTTTACAGCCGGCGGCTTTTCACACACGATTTCACGAGCGTTCATTGGCCGCCGCTGGACTACGTAAATTTATCGCGGGGCAGCCCATCAAACCGTATTCGGGATTTCCGCGCGTACAAAATTTAAGCACGCTGGTGGCGGCAGGATGGTATTACAGCCCCGCGTTGCGTGTGCAAGTGGCGCAACTCGGTGTGGATCAGGCCAATATGATAACCGCCTCGCAATCGCCCAATCCGACCGTGGCGTTATCACCAACCTACGCGGCTAAGGCCGGGCCGGGAATTTCGCCGTGGATTTTGGGATTTAATTTTGATATTCCCATTGAAACCGCCGGGCGGCGGCAAGATCGCATGGCCCAGGCAAAGGCCCTGACGCAAGCGGGGCGTTTTGATCTCGGACAAATCGCCTGGAATGTGCGGCAAAATGTCCGGCGGGCACTGATCACATATTACTTTGCGCAAGAGCTGGTACGGCTGCTGCGGCAGCAGGTACACGCCACGGCATTGATTCAGAGTTTGATTCAATCGCGTTTTGACGCCGGCGATATATCGCGCCCCGTTTATACCGCCGCGGAAATTCAGGCTCATCAGGCGGCATTGGCGCTGGTGACCGCGCAAGGGCAGGTGCGGCAACGGCGCATTCAATTGGCCGGGGCCATGTCACTGCCGGTGCGGGCTTTGGCGGATATACGATTCCGCGATAAGCGCCTTATGATGCTGCCGCCTGTGCGAAAATTGGATTTGAAACGCTTAAGCCGGGCAGCCCTGCTGAATCGGATGGATATTCAATCCCTGCTGGCCCAATATCAGGCGGCGGAGGCGGCGCTGCAATTGCAGATCGCCCGGCAGTATCCGGATATTCATTTGGGGCCGGGTTATGCATTCAACCAGGGAGCCAATGAATTTACGCTGGGCTTCACCATGGCGTTGCCGATATTTAATCAGAACCAGGGTGCCATTGCCGCCGCCAATGCGCAACGATTGGTCATTGCCGCCGAATTGGAGCAGAAACAAACCACGGTCATCACGGCGATTCGTTCCGCGTTATCACATTATCGATCCGCGCTGCGGCAATGGCGCACCGCTCGCGCCATTGAACGCCAGGCGCGCACGCAGTTACGGGCAACGCGCAGCGCTTTTGAGGCCGGGGCGCAGAGCCACCTCGCGTTGGCCGAAGCAAAGTTCGCATGGAACACGTTTGCCCAGGAGGCGTTACAATCCCGGCTCTCCGCGGTTCTGGCGTTGGGGAAGCTGGAAGATGTTCTGGAAAAGCCGCTGGGAACTACCCCGGCCATGCCGAAAGGAACCACACCATGAAAATCATGCCGGAAAAAACATCGAAAATGCAATGGGCCGGCTTATTGGCGCTGGCCCTGGCCGTGCCGGCCAATGCTTTTCATGCACGCGCGGCAGCACTTGATTCCACGATCATCCATCTGACCGCGGCGCAGGAAAAGGCGCTCAATATTCAAACCATAAAGTTAAAGACGGTCTCCATTCGCCCCACGATCACACTTTATGGCGATCTTAGATCCAACCCGGATGGTGTGTTCACGCTCTCGTCTCCTTTGGCGGGAATCGTGTTACCCATGCCGGGCAAAATGTGGCCGCAGATCGGGAAACGCGTCGTGCGGGGAACCAGCCTGGCGGGACTTAAACCCGTGGTGTCCACCACTCTGGAGGTAACCCTGGCGCTGGAGCTTAACAAGGTTAAGGCCGATCTGGCGGCGGCCAGGGTGGCCCAGGCAACCTCCGCCGCCGCGTACGCCAGAGAAAAATCGTTGTATGCCCGGAACAAGGCGGTATCTTTGCGGCGTGTGCAGTTGGCGCAGGCGGCATTTGCGGACGCGCATGCCCGCGTGCGGGCCGATGCGCAGAGCATCCATGCCATATCACAGCAGTTAAAAACTAAAGCCGGCGGCTTTCTGCCGCTGCCACTGCCATGTTTTCAAAGTGGAGTGATTACAAAAATCCTGGCCCATCCCGGGCAGGCTGTCGCCGCCGCTCAACCGCTCTTACAGATTGAAGATTTTCACAAGCTCATAGCCGCCGTTGCCTTACCCGCATCCGATTCCGGACGCGTTGCCATGAGCACGGTCATTCGCGTGCGGGCATTGGGTCACAAACACTGGCTAAAGGCCAAACCACTGATGCTCGGACCGGAGGCGGATCAGCAAACCCGCGGACTAACGGTGCTGTATGTCATTGCCAACCCCGGCTCACTGCGGCCCGGCATGGCCATCACCGCACTGGTACCGAAAATAGCCAAAGCAGGGGCCCGGACTATCATTCCGCGCACGGCGGTAGTCTGGTGGCGGGGCGCACGTTGGGTTTATCTTCAGCACGGCAAGGGCAAGTTTGTTTTACATGAATTAATTCATCCGATTGTCGTTCCGGGAGGATTTACAGTGCGTGACGGCACCCTTCCCGCGCAACGTCTGGTGTCCAACGGGGCGCAACTGCTGATGACGATTCAGCTTCAATCGGTACTCAAGCCGTCCGTTTAACGGTATTTGGACGACTGGATTATTCTTTTTGGTTTGGTGCATAACGTTGCCGTGGCCGCCGAAAAAATGGAATGTAAATGCTTAAACGGATTGTAAATTTTTCTCTACATTTTCGCGGGATCATCATCGCGCTGGCGTTTATTCTCATAAGCTATGGCGTTTATTCCATCGCCCGCGCCCGGTACAATGTGTATCCCAATTTCGTTCCGCCGCAATTGAAGATCAAAACCGTTGCGCCGGGATTCAGCCCCAGCGAGGTGGAAAAACTTATTACCACGCCCATCGAACAGGCTTTAGCCGGTGGAGTTGGTTCCCGGGCGATCTATTCGCACTCCCTGCAGGGAATGTCGATTATAAAAATTCTTTTTCCCAGTGATTCCAATATTTATCGTGATGAGCAAGCGGTCTCTCAACGCCTGACGCAAGTTTCCGGATCCTTGCCCCCCAACGTCCATACGCCGGTACTCATGCCGCTGGTAAGCTCTATTCGCTGGGTGATGGTGGCGGCAATCACCAGCAAAACCAACGACATCCGGCATTTGCGTACTGTGGCTGATTGGGTCATACAGCCCCGTTTGCTGGCGGTTCGCGGCATATCGGAGCTGGCCATTTATGGCGGCTTGCAAAAGGACTACCGCATTGAGCTAAGGCCGGGCCGATTGATTCAATATGGTTTAACAGTTCAACAGGTACTAACAGCCGCACGTGGCGCCACGGGATTGGTGGGAGCGGGGTTTGTCACCACGCCCAATCAGAGCATGACTTTTCGGGTGCATGGGCAAATTAAATCGCTGACGCAGTTGGGTGAAACGCCGGTGGCGGAGCATGGAAGCCAGGTGATCACGCTGGCGGACGTGGCGCATATTCAACTGAGCCATTTGCCACAGGTTGGCGCGGCGTCGATTATGGGAAAGCCCGGCGTATTGATGATGATCGGGCAGGCGTATGGTTCCAACCTGCTGCATGTGAGTGTGCGGGTACAAAAGGCTCTTTCCTCCCTCAAGCCTGTGCTGGCGCAACAGGGCATTACCCTGCATGATCACATATTGCGGGCCGCGAGTTTTATTACCATTGCGTTGCATGATCTTATTGACTCCCTGCTGATTGGTGCGGGATTGGTCATTCTGGTGCTGGTATTATTTCTTGGTGATTGGCGTACCAGCCTGATTTCCTGCCTCGCCATTCCGCTTTCTCTGCTGGGCGCCATCACCATTCTTATCCATTTGGGCGATACCATAAACATCATGACCTTGGGTGGATTGGCGGTGGCCATCGGCGAAGTGGTCGATGACGCGGTCATTGACGTGGAAAATATTACGCGCCGCCTGCGGATTAATGCGCTGTCGGCGGCACCACGTCAAGCGCTGGGCGTGGTGCTTCACGCATCTTTGGAAGTGCGAAGCGCTGTCGTATTCGCCACGTTCGCGGTCATTCTGGTCTTCCTGCCGATTTTTGGCCTCGGTGGACTGGCAGGACGATTCTTCGCGCCACTGGCCGTGGCCTACATCGCGGCAGTATTGTCATCTCTGCTTCTCGCCCTGACGCTCACGCCGGCGCTGTGTATGCTGTTGTTGCCGCAGGTTGCGGTCCGCCGTCATGACGCCTGGTTGACCGGTCATATCAAAACCGCCTATCGGCGTCTGCTTACCGCGGTGGAACAGTGGCGGATCGCCGTGATTGTGCTTGTGGCTCTGGTAACGCTGGCCGGTCTCGCGCTCGTGCCTTTTGTGAAAACGGAATTTTTCCCGCAGCTCAATGAGAACAACTATGTCGTACATCTGGCGTTGGCCCCTGGATCATCGCTTCAGCAATCCATCACCATTGGGAACCGGATCACGGCGGATTTGCGAAAAATTCCCTATGTCAAGTATGTCGTGCAGCGTGCCGGCAAACCGGCGCTGGTTGGAGACGTGCGCGGGCCACAATACAGTGCCTATCAATTGCTGGTGAAGTCTCTTACGACCGGACAGGCACAAAAATTCCGTGCGGATATGGCGAAACTCATTAAAACATTTCCCGGTGTAATGATTTCTTATAACAGCGTTTTATCCGAGCTTATCAACCAAGCTATGTCCGGCTCCGGCGCTCCGGTGGTGGTGCAGGTGATCGGCAATAACTTTCCGGCCCTTCGTAATGCAATGACCATGATCACGGCAGCGTTGAAGAGGGTTCCCGGCGCTCGCAGTGTGGTGCCGCAGACCTCATCATACGCCCCGGAAATCAGGGTGCGACTGCGACACAAACAGTTGCAGCGTTGGGGGCTGTCTCCGATGAATGTTCTGGCACGAATCCACATGCTGATTCGTGGCCGCACTGTGGGACATATTTATCATGGCACGCGGGTGTGGCCGGTAGTGGTGACGATGGTGCCTCGTTACGGGAAACGCATTGCCACTATGAACCAACTTCCCATTCGTACGCCAAGCGGCACTTGGATACCATTGGCGGACGTTGCCAGAATATATGAAGGTCGCGGCTTTTATCTGATTTCGCATATCAACGGCCAGCGGGCACAGATGATCAACATCCATCTTAAAGGCGTAACCGCCGGCCAATTTGTCAAATCCGCGCAACAGGCCATTTCCAAACTTCATCTGCCCAAAGGAGTGTTGGTCAATTTCACCGGCTCCGCCGAGGCGGCTGCCAAGGCGCGGCAGGACCTGCTGGTGCATTCCGGCATCGCCCTGGTGGGCATTTTGCTGTCGCTGTTTATTGTGCTCAAATATGTCAACAATGTACTGCTGTTGCTGATCAATCTTCCGCTTGCGCTGGTGGGTGGTGTTCTGGCGGCGTGGGTCTCCGGCGGTGTGCTATCGCTGGGGGCGATGATCGGTTTTATCACATTGTTCGGAATTACCCTGCGCAATTCCATTATGCTCATGTCCCATTATCAGCATCTCGTGAAGCGCGAAGGCAGAATCTGGAATGTTCAAACCGCCATTGACGGTGCCGTGGATCGGCTGCCGGCCATATTAATGACCGCCATGGTGGCGGCCCTGGGACTGCTGCCGCTGGCACTGGGTGCCGGTGCGCCGGGACGTGAAATTGAAGGTCCCCTGGCCCAAGTCATCGTCGGCGGATTGTTCACCTCCACGCTCCTGAACCTTATCGTCCTGCCCACACTCGCCGCCCGCTGGGCACGATTTTCCATTTGAACTTTTTCCCGACTGACCCGTGTGCTGGTGTATGAAATAGATACTGTCAGCAGGTAATACAGATCGTGTCACAGAACCTGCCTATTCTGTTGCGTCCGTCTTTGTTCAATGTTATAAGAATCTTAATTGGCTCATTGCAAAACAAGGTTGTGTCGTATGAAACCAGCCGCCGCAACTTTTCCTGATGTGCGTCCGATCGTGGATTCAATGATTGCCCGGGCCTTGGATCGCCGCGCTTCGGATATTTATATTGAACCGGTCGCGGAGGGTTTTCAGGTTCGATTTCGTATTGACGGGCTGCTGGAAACCATTGAACAACTACCCGGCGAGACGGGGGAATCCATTGTCAACCGCCTGATGGTCATGGGGCATTTACTAACGTATCGTCGAGACATTCCGCAAGAGGGGCGGATGACGGTAGAGACTCCGCACCGACTGGATGTACGATTGTCGGTTATACCCACGCTGCACGGTCTGCGGGCCGCGGTTCGTATGCCCGCGGAATTATTTGCGCCCCATCAACTTTCGGATTTATTTTTACCCCGTGATACGCTGGATTTTCTCATGGAATTCGGCCGCTCGGACTGCGGCATGTTGGCGGTCATCGGTCCGGCCGGGGCGGGAAAAACCACGACAATTTATGCCCTGCTGGATCACTTGGCCCGCACGCAGCCGGGTATCAGCATTGTTTCGCTGGAAGACCCCATTGAGCGCGGTATTGCGGGCGTAACCCAAATTGAGGTCAGTCCGTTTGGGGAGTTGGATTACCAATGCGCGTTGCGCAGCATGTTGCGGCAAGATCCGCAGGTGTTGTCCATGGGTGAAATTCGCGATAACGCCACAGCCTCTCTGGCGGTGCAGGCGGCGTTGACGGGGCACCGTCTGGTGTGCACCATGCACGCAGGATCAGCGGCCGGGGCGATCAGCCGTATGTTGGAAATGGGTATTCAGCGCTATCAGATTACCAGCAGCCTCTTTGGCATATTGAATCAGCGCCTGGTGCGGAGAAAGACGGATACCGGATATTCCGGTCGCCTGCCGATAGCGCAGTGTGTCCGCATGGATCAAACCGTGCGTTCGGCACTGCTGGACCAAAGCGATTCCGTCGGCCTGGAAGCAGCGATGCGTAAATCAGCGGCGTATCATGGGCTGCACGATGCGGCACGGGATTTAACTGCCCGCGGTGTCACCGATCAAGCCGAAGTGGATCGGGTTCTGGGTCCGCAGGTTGGAAACGCGGCAGTTGCATCACCGATGCTCTGACCAAATATTGGGCAACGGCGTACACTGATTCACGCGAAAATCGCCGGCGCATCGCGGTGGAAGTAAGGAGTGAATTATGGATGGCAGTTTTGGCTATCGAGCCCAATTGGATTCCGGGCGCGAACTTTCCGGCACGCTTAACGCGCCGGATCAAGCCGCCGCGCTGTCGGCGCTAAACGCATTGCAGTTGAAAGTACTGGAACTTTGGCCCGCCGGCGCCCCTACGCGCACGCGGCCGTTGGGCGCGGATGATTTTAAGAGTTTTAATCAACAGTTGGCGCTGCTGATAAAGTCCGGCTTGCCGCTGGAGACGGGATTGCAATTACTGTCGGCCGACGCGCCGCGCGGTCGGCGTTCAAGCGTTTTGTCGGCGATCAGCGCGGATTTACAGGCAGGCCTTACGCTGCCGCAGGCGGTGGAAAAACATCGCGGCGAATTTCCTCCGGATTATGCCCTGCTGCTGGATGCGGGCATTCGCACCAGTAATTTGTCGCAAGTGCTGATAAACTTGGGAAACCATCTGGACTTGCGGCAAAAATTCCGTGACAGCCTTTTTCGCGCCCTGGCGTACCCGATATGTGTGATCGCAGCGATGCTGGCGGTCCTGATGTTTATGGGATTAAAAATATTTCCTTATTATCAAAACTTTATTCATCAGTGGATGACAACCAGCCGCGAGCAACTATTTTACAGTGGCCGCACGCCCCACACCCTGCTGATAACAAAAATACTCTTATACTGCGGAGTCCATGCGCCGGCCGTCGCGGCGGTGATCGTGGCTCTTGTAGTGCTGATGCTGGGATTCTGGCTGATGTTCCGCAAACGCCCCGCGATGCTGTATGTGCAGGACTGGGCGGCTTTGCACATCCCGGTGTTGGGGCCAACGTTGCGGGCGGGGTTTGTGGCCCGCTGGTGCGATGCGTTGCGCATTGGCGTGGTAAGCGGCCTGGACTTGCCGCAGGCCGTTGAACTGGCCAATGCCGTTACTGGTTCGCCCGCGTTAGCCGCCGATGGTGCGCAGATGAACCAGGCAATGTCGCGAGGGCTGCCACTGAATCAGATTACCCCCGGACAGATGTTGCCGGCCTCGGTTGCCGCGACGATTCAAAGCGGCATTGCGGGGAATAATTTGCCGGAAACACTGACCGTGCTGTCGGAAGGCTATACCCGCGAAGCCAAGACACGCATGGCCATCGCGCCAGCAATTGTCACGCCGGTGGTGCTGTTGTTCATTGGCGTGATCGTCTTCATGCTGATATATGCTATGGCACAGCCGTTTGTGCAGCTTCTGAATGGACTGGGCAGCGTCAGATAAGCGCCACTACCATTGCATTCTTTACCGCGTGATCAGGAATATATGTTATACAACTACAGAATGTGGCTGGCTCGAAGGCGCATCGTCAGGCGAAATCGTCGGCGGGGTGTGTTGGAATTTCTTGGAACGTGGCTGCCGATATGGTGTGGTCTGACGGTGTTATTCTGTGCCTTGCTGCGGCCACTCGGGTGCATGCTTTTGATGTTGATCCCAGCTTGGGTGATTGGGCGATATTTTGTGGCCCGGCGGCGCGGCGATATTGTTATTCAGAAAATTTATGGCATTATTCGCCTGAACCATCCACTTTCCGAAAATTTATTATTGGCGGCCAATTGTGACCGAGGAACCGTCGGAGTGCGGCTCCGTGCCTTATCCGAGTTATTGCAGCAGGGGCTGCCTCTTGCGGAAGCATTGCGCCTGGCACTGCCGGAATTACCAGCCGCCGACTGTGTGTCAATTGACGAAGCCGATAGATCCGGCCGCCTGCGGCAGGAACTTGAGAGATTAAACGCCCGGCGGAACGGATGGCCGGTTACCAGCGAATTGGACGCAAGCTACGGACTCTATATTCTTGCGACGCTGTGCGTTCTCCTTTTCGCAATCGCAGGAATCTGCACCTTTGTGGAGCCTAAGTACCGGTCTATGCTCCGAGAATATGGATTCTCCTTCGGAAATCACTGGTTTACCCGAGTGATTATCGCTGAGCCAAGTCAACTGTGGACGCAAATATTAGCCATCGCGATTGCCGCTGCCATTGTGGCGGCCGGCGCGGCGCTTCGTCGGCTTGTCATGCCGTTTTTCCGCACGGGAACGGTGACCATTTATATTCGTGACAGGGTCGCATGGTGGTTGCCAATCCTGGGACCCATGATTCGTTGGCGATCTTGGTCCGATGGTACGCGGATATTGGCGCAAGGCATCGCCGCGGGCCAGTTGTTGCCGGAGGTTTCGCAATCCGCCGCGATGGCTGTTTGCAGCCGTGTTGCACGGCGGCGATTCCGGCAATGGCGCGAAAGAATGTTGGCGGGAATGTCGGCGGATTCCGCAGCAAGAAGATCCGGCCTGCCACGAATAGTATTCCGTGCCTTGGCCCAACCATTGGGTTCAACCGGCTCTGCGCTGGCATTGGTGGCGGGCTATTACGATCTCAAATATCGCCGCAGAGTGGAAATCATTCGCGCCGTGAGTATTCCTCTGGCGGTGCTGTGCATGGGAACGCTGGTTCTGATGGTGTGTTTGGCGTTGTATGTTCCCTACGTTGAATTGCTGCAGGTTATCGGCGGAGGTGGTGGATGATGGCTCGCCGACGCGGCTTTTTCTTATTCGATTTAACCTTGGGGACTGCAACGCTCCCCGTCGCGGCGTTCGCGCAGATTGGTGAAGAAGGCAGGGGGGCCAGGATGATTGTACGCGGAACTTGTGTTGGAGATCGGTGGGCGAAGTGATGCTTAAAAGCTTACAACTTTGGCTGGCGCGCAAGCGCATTGCACGATGGAAGCGGAAACGCGGGGTGCTGGCGTTTCTTGGAACTTGGCTGCCGGTGTGGTGCCTAATAGCCAGTCTTGTCCTTCCCCCGATTCCGCCCATCATACTTGCGGCCATTTTTTCTCTACCAGTGATGGTGATTGCCCGGTATTTCATCGCCCGGCAGCGAGCCCAAGTTGTGCTGCAGAAAATATACGACGCTATGCGACTCAATCATCCGCTTTACGATAACCTGCTTCTAGCTGGTGGGGGCGAGCCGGGGATTCTGGGAGTGCGGCTGCAAACGCTCGCCGAGGAATTACACCGCGGGATGCCGCTTGCGGGGGCTCTACGATTGGCGGTGCCGGAGGTGGCGGTGGCGGACTTGGCATCAATCGAGGAAGCCGAGAAATCTGGATTCCTGTTGAACGAACTTCATCGCATTTGTGATCGCCGCAGGAGTTGGCCCAGCACCTCGGAACTTGATGTGGACTTCCTGGCTTATTTTATCTGCCTTTTGATCACGTTCGCTCTGGCTCTGATGGTGTTCCGTTCGATGATCGCGCCTCACCTTTATCGGGGAATGGGCCCCGGCTCTTTTCCATTCTCGCGGCCGATTATGGAAGCCACGTCCTTCCTCAATTACCGCTTGGTCAAACACATCGCCACCGGTTTCCTCGTCGGACTGCCCTTCGCGATCCTAATCATTGCGGCCATCCTGCTTCGTCGGCTTGCGATTCTCTTTTTCAGGCGGGGAACTGTCTCGATTTATATCCGCGATGCCGTGGCGTGGCATCTGCCTATAATGGGTCCCCTGATTCGCTGTCGATCTTGGTCCGACTGTACGCGGATATTGGCTCAAGGCATCGCCGCGGGCCAGCAGTTGCCGGAGGTTTCGCAATCCGCAGTAGAAGCTGCGGGTAGCCGTGTCGCAAAGCGGCGACTTCGGCTGTGGCGAGAAATGGTGCTGACGGGAACGTCGGCGGACCGGGCGGCGCGACAGTGCGGGCTGCCGAGACTGTTGTGCGGCGCTCTGGCCCAACCGCTGGGTTCAACAGGTTCGGCATTGGGGCTGGTGGCGGGCTATTACGATCTCAAATATCGCAGCAAGGTGGAACTGCTCCGTGCATGCAGCATTCCCATTGCCGTATTGTGTATGGGAATTTTGGTGCTGCTATTGTGTTTGGCATTATATGTGCCATACGTTCATATTTTGCAGATGATCAGTGGAGGCGCTGGATCATGAATCGAAGTCGCGGCTTTTTTATGTTCGATCTGACGCTTGCCATTGCGCTGCTTTTGGTGCTGGCGTCGGTGTTCGTGCATGTGGTGTGGCTGTATAACCGGGACTGCGCGCGTTTGGCGGCGATTCGTAATGCGGCCCGCAATGAGCAGGCCATGCTGTATCGTGTCACGACGCAGCCGCGGGAGGTCGCTGCCAAACCATGGATCATCGGGCCGGCCAAAATGCCAAGCCGGGGCAGTCAGGCGTTGCCCGGCGGCAGCCACTGGGTTGCCATTCGTGTTGCTGACCATTCCGCCGGGCAGACGCTGTATGCGTTGACTCCGGCATCGCGGGCAAAACCCACGGGAGGCAAAAAATGAAACTAAAAATGCCTACAAGGACTTGCCGTTGCAAAGGGGGATTTACCCTCATGGAGTGCATGGTAATGCTACCGGTCATGGCTATTTTTTTAACGATGGCCGGGCAATTTTTTGTGGTGTGCCTCCACACCTTCAGCAAGGCTGATATGCGGGCCGCGCATTTATCACAGCGCGGGCAACTGATGCGTGAATTGCGGCAGGATATCGCCACTGCACCGGATTTGCACTTGCAGGGATCACATGGTTTGATCTGCCGATATGGAAAACAGCGGGAGATTCTCTGGCTGGCGAATTCCAATGGCACCGTGGCGCGGATTTGGCAAAACGGGAAAATTTCTCCGCCGCCGCAATATTGGCCCGCATTGTTGCCCGGCTTGCATTTTGCACAATTCAGTCCCGGTTATCTATCCGTCTCCTGGATGCGGGGAAAACAACAGGTGACGCAAACATTCGTATCCCTGTCGGCTGAACTTCATGCCGGAAAGCATGGTGCGCTATGAATCATAACTTTCTATCCCATGCGCGTAAGGTCGCGCCCCGCCCGCGCCCCCGCGGTTTTGCCATCATTACCGTGGTGGCGATGATGGCTCTGGCAGTGGCGTGCTTTGTGGTGGTGGGTGAGGTGTTTTCCTATCAGTTAAAGCTTACAAATCACACCATCGCACGGCTCCAAATGGATCTTCTGCTGAATGCCGGCGAAACCTGCGCAATAGATGAACTGGCCGATGCGAAAGGTCTCTTAGACCCATGGACTGTGCCGTTGCCGAAGGCACTGGTAAAGACAGGGGGGCGGCTTATGCTTACCGAGCGCCGAAAGGGCGAAAACCTCATATTCTTTACGGTGCAGGCGACCTTTGCCGGCCTGCACAGCCAGCGCGTGCTGGAATTCCAACACACCTCCCATCGTTGGAGGCTTACGCGCGTGGCCATTCCCGGATCGTCCTTCGGCTCTGCCACTTTTTTACCGGCCTCGGAGTAGCCCCAGGCAACATGCCGCCTCAATCACACCTGCATCGGTTAAAACAAAGGTCATTTTGCACCTTTTCCCCCAACTTTTCAAACCTTCCCCATTTTCCAATCTCAACCTCGAGCCACATTGCCAAGATAACCCGTAATCTGCAATCTTCCCCGCCCTAATCTATGCCAATCTCCGAAATCCGTGGACAACAGAACTCCGTGCCCCGGTGGCTCCAGTGTTCGTTGATCGTTGTTCGTCGCAATCCGCCCCATCCCCTGTAACCCCGCTAATCCAACGCCGCGAACCCACCTTCCACGAAATCTGGGGCGACTAACCACCTCGAGGTCCCCACCTGTTGCGCCGGCGACGGCTCTACGACGGGCCGCCGCACAATTGTTACTCATCGCATGTAGACGCATCGGCTACAATCCCGGAACATCTCGCAAATGACAACCGATGCGTCAGATATCATTAACGCCGCCCTCGGAACTGCGATTCGAGAGAAACGCCACGCCCTCGGTATTTCACAGGAGCAACTTGCCGCCCGCTCCAACCTGCATCGAACCTACGTCGCAGACGTGGAACGCGGCAACCGCAATCCATCGCTTGAAAGCATCCACGCAATAGCCAACGGATTGGGAATTCAAATCAGCGAACTATTTCGCCACATGGAGTTAAAACAAAAGCGGAGGCGCAGTTGACGATGGCCGAACGGATCCCCGAATTCAAGGAAATCCTCTTGGATGCATCTAAAGCGCTGGCTGAATTTTCGGGCCGTACTCTGGACGTATTGGAAGTCAAGCAGCCCTCGGATACACAATACGCAATCCACCTGTCGAAAGTAGTATCAAAGCTGTCCCCGATCATCGGAAATATGATCGAATACAGCATGGTTTCGTTCCTTAATGATAATATGAAACGCGAGAATGGGACGTGGATCCGCCAAGATCCCGGCTTCCCAGACACAATTTTTAATGGACCGGTAAATCCGACGCCGGGAATCGAAATCAAGACATGGTTTCCGCTCGCGACGGAAATAACGGCTAGATTTAAAGACTCCATCACGCACTTTGCCCAAGGACAGACAAATGTGGCACTGTTGGCTTGGGTGCCGGAATTTATAATATTCGGACAGCCGAAAATCCTCGATGTTTGGATTGACGCGGCCGGCGGCGTGGCCCAAGCGAGAGACAGCCACTACCACAACCCACCAGACTACCTGGTGCTTGAACCAGAAGACACATCGAAACGCACTCGGAATTTACAACAAACCAACACCAATGGATATAAGTTCCAAGGCACGCCTGCCGACCTCGCCAAAGCAAAGAAGATAGTAAGCAGCTGGGGGCCGGATGGACGGCGATTTTCGCACAACCCGGAATACCAAGCCAAGTTAAGCAAGCTCATGGGGAGATTCAAGTACCGGTTAGACACGAATTTTGCCAAAATGGACCGAATTCAGCATACCACTCTGGAACAGTTCAAAGCGAAGGTGCTCAACTCAACGATGAATGGCCATGCCATCAGCCGGTGGGCAAAGGTACTCTCCTCGCCCGAATCGTCGGAGAACATCGTGCTACTCCAATCTCTGGTCAAACCGTAAAAGCGGGGAATCGATTCGAAATCAGGACTGACCGAAATCCGACGGAGTTTTCCTTGCACAGTTAGCCAGGCGCCCGATCGCCAATCCATAAAACTCTGGATCAATCTCCGCAGCCTCGCATCGTCGTCCCAGCCGCAGACTCGCGACCGCGGCTGTGCAAAGCCCACCGAAAGGCTCCCAAACCAAATCGCCTGGATCAGTACAGAACTTAACCGTCATTTCCACAAGCTCTAGCGGCTTTTGGTTTGTATGGACGGCCTTAAATCCGTTCTTCAGCCTCTCATCATTCCGAACGGCCGGGTGCCGCCAAACATTTGTCACACCATGATCCAACCGAAATTTCGCCCGCATATTCTCCCATTCTGCTCCCGTCAACGAGCGCTTTCCGTCAATGGAGAAGTAGGGCCTCCCATCTGGTTTTCCAAATTTATTGGCGTAATCGGAAAGCTTGGCAAACATCTCAGCGGGGGGAAAATACCACAGGTGACACTGCGTAAAATATTTCCTTGTGGCCGCGTTTAAGACACCACACGCGTCATTGGCCTTGCATAGGGAAATACCAGACCGTATCCACTCGTGCCGGAGCCATTCCTTCATCGTCACTTTTTCAGAGTCCACCTGAAACGTCACCTCACGGGTGTAGTGGACACAAAGCTCAGTAACCGGGGGAATCCGACGGATAGTACCCGTATTGACGTTGCCGGCTATGTGCGCTATCCCCTTATCCCAGATACTCGCCCCCCGGTACTCCCATCCGTATTTCGCCAAAACCGGATGCACATTTGCCCAGCCAATTTCAGTATTCCAGAACCACAGGGTGGTCAATGCGGTCGCCCGGCGACTCCACATTGCGATGTGCGGCTCGTACCAATCACCCAGGCGGTCCGGCCTCGGCGGATCACCCGGATACCCCTTCACCCCATAAGGACCATCGGAAATAATTGCCACGGGACTTTCCCACTTTTCATAACAGGCCGAAACATCGCCCTGAAAAATCCGTACCCCGCCGCGGCAATACACCTCAGGATGCTGCCGAACCAGCCGCCTATCCAAATTTATATTGATATTAAGATCATCTTCAACGCGACCGCCGCCCTCACGCGGCCGAGCTCCCCCAAATTCGAAAAGCAAGGGATGTAGGTTGTCACTTATCATCTTCATTACCAATAGTCTAGCAGGACCGAATTTACTTTACCACCCGCTCCGATTTCGCACTCTGGCTCCCAACATCCACCGACCGCTTCTACCCTGATTTCGTCGCCCAACTAAACGATGGCCGCTACCTCGCCGCCGACTACAAAGGCGAAGGCTGGGCCGATTCCGCCGATACCGAAGAAAAAACCCAAATCGGCCAACTCTGGCAACTCCGCAGCAAAAATCAATGCCTCTTCCGCCTCCTGACCAAAGAAACCAAGGAATCCCAACTCAACGCCCTGATCCAATAGACCGCACAACCAAAATACTATAACTATTACGCATATTTGTTTTTTTCGTTCTGGGGGATTACACTTTCTCTACACGATCCGGAGGGCTATGGGATGAAACGGTTATTTCTACAAGGGGATGGGCGTGGGAAAATCTTTGGATGAGCAGTGCGGAAAATGCAAGGCAATAATAACAACTGCAGAGCCAGCCTACATATTGGATAAAACGGTGGTGTGCGCCGGCTGTTTTAGGAAGCACCAGGCTCCGCTTGTTCGAGCCGAACTGCCGGCGTCCCGATGCGCGAATTGCGATACGCCTTTCGGAAGACTGGAAAAACCTCAGATTTATGAGGGCCATCCGGTTTGCATTACCTGCTATACCAAGCTTTCTCAAATTCCGTCATTCAAGTGTACGAAGTGCGGTTATACTGGTATGCCAGCCTATAAGAAGAAAAATAGCAATTTTACAAAGGCTCTCTCGCTTGGAATGTGGGGGCCGCTGGGGCTACCTACCGCCATGGATAATGAGAAGATTCCATACTGCCCGAAGTGCGGATGGGATGGGATTCCCATATGGAAGAAAAATATGTTCTAGCCGGGAAAGCGAAACGGGGACGTGAATAGTTAATCAAAATAACGGCGGCCCTAACGGCTGCCCACCAGTGCTTGGCACTACAGCAAAATGGACTATGTTGTGATGCCGGGAACAGGCAGCAATCCAACCGCCGTGCAATGATGACTGGAGCACGGTGTCCCATTTCCGGCAAGCGTCGGCAATTCTCCAGGCTGGCCGCATGTACTCTACTGCTCCACTATCACCTGTTCTCCTCCTCCAGCCGCCGCAGCGGCTGCCCCTCCGCTACCTCGTGACAAATATCGTCGTCGTATCCAACCTCTGCGCCATAATTGTGGCTGTAAACTGATGTTTCATTCAGGCGTTCTCAAAAAGGCCATGGCCCGTCTCCGTATGGCCATCCCCTCCGCATAGAGCGGATAATCCGCAAAACTGAGAAGAACCGGGAAGAATACTTTGCGAAATTGACGCAAAACATTAAAATAAGTGTCTTGGAACAGCCCGATGATGTCGGCGGCGGAGTACCCTGCGGGCGGACGCGGGGTTAAGGAACCATAATTTCCGCGGAGGCATTGGCTTTCGGCGTTTGCCGTGTGGAGGATTGTTTTTGGCTTTGAATGGAAAAGGTGTTGCAGTGACGATGTTGGTTGAGCCGCAGCAGAAAATTGATCCATCTCCGTCGCAAATGTTGGATTGGTATCGGCAGATGGTGTTGATCCGGGCCTTCGAGCTGCGCTGTGCGCAATCATATCAGCAGCAGAAAGTCGGCGGTTTTTGCCACTTGTATGTCGGGCAGGAGGCGGTGGCGGTGGGGAGTATCGCGGCGGTGCGTCCGTCGGATTACGTGATCACCGCATACCGGGATCATGGCCACGCCAT
Source organism: Planctomycetota bacterium (assembly GCA_021809365.1). Next base: position 40,401 of record JAKBAC010000001.1, on the reverse strand, counting down.
CGCGCGGGGGATGGACATATATCCGTTGTTTGCGGAACTGTATGGTCGCAAGACGGGCTGCTCGCATGGCAAAGGCGGGTCGATGCACTTTTTTGACCGGGAGAAGAATTTTTTCGGCGGTCATGCGATTGTTGGAGCGCATGTTCCGCTGGCCACCGGACTGGGCTGGGCGATCAAATATCGGAAAGAAGACGGCGTTGTATTGTGTTATTTCGGCGATGGGGCCATGAATCAGGGCGCTTTTCATGAAGCGCTGAATCTGGCCGGCCTCTTCAAGCTGCCGATTATCTTCATGGTGGAAAACAATGGCTACGGCATGGGTACGCACCTGCATCGCGCCTCGGCGGTAACGGACCTGAAGCTGCGCACCGGCGACGCCTACGGCATTCCCGGTAAAGACGTGGACGGGATGGATTGCGTGGCGATGTATCGGATGATGCTGACCGCGGCGGATTACTGCCGCAAGGGAAATGGGTCCATTTTCCTGGATGTCAAGACCTACCGCTATCGGGGGCACAGCACCTCCGATCCGCAGAAGTACCGCACCAAGGAGGAAGTGGCCCGATATCAGGAACATGACCCGATCGGGCGGTTGGAAAAGCAACTCAAAGGCCTGCACATACTGGATGATAAAAAGGTGGCTCAGATCAGTGATGAAATTCATGCGCAGGTGGAAGCGGCCCATGAAAAGGCGGATGCAGATCCCTATCCGGATGTCGGGGATGTATGGTCCGATATTTATTCCAATCCCTACGGGGCGTATAAAGCCTGATGGTAGGGATGTTGGGTTCACCGCCGGCGGCGCGTCGTCAGCCGGAATACCGGAAATGAAAATAATTCACTAAGGAATGTAACGTATGCCCGAAATTCAAATGCGTGAAGCACTCAATCAGGCCATGTGCGAAGAAATGCAGCGCGATCCGGAGGTGTTCCTGATTGGTGAGGAAGTCGCGGAATATGATGGGGCGTACAAAGTATCGCAGGGAATGCTCGCTAAATTCGGCCCGATGCGCGTGGTGGATGCTCCAATATCTGAAACCGGTTTCGCCGGTCTTGGGGTCGGTGCGGCGATGGTCGGAATGCGTCCAATTATCGAATTCATGACTTTTTCCTTTTCGCTGGTGGCGTTTGATCAGGTGGTCAACAATGCCCCCAAAGTCCGGCACATGTCCGGTGGGCAATTCAAAGTCCCGATTGTGTTTCGCGGTATTTCCGGTCCGGGGCAACAGTTGGGTGCCACACACTCCTGGACGGTTGATGCTCTCTACACGCACGTTCCGGGATTAAAAGTGGTCTGCCCGGCCACGGCTTATGACGCGAAGGGCCTATTGAAAACCGCCATCCGGGATGATGATCCGGTGATCTTTCTGGAAAATGAATCCATGTATGGCCTGCGGGGAGAGGTTCCAGAGGAGGAATATCTTTTGCCGTTCGGTAAAGCGGATGTCAAGCGTGAGGGTACCGATTGCACGGTGGTGGCATGGGGGCACAGTTGTCTGACCGCATTGGCCGCCGCTGAAAAATTACAGAAGGATCATGGCATCAGTGTGGAAGTGGTTGATCCGCGCACGCTGCGCCCCTTGGATATGCCGGCGATTATTGCGTCTGTGAAAAAGACCGGCTATTGCGTGACAGTGGAAGAAGGTTATCCGCAATGCGGCGTGGGCGCTGAGATTGCCGCGCGCGTACAGGAAAGCTGTTTTGATGATCTGGACAATTTTGTGGTTCGTGTGGCGTCCCTGGATGTGCCCATGCCATACAGCAAACCATTACTGCACCATGTTGTGCCGGATGTGGATCGGGTAGTGGATGCTATAAAAAAAGCCATTTATTTTAAGGGCTGATGCGGCGACGCGATCTCGCGGTCGCGTCTGAAGAAATTTCACTTGCCGAGTGAAGACAATCCGCATAGGCTATCACGTATGAATGAAATTGACTTACCCCGTATCACGCCGCGGCGGGCGGAGGCCCACAAGGGTGATTTTGGCAAAGTTCTGGTCATTGCGGGATCCGAGTGCATGATCGGTGCCCCGGCCATGGTGGCAATCGGTGCCATGCGAACCGGCAGCGGTCTGTGCAGAATTGCAACGGCCAAAGACATTTTGCACGACGTGCTGACAATCTGTCCGGTGGCGACCGGTTTCGTCATCAATCCGCGCGATATTAAATCACTGCTGGAATTTGCCGATCAGCATGAAGCCGTGGCCGTCGGCCCCGGACTGGGCTTGGGGCCAACCACCAAGAAAATTGTATTGGAACTTCTGGAGCGCCATCGCGGCCCCCTGGTGCTGGATGCCGATGCGCTCAATACCCTGGCAATGCTGGAAGCCAGTGAGTGGCCGACACGTCGTGACTGGTCGAATGTGATTCTTACGCCGCACATGGGAGAATTCATGCGTCTGATGGCGGCGGTGGCGAAGCGTGGCGGAAACTTGGGCATCGCCGCTGAAAAACCACCGGCCGCAACCCGTGGTGGCCGCAGCCTGGCGGATGATGACGATGCACCTTCCACCGCCGACGGTATCGCTTTGGATATTCCAGCGGAACCGCACGAGCCAAGCGCAGCGGAATCGTCGGAAGCGGCGGCGGCCACGGTGTCGGCGGGGCCGGATCGAACCGCGCTGGCGGAACTCTTGAGCCGCGCCACCGGCTGTATTGTGGTACTCAAAGGGCATCAAACGGTTATTGCGGACGGCGGGCGGATCGGCATTAACAAAACCGGAAATCCGGCGATGGCCACCGCCGGCAGCGGGGATGTTCTCACGGGAGTAATCGCGTCATTGGTGGGGCAGGGGTTATCGTGTCCTGATGCGGCGCGGTTGGGTGCCCATCTGCATGGACTTGCCGGAGACCTGGCGGCAAAAGAGTTCGGCCCCGCCGGGATTCTGGCGACTGACATCGCGCATTATCTGCCGCGCGCAATTGCAGCCCATAAACATAAGTAGCGATTGGGAGCACCATACTCCTGATTTCAGACACGGTAACACGCCGGAACGCGGCATTGACGCATAGGGATATTGGAGATTGGTAACGGGTAAAAATCGCATGGATGACCGCACGGCGTATATGCTCAATGGGCTGGTGGAACAGCATTACGATATTGGGCGCGTCCTGCGCTTTCGCATGATTAAGCGCGGGCGGCAGGCGGAATGTCTGGAACTCCTGACCGCCGGTCAGCGTGAATTTCTGCTGATGTTGTTCCCGACGTCCTTTGATGTGGCGGCGCTGCAGGCGTCGGGGGCCTTGACCGCGCGTTTGGGGGCCTCGGGTTTTTCAGTTCCCAAGGCGATCCACACCAGCCGACCTGAGACTGGTTGGGTGGCGGACGGTCCGCAGGGGACTCATCTGATGCTCAGCACGCAGCCGCAAGGCCAGGCGTTGCCGATGGAACACTGGAGTAATCAGAACTTAAGCCATTTGGGTTTACGGCTGGCGTGGATGCACCGGCTGTTAAACCATGAGCAGCCATTTGCGGTGGTTTCCACAGCGCAGCTCACCGAGAGACTCAAGGCACTGTTGGCGCAGCCGGCCCCGGGTTGTGAGGTGGTTCAGCAGGCGCTCCAGGCGGTGCCGATTGAAAAGTTCATGGAGCAACTGTCGTACCTTTCCGTGGATTGTACCCAGTTGTGGCACGGGTCATTGACGCCCGATGCGGTTTTGTTGGATGCGGACCATCAGATTGTATCCATCGTGGACTGGGGTTGTTGTCAGGTTGGATTTCCCCATGAAGATGTGGTCGATGTGTTTTTGAACTGGTGCGTGGATGCCGAGGGCCTGATACGCTCGCCCGAGGCGCAGTCATTTTTGCAATCCTATTTTTCCCTGCACAGTATCGCCGGTCCCGGTTGGCATGAGACGGTTTTGGTGTGGACGGCCCACCGGTTGATTGCATCACTGTCAGGTTGTGCGCCGTTACCACGGGGCTTTCTGACCATTCTGGAAAACCCGCATTTTCTTTCCGCGGCCATCACGATTTGCCAAAGCAAGTTATAATCAAGACTCGGCGCTCTTTGACGGGGCACTGGAATACACGAGTCTGGCGGGCGGCTGATAACCCGCACTTTGAGGCGCACCAAAACGCATGGATATACGTAATTTTTCAATTGTGGCCCATATTGACCACGGTAAATCAACATTGGCGGATCGCATTCTGGAACGCACCGGTGCCATTACCGAACGGGATATGCAGGCGCAGTTTCTTGATGATCTGGACCTGGAGCGCGAACGCGGCATTACCATTAAGGCCAGTGCGGTAACCGTGCCATACACGCTTGATGGCCGCCACTATATGTTTAATCTCATTGATACGCCGGGGCATGTGGATTTCCATTATGAAGTCGCCAAGGCCCTGCAGGCGTGCGAAGGAGCGCTGCTGCTGGTGGATGCCACGCAGGGGGTGCAGGCGCAAACCGTGGCCAATGCCTATGCCGCCATTGAGGCGGGGCTGGAAATCGTGCCGGTCATCAATAAAATTGATCTGCCCAGCGCCCGGCCCGAAGAGGTCGCGGAGGAAATGGAGCAGGTTCTGGGCATTGACGCACTCTCCGCGGTGCATATCAGCGCCAAGAGCGGCCTGGGCGTTGAAGAACTGCTGCGGGCCATCTGTCTGCGATTGCCGCCGCCGAGGGGCCACGTTGACCAGCCCCTGCAGGCGCTTATCTTCGACAGCAAATACGATGATTATCGTGGTGTAATCGTCTACGTCCGCGTGATGAACGGCAAGATTGTCATCGGACAGAAAATACGCTTAATGGGGGAGCAGCGGATTTATCAGATTACCGATCTGGGTAAGTTCGCTCCGCGCCCGGTGCATGTTGATTCATTGGAGGCCGGGGAAGTCGGCTTTCTTGTGGCGAACATCAAGACGCTCAGTGATGTGACCATCGGCGATACCGTAACGGACGCGAATTCACCGGCACCCGAAGCGCTTCCCGGATACCGGCCGCCCAAACAGATGGTGTATTGCGATTTTTATCCCGGCCCGGATACGGAATACACGCAACTCCGTGAGGCGCTGGAAAAACTGCGTCTCAATGACTCATCATTTACCTTTGAACCGGAAACATCGGACGCCCTGGGCTTTGGATTCCGTTGCGGTTTTCTGGGGCTGCTGCACATGGAAATTGTGCAGGAACGCCTGGAGCGCGAGCAGCATGTGCAGGTGGTGCAGACCGCGCCGACCGTCTCCTATGAAATTGTGCTCAATGACGGCACCGTCAAAATGATCGACAGTGCCTCCATGTTGCCGGATTTAAGCAAGGTGCGCGAAATTCGTGAACCGATGATTCGCGCCAGTATTATTGTGCCGGCGGAAAACATCGGTGACATTTCGAAATTATGCCAGGATCGCCGGGGCATTTATAAAAAGACGGAATATCTGGGTCCCAACCGGGTCATTATTGAATATGAAATGCCTCTGGCGGAAGTGATTTTTGATTTTTTTGACCGCTTGAAGACCGCGACACGCGGCTATGGCACGCTGGATTATGAACTGATCGGCTTCCGGGCGGATGAACTGGTCAAGATGGACATTCTGGTCAACGCCGCGGCCGTGGATGCTTTGAGCCTGATCGTGCATCGCTCCAAGGCCGAGTCACGCGGGCGGGCCATTATACGCAAGCTCAAGCAGGAAATCGGAAAGCATTTATTTGAAGTGCCCCTGCAGGCGGCGGTGGGGTCGCGCGTCATTGCGCGTGAAACCATCAGTGCCATGCGAAAAAATGTCACGGCGAAATGCTATGGCGGTGATGTCAGCCGCAAGCGCAAATTGCTGGAAAAACAAAAGGCCGGAAAAAAACGCATGAAGCAGGTGGGGCAGGTGGAAATCCCGCAGGAAGCGTTTATGGCGGTACTGGAGCCGGGCGATTAATCGGTAGTGGCGGACGGCTGAATTGGTTAAACTATTATTATGGACGTGTGTGTAAACGGTGCAAAGCGCGTGTTGCCGGAAGGGGCAACGATTCAGGAGTTGCTGGTTGCGTACAATCTTCAGCCGGTGCGGGTGGCCGTGGAGCTGAATCGTGATATTGTGCCCAAGCCGGCGTATGCGACTACCGGCCTGAAGCCGGGCGACAAAGTGGAAATTGTAACATTTGTTGGTGGGGGATAACTCAGGATAAATTATGGGATCCATGAACTTTAAGATTGGGCCGTACGAATTGCAGTCAAGGCTTATTGTCGGCACGGGAAAATATGCGTCGCTGGAACTCATGCAGGAATGTCATCGTGCCGGCGGTGCTCAGGTTGTCACTCTGGCGGTGCGCCGTGAGCGACTGGTGGATAAAAATTCCGGACGCAATATTCTGGACTTTATTGATCCGGGGAAATATATCATCCTGCCCAACACCGCGGGCTGCTTTACGGCCGAGGATGTGGTGCGCGTTGCCCGATTGGGCAGGGAAATGCTTACCGGCTCGGGCTATCGCGGTGCGGACTGGGTGAAGCTGGAGTGTCTGGGCGATACCAAAACGCTGCTGCCCGAACCCATCGGCACACTTGAGGCCCTGAAAATTCTGGTAAAGGAAGGCTTTCATGTGTTGGTCTATTGTTCCGATGATGTGATGCTCTGCAAGCGGATTAAAGAAGCCGGTGCAACGGCGGTGATGCCGGCCGGCTCGCCCATCGGCTCGGGGCAGGGCGTGCTGAATCCCAACGCCATCCGCATTATCCTTGAGCAACTCAAGGAAAATGATCCGGAGTATCCGGTGATCGTGGATGCCGGTGTCGGTACGGCCAGTGATGTGGCCGCGGCCATGGAATTGGGCGTGGATGGGGTGCTGTTGAATACCGCCATTGCCGGGGCGAGAGAGCCGCTGAAAATGGCCCGTGCCATGTTGCTGGCAACCGAATCCGGGCGTCTGGCTTTTGAAGCGGGGAGAATTCCGCGCAAACTGTATGCGACCGCCAGCAGTCCTTGGGAAGGGCGTATCAACGCCTGATCCGCGTGGCCATTGGCCATGACCTTAAGACACACCGTACAGGCGATGCTGTTGAATATATTCCATGACCGCCGGCGGAAGCAGGGTCACCGTGCTTAGCCCCTGCGCCAAGCGCGCGCGAATATCCGTTGCCGACACGTTGAACATTGGAATATCCAAGATTCCGGCGCAAACCCGATTCCACAAATGCTCCGATATATTGCCCGGAGATTTCGCCGGCGCGGGGTATCCCGGGCGCGGCAGAACCGCGATGGGTGTGGTCTCGATAATGGTTGCAATGTCCCGCCAAGTATGCAAACCGGGGAGTTGATCTGAACCAATCAGCAATGTAAAGCGGTCGTGGGGCCGCTGATTTTGCAGTACGCGCAATGTGTCAATGGTGTAGCTTGGCGGTGGTCGCCGTAATTCAATATCGGAAACCTCCATACTGGGATCGTCGGCAATTGCGAGTTGCAGCATCGCCAACCGCTGACGCGGCGTGGCCGCGGCGGAGGCTTGGTTGGCGGAGAGCTTATGCGGGGATTCGTATGTGGGTATGAATAATACGCGGTCGGCCGGGAGTTTCTCCAGCGCGTAACGGGCCGTTTGCAGGTGCCCGACATGCACCGGATCATACGAGCCGCCAAAAATCAGTATCTTCGCCATGACCGTAAATGACTCATTGTGTAACGCGGACAGCCACGAGGGTGGTATCATCGGTGCGGCGATTGAGGCCCACAAAACGTCGGGTTTCCCAGATCATGTTTTGACAAATCTGCTCGGCGGACAAATCCCGATAGCGCAGCAGCGTTTCCCGCACGCGAGCTTTCCCGAATTTTTCGCCGCTGAATGTGACCGCATCGCTTAGTCCGTCGGTATAAATGAAAATCAAATCTCCCGGACGCAGTTCAATGACTTCCTTGCTGTATACTTCCGCGGCATTGACGCCCAGCACCATTCCGCCGGCACCCAGTTCCTGAATATGTCCATCGCGTACCATCAGCGCCGGATCGTGCCCCGCGGCGCAATACGTCAATTGTTTGCGGGCGTAGTTCAACGTGCCATACCAGAGCGTGATGAACTCATTGGTGCGCGTATCGGCGACCATGGCGCGATTGACGCGCGCGATAATTTCATCAAGATCGTATATGTCGCTGGCATAAGCGCGAATCGCGGCCCGCACGGATGCCATTAACAGCGAAGCGGGAAGCCCCTTTCCGACGACATCAGCCACGGCTATGCCAAGCGTTGATTCGCCGAATTGTATAAAGTCGTAAAAATCGCCGCCGAGTTCAAAGCACGGAGCGTAGAGCGCGGCAATGTCGAATCCCGGTACATGCGGCGCGCCGGCGGGAATCATGCGCCGTTGCACTTCCGCGGCAATCTGCACCTGTCGCTGCAGTCGCTCCTTTTCCACCGTTTCCTGCTGCAGCCGCGCATTTTCAATGGCGGCGGCGGCCTGGCCGGAAATGGACTGTAAAAGCTTGACTTCAAAATCAGAAAACTCCTTGCGCTCGGCGGAGTAGACCCGCAGCACGCCGATGGGCTGATCTTTGTAAATCAGGGCGGTGCATAGTACCGAAACAATCCCCTCCTGGCGGCCATCATCGCGATAAACGATTCTCGGATCCGTCGCGATATCGGCCACGTACACCACTCCGCCCTCCAGCGCTTCACGATCAATGCCGCTCTGGCGGAGCATAATCGGACCTTTCCGCAGATACCCTTCCGAGAGGTTATAGACGCTTTTTATCACCAGCTCATCGCGCTGGTCATCCAGCAGCCGCAGGGAGCAGGCCTTGACGTTCAAGGCCTGTGTCACACTGAACGTGACACGATCCAGTGTCTGCTGCAATCCACGGGCTTCCGTGAGCATGTTGGAGATATTGAACAGGGTGGATAATTCAACAATGCGCCGGCGCAGCTGCATTTCCTGCTCGCACATGCGGGCGATGGCGTTGGCCAGAAGGTAGAGAAACTGTACGCTGGCCGTCCGCTGCGCCACGGAATCCTGGTTCACCGCTTCAATAATGGTTCGAACCTGCGGGGATGAAAGCTGAAGTTTTTCAGCCAGATCGTTGATGGTGGCGGAGCGAATCGGCGCGGCCTTCACCGGTTCAATGACGATACTGCCCAGGCGCTCTCCGCGGACAACTATCGGGGCGGAAAACGGTTGATCCAGCCCGGCATCGCCGCGGGCGCTGTGCGATGCCGCGATCGCGGCCGAGCGGGCCTGAAAGCGCTTGCTCACGGTGGTGTGCGTCAGTGGCGCACCCTGCGCATCGAGAATGGTCGCCTTCACCCGGGCGACCGACGCCAGTGAGTCCTGAATATCCTGCAGCGTAGCCGCATCAATATAATCCGTGAGGCGCGTGCCGGACTCCACGGCTGTTTTCACATTTCCGGCCACAGCATCGCCATCGGCGTTATTGTGTGATTGCGAGGTTTCAAATTGCGTCACGGTTTCCCCGATCCCGCTGCGCCGGCGGCTTGATGTTCATCCGCCTTGATCCACGCTTTCTTGAGAATCACCGGCCATGAGCCGCTGTTCTTCCAGGCCGCCCATTGATTTAAGGTTGATTGGAGTTCCACAGTGCGGCCCGTCTGAAAATCGAGATAAGCCAGCAGAAAAGCGGCAACATTATTTTTCTGTCCGAACATTGTATGAAGCTGCTGATGCGCTGCGTTAAGGCTTGATTTGGGCAGCAAGGCGTACAAGTTGTACCGCAACGCGGTTAATTCCGGATGGCGCGTGAATACGAATTTGAGATTATACGCGGCGCTCTGATACAGTCCGGCTGAAAGTTCCGCGTTGGCTTGTCCGATCAGGGGTAGCGGATTCCCCGGCTGTAACTGCACAGCGCTTTGATAATTTTCAATGGCTGAGACATAGCGTCCGATTTTCTGATCCGCTTCGGCCTGCCGCATGAGCTGGCCGAAGTTGCCGGGCGTACCGCCGGCCAGAGAATTCAACGCACTGATATTCCAGCCGGCGTGGAGCTGCATGTCGGTGGAATTGGACATGTTGCCATTGGTCGAGGAATTTGAGGACGAACCGCGGCCATTGCTGTTGGAAATGCCCACCAGCCGTTGCGCGGTAAGCGGCGCAATGGGCAAGCCGGTAATCGGATCAATGACCAGGGTTTGCTTGTGGGGATTTGGAGATAAATTGGTCTGCGTGATGGCGGATTGCCCCGGCAGGCCGGGGGCGGTGATTTTGGATGGTTTGCCGCCCGCCAGCTCCGCCAATAACTGTTGATACAAACCGCCGCCGCCAATGTGTCCCGGTGCCGTTTGGCCTCCGATGGATCCATTCACGGCCTTGCCGTTGGGTGGGGTGGGTTTGATGATTTTGGCGTTGCCATTGATCGCCTGGGAATTCGTGATCCGGCTGGTGCCGATATTCAGTGCGTTTTGGGTGTTGGTCGACGACCCATTGCGAGATGAATTGTACTGATCATTTTCTTTGGCGGACTTGCGCTCCGGTGTAATACCAAAGGGGTTGGGAAGTTGGCCGGTTACGGCTTGCTGAACCCGCACTTGCCGCAGTCCGAATAGCGGATTGATTTGCCCGACCACACCGCCGGTCGCGTTTGCGGGAATGCCGTTTTCACCGGGATTGGTGTTGGCGGAAAGGCCTGTTCCCGGCAAAAATCCGGCAGGATTTTGCATGGTATTGGACGGCGAATATGGCGGGGGCAGATAAGCCTGGCCATTCACAGCGGTGGGTGAATAGGGATTGGTGGCAAAGTTCGACTGGGATTGAACCAGATAGCCCTGACCATTCGCCCCCAGCGCGGAATTCATAACCGTACTTGGCACTCCAGAACTTATGGCGTTGACGTTATAAAGCCCCATCGCGGAAGGCGGCACCGATGTATTGAACGAGGATTGGCCGAGTTGAGGTATGCGGGCGTAACTGGTACCGCCGCCCGGCAGGGGTACCGGAACTACCTGGTAGTTAACGCGCGGAACCGAGTTATACGCGCCGGTGGCCGAGTTGGCGTAACCCACCGCATTAGGATTCAGCGGAACATAACCGGGAATCGGATTATTGCTGCCGCCGGAACCCACCTGATTGTTCGCGTCCAGCGCATTGCCGTTCTGCACCTGGACCTGCGCAATGGCGCTATGCGATCCGGCTCCGATGGACAGTGCGGCCAGCGCGGCGAGCATCAGCGCACCGCGCCAGGTAACGGCGGCACCGATCAGGTTCTTATGGGCGCAATGGCGGCGCATAGAGCCGAGGCGGTGAGGATCAATCCGATATACATTTTCTGGTCTCATGGTAGCAACCCCTTTCAATTATCAATCTCCCCACTTTCATTATACTTCGGTATCAGCAAAAAGTTTCCACAAAACACTTTTGATTCTTCACATTTTTTTGACCGACGCAATATATGATAGTGCGTCGGCGCGCTTTTGTGCCAGTATAAACACGATATATATTTTCGCAAATAGCAATATAAGTGCGGTTGTGTGGCTTGGACGTTCGTAAGATGTTAGATATACTATCATCCAAACAGATGCCTTACAGATTTATTAAAGGTAAAGGCTGTGATGTTCCGACAAGATATAAAGAAGCACCAGGATGGGTGTATCGCCCCGATTCGGCATAACGGCAATATCGGGTGCGCCTGTAGGCCTAACACGGAAAGGAGTCCTGTGCCATGACCGTCAATCGTGCAGATTCACCGCTACGCGTTTCATCAGCCACGCCGCAATTGCTTACCCAGCCGCAACATGCCGCCATCGGATCTCATATAGGTGTAGGTCTGGCGGGAATGAAAATTTATCGTATCCGCACGGGCCGGATTTCAGCCGATGGCGAATCGCCCCTGGCGCGGGCATTACGACGGATGGAAGTGCCCCTGTGCAGTTTCGGTCCGGGAGGCGAATATGTGGTGGACTGGTATGGCCACCAATATCGTCCGCAGCAATTGCCGGGCGACGAGGAAATAGCGGAACAGGCGTTGTCCCCCTGGAAATTATTGATGCGGGAACTTCGGGATGTGTTTCTCGGTATTCATCCGGGGCGACGCTATCGCAGCGAAGCGAGGCCGGATTTGCTGCAGGCCTGTTCGACCTGTGGGCAGGACGATGCGTATTCGCCATGGACACGCGCTACACGCTACGCGGCTTTGCGACGCAATGCCCTATCCACCCAGGTGCGATTTACCAAAGCGACGGGCGATTCCGTGCTGGCCACACTGACTCCGCACGGCAAAGTCGCGATTGGAAAGTCGCCCCCGGCGGCCATGGAGGGTCATCGCGCCGCTTCGGCGGCCTCGCCCGCAACAGCGTCCAATGTAATTCCATCACAATCCATGGAGAGTTCCTATGACACCAACGCCCAAGCAACTGGCGATTCTTACCGCTATCCGCGACTATCGACTTCGGCAGGGTTATTCGCCGACGATGCAGGAATTGGCCGACCAGCTCGGCGTGTCCAAAGTCACCGTGTTCGAGCACGTTCAAGCGCTGGAACGAAAAAAACTTATTCAACGGATGCCGCACAAGGCTCGCTCTTTGACAGTGCGACCGGCAGTGAAGCTGCCTGAGCCGTGGAATCGGCACAGCCAGGCAACGGACTTCCCGCTGGCGGGTTCCATCGCGGCGGGGCGCCCCATTGAAGCGGTGGAGGATCGGGACACCGTGAGCCTTGGAGATATGTTCACCTCCCGCTATGGAACATTTGCTCTGCGGGTTCGCGGAGATTCCATGATTGAAGATCATATCGCCGATGGCGATCTGGTGATTGTGGAACAGCGCTCCACCGCGCACGACGGCGAAACCGTCGTAGCGCTGCTGGCCGATGGTGCCGCAACACTTAAGCGGATATACCGTGAGAAAAATCGTGTGCGCCTTCAGCCCGCCAACAGCGCCATGCGGCCGATCTATGTGGATTCCGATGTGACAATTCAGGGTGTGGTCATCGGTGTGATCCGCCCCTTTACACGATAATCATCAGTTCGGAATTGTGGTCAGAAATTGCCTCATCTCCCGACGATTCATGGATTGCGCTGATTTGACGATTTGCCCGTGCGCATTGAGTATCAAAATCGTCGGTAATACCTGCACGCCGAATTTGATGGCGCAGGCTTTTCCGGCCTGCGTATCCAAATCTTCACGGACGGGAACAAAGTGCTCATTGACGAAATCCGCGATTTTGGGATCCGTCCACACTTCACGATCCATGAGCCGGCACGGCGGACACCACGAGGCCCAGAAATCCACGAGTATTGGCCGCCCGGATGTGATACTGTGTTGTTTCGCCGATCTAAGTACTCTGTCGCTCCGCCATGCGATATGTCCCGGCGGTGGTTCCAATCCAATCTTCTGTGCAAGCGTTTGGAGCCAGGGCCAGATGGCCACAAGAATCACACATGCCGTAAATAAGCTGATGATAAACAGCGACTGGCGTGGAAAGTTGTTGTATCGCGTTGCCGCTTGTTTCATAAATACCGCCGCCGGCGACATATCCTTTTTGATTATAGGCATTCAGCTAGCCATTCAATGGGATGCCGTACCAGTTTTCCGGCGGCATGATTGATCTGGTGGCGGCAGGATGTGCCGTCCGCGAGAATAATGGCGTCAGCGGGAGCTTGACGGATCGGATCGAATTCCATCTGACCGAAAATATTCAGCGATAAGTCATAGTGGTCTTGTGTATAACCAAAGCCGCCGGCCATTCCGCAGCAACCGGTGTTCAAGACTAAAGCGTTTCCATTGGTAAAGCGATTGAGCAATGCGTCATCATCCCCCGTGCCCCACAAGGCCTTCGTGTGGCAATGGCCATGAAACAGAACCCGTTGATTTTGCCCGTGGACCGATGATGGGCGATTCGGATGTTGATTCCAGCCACGCTGCACAAAATCGGTTGGAGAGATGGCCTTTTGCGCCAGTTGCCTAAGCAATTCCGGCGGGCCGATGTTGCGCAACGTCTGCCAATCATCCAACATGGCGCTAAGGCACGATGGCTCGCAGACGATGATGGCGGTGACAGCGGGATCGGTTATCGCCGGGGCTAAAACCGCCAGGGTTTTTCGGATGGTGGTTAGCGCTATGTCCAAAAGCCCGTTGGAAATCATGGCTCGCCCGCAGCAGCCGTTGTTGATAAGCTCCACGCGATAGCCCAGACGTTGTAGAACGCGCGTGGCCGCCACGCCGATGTGTGATTCATTAAACGCGGTAAAGCAATCGGCAAATAGCGCGACTTTGGGTCCCGTCATCGGATTGTCCGCAATCAATTCATTGTGAAAAAGTTTCGTCAAAGGTGTTGAGAAAGGGGGTAGTTGACGTTGCGGTGCCAGGCCCAGCAGGTAATTAATCAAGCCGCGCGCCGGCGGAAAGTTCTGGAGACGGTTGGCCGCGCTGGGCAACATGGCCCCGACGCGATTGAGAGTGCGAATATGGCCAAACACGCGTGCGGCCAGCGGCGGCCCGACTTCACGGTATCGCTGCGCCAGATATTCGGCTTTCAGCCGGGCGATATCCACGCTGCTGGGGCATTCAGTTTTGCAGGCTTTGCACGACAGGCACAGATCGAGCGTTTTCAACGTTTCGGCATCCGTCCAGTTCGGCCAATCGGAAGTGCCCAAAATACTGCCGCGTAACGCATTGGCCCTTCCGCGCGGAGAATGTCGCTCATCACGTGTTGCGCGATACGATGGACACATCGTGCCGCCGGATGTCTTGCGACAAAAGCCGGCCCCATTGCACATTTCCACCGCGCCGGAAAATGATTCCTGATCGGCGTAATTAAAATACGTTTCCACCTCCGGGCATGTAACACGTCGCTGCGCCTGTTGGCGAAGATGGGTGGTGATGCTGTCCAAGTCGCCGGGATTGACGATCATACCCGGATTCAAAATTCCCGCCGGATCAAAAATAGCTTTGATCTCGGCGAAGGCCCGCATAAGTTCCGGGCCGAAATATTCCAGCAGTAACGGTCCGCGCACCCGCCCGTCGCCATGTTCCCCCGACATCACGCCTCCACAGTCACGGGCCAGACGGGCGGTTTCCAGGGCAATATTGCGCATGGCCCGCTGATCCGCCGGTTCATGCAAATTCAGCATGGGGCGGACATGCAACACGCCGACGGAAGCATGGGCGTAAAAGGCGGCGCTGGTACCATGCGATTCCACAATGCCCTTGAAACGTTGGATAAATTCCGCCAGTCGCGCAACGGGAATGGCATTATCCTCCACGAAGGTAATCGGCTTGCGGGTGCTGGACAGGGCGTGGAGGAGAGCCTCGGCACTTTTGCGCAAAGCCCAGGCCTGAGTCATTTCAGCGGGTTGGCGGAATATACGCGATGCCGGTGCCGCAAGAGCGGAATGGCCCAGCAGGGCGTCGAGTTCAGCGGGAGACTGCTGAGCTTGATATTCCACATACAAAATGGCGGCGGGGAGTTGTCCGTCAAGGCGCGGCAGCACGGCCAATTGTCGCCGCGCCTCGGCATTCCCCTGTGCCGCCTGCAACACCGTTGCATCCAGCAGTTCCACCGCGCTGGGTTGGGTATTCAAAATAGCAGGCAGTTGATCCAGGGCTTGCGCAAGGCTGTTAAACGCCAGAATCGCCAAACCACGTGCTGCGGGAATTGGCCGCAATTTCAACCGCGCCGCGGTGATGACCGCCAGCGTCCCCTCGCTGCCGCAAATCAGTGCGGTCAAGTCCAGATCCTCCGGAGCAACGCCCGCATCCAATTGCCGGAGAATCAGATCCAGAGAATAGCCCGCGTTGCGCCGGATCAGTTTGGGAAATCGTTCGTGAATCAAAGCGGCATATTGCCGGACGACGGCGGCTACCCGCCGGCCGAGTTTCCGCGCGATGGGGTCATTGCGCCCTGCACCAGGGCATAGCCAGAGGACTCGGCCATCGGTCAGTACCACCTGCACACCGGCCAGATTTTCACTGGTGCGACCATAGCGGATGGATCGCGCGCCGGCGGCATTATTGCCAATGCAGCCACCCAATGCGGCCTGTGCCGACGTGGCCGGGTCGGGGGCGAAGAAAAATCCCGTCGCGGCAAGCTCCTGATTGATCCGGTCAATGGTAATTCCGGCGGCGGCCACACATGTCTGTTGCGTGGGGTTGATTTCCCACAGCGTGCGAAAGTGCGGCGATAAATCCACAACCAACGCCCGGTTGACGCATTGCCCGGCCAGACTTGTGCCGCCACCGCGCGGCAGCACCGGGATAAGCTGACGATTGCAAAATTCCAGCAGCGTTGAAATCTGCTCCACCGATTCTGGAATTACGACCCCCAGCGGCAGTACCTCATAGAGTGACGCATCGGTGGCGTATAAGAGCCGATCATGGCCGGTAAGACGCAGCTCGCCGATATTCAGACGTCGCAGGGCGGTCGCCATATCCGCGGCACTGCCATGATGACTGGATACATCCGCAAGTACCGGCAATGAGATATGTCGTTCATCCATGATGGACAGCATCATAGCCTTGTTGCGGGAAATGTGTTCAATAAATTGTTCATAAAATTGGCCTGAAGGGAAAATTTTGGTATAGTACCGATCCACGAAGGGCGTGTGCCTGAGCGGCCAAAAGGGACGGACTGTAAATCCGTTGGCTTATGCCTACGCAGGTTCGAATCCTGCCGCGCCCAATATCAACACAAGTATCATTGTGCATATTTTTGAATGCCTTTGAATTAGCGCATGTTTCACTTTCGGGCATCACGGCCAGACAGGGCGCTTCTTGCAAATACCGCACCGCTTTTGCATCGCGCCTGCACCGGCGTTTAAGGATCCGCGAGCGAATGACGCGTCGGTATTTACAATCGGTGATTCTCCTTAAGATTCCTCGCTCCCCGCGAGATCTGGATATTGCGAGATTGGCGATTTGTGCGAAGCGGGTGGGCGAGGTTAAAATAAATTTCCACGAATCGGCGCAATTGTCTAATTGGAGAACCGCAATGGGAACGCACACGGTAAATTATTTCGTGGCGGCTTTAATCGCAGTGGCTCTGGCGGCGACGGGAATGATGCGAACCGGTGTCCAGGCGAAGGCCGCAGTTCCGGGCAACAGCATTGTTGCGCCCGTGCTTTCCTTCACCATGCCGTCCCTGGCGGGAAGAAATGTCCATTTAGCCCGATATCAGGGCAAAGTGATTTTGATGGTGAACACCGCCAGTAAATGCGGCTTTACTCCCCAATATGCCGGTCTCGAAGCACTTTATAAACGGTTCAAATCAAAAGGATTTGTGATACTGGGCTTTCCATCCAATGATTTTGGCCACCAGGAGCCGGGAACCAACAAGCAGATCAGTGTTTTTTGCACCTCCCATTATGGCGTGACGTTTCCAATGTTTTCCAAGGTGGATGTAAAAGGGCCACACCAGTGTTCCTTATATCGTTATCTCACCGGCCATAAAACGGATCCGCGGTTTGCCGGAGTGGTGAAATGGAATTTTGAAAAATTTCTGATTTCGCGGCAGGGAAAAATCGTGGCGCGATTCCGCTCCGCAATTAAACCACTATCCCCAATTCTGGTTCATGCGGTGGAAAGACAATTAGCTCGATAACCGACGGTCCACTTTCGCACCATCTTTGACGGACGGGACCTAAAGCAGGCCCCCGGATACTTGCCATGAAATTTCCCATTAAACAGTGCTCACCTGTGCCTGCCTCCGGAGGACACCGTCGCGATCAAAACAGACTGTCCGTCCACTGAGCCGATATCATATATTCCTACTCGAATCAACACTTAAACCGACGCGCGATCCATGGTGGATCGTGCGACACCTAAATTATCCCAAATTCGACCCGCGTAAAGTGTCACGCCCGTGTCGGTATCTGACTGACAACTTCATCAGGCCCTTGGCCCGCGGACGGTTGCCCATTAGAATAGGTTCAATCGCCGGGATTGCGCCGGCTAATGTCTCGCTTGATGGGCTGCCTGATGAATCAACCGCCAACCTCCATATCCAGCCCAGCCTCCGATACCCTGGCCGCTGATGCCCGTATTGTGGATCCTTCGATTACGCCCGCATCCGCGGCAGGTTCAATTGTGGCATGGCTGCGTTTCGTGCTGATTGCGGGCGGTGGGCTGGCCGCGGATTTATGGACCAAGCATCTGGCGTTTGCCGATTTGGGCTATGGGCCTGGGGCGCGGCGTGTCGTGCTGATTCCGGATATTCTGCAATTGCGTACCACGCTGAATCCGGGAGCGGTGTTTGGCGTCGGACCGGGGCTGGCTCCGCTATTTATTCTCATCAGTCTCGTGGCGATCGGCTTTGTCGTTTATGTTTTCATGAGCACACGCAGGAACCAATGGGTGATGCAAATAGCCTTGGGCCTGATACTCGCTGGAGCCATGGGCAATTTATATGATCGGGCGTTTAATCATGGGAAGGTGCGGGATTTTATACTATTGCACTATTGGCCATGGATATTTAATCTAGCCGATGCGATGTTGTGCATCGGCGTGCCGCTGCTTATCGTATGCTGGGTGTTACAGGGCGCACAAATGCGCAAGTAGGTTGATGGCGGCGCACAATCGTACGTGCGCGCCATCCGATGGCGTCCTGTTGAAAAGCGCGCGTTGAGGTGACAGGCGATGATGAATACGAATTATCCCGTGGAAATTGTGATTGGACTATTGGTTTTGCTGGGATTGGTCTATCTGGCCCATCATCAGGCTCCCGCCCGTCTCCCCACGGTTAAGCCGACCCTTGAGCATGTTGTGCCGATGGCCGCACCCATTTCGGGCGCAACCCAAAAACCTTGAATTTGGAATTACGGATGAAAATAAGTTCTTGGTCTGTTGCCGCACTTGTGCAACGCATTGAAAGCAAGCGGGCGGTGGTCGGGATTATTGGTCTGGGCTATGTCGGCCTGCCGTTGGTGAAGGCGTTCTCCGATGCCGGATTTGTCACCATCGGCTTTGATGTGGATCAGGCCAAGGTAAGCAAACTGGAAAAAGGCCAAAGCTATATTAGACACATTCCGTCCGCCACCATTAAAAATCTTGTCCGTGACGGTCATTTCACACCGACCATTGATTTTGAGCGCATGGCGCGTTGTGACGCGCTGATTATTTGCGTGCCTACACCGCTGACCGTTAATCGCGAACCGGATATGCAGTATGTCGCCGGCACCGCCGTTGCCGTTGCAGCGCATCTGCGTTCCGGCCAGTTGATCATTCTCGAATCCACCACATATCCCGGCACCACACGGGAAGTTGTCCTGCCCGTGCTGGAGGCCGGCGGTCTGAAATCCGGCAAGGATTTTTTGCTGGCCTATTCGCCGGAGCGAGAAGATCCCGGTCGCAAGGATTTTCAGACCGTGGATATTCCCAAAGTGGTCGGCGGGATGGATGCCGGCGCACTACAAGCCGCCTGCGCCCTGTATGGCCAGGCGGTCAAGACGGTGGTTCCCGTGGAGAGTTGTGAAATTGCCGAGGCCGGAAAAATTCTGGAAAACTGCTACCGCTGCATCAACATCGCCTTGATCAATGAATTGAAAGTTATTTTCGACCGCATGGGTATTGACGTATGGAAAGTCATCGCGGCCGCTAAAACCAAACCTTTCGGCTTCCAGGCGTTTTATCCCGGCCCCGGCCTCGGCGGCCACTGCATTCCCATTGACCCTTTTTATTTAAGCTGGAAAGCCAAACAATATGATGTCACCGCCCGGTTTATCGAATTGGCCGGTGAACTCAATACCGCCATGCCCTATTACGTGATTGGGAAGGTTGCCGACGCGCTCAATGATGCCGGTCGGGCCATGCGCGGATCGCGGATTCTGGTGCTGGGGCTGGCTTATAAAAAAGATGTCGATGATCTGCGTGAATCACCCTCCGTGGTGCTTATTGAACAACTCCGGCAGCGCGGTGCCCGCGTGGATTACAATGATCCCCATATTCCCCGCACGCACGCGCAGCGGCAACATGATTTGCGGATGAAATCCATCCCCCTGACCGCGGCCAATCTCAAACGCTATGACCTCGTGCTGATTGCGACGGACCATTCCGATTATGACTGGCGTTTCATCGTGCACAACGCGCGGCGCATTGTGGACACACGCAACGCCACGGCGGGCATCCGCGCGGGTCGCGGCAAAATCACCCGCGCATAAAATCGCCGGGTGGGGGGCTACCGCGTTGCCGCTGAGGCGGTGAAATATGCAATGATCGCTTTTTCAACGGCCCGTTCAATTTCTTCGCGTGTGCCTTTGGCGCTGATGACACGGTAGCGGTCGGGAAATAATTCCGCTTGATGCAGAAAGCCGGCACGGACTTTCTGATGGAATTCGGCCACGCGATTCTCAATTCGATCCTGAAATAATCCAGGTTGGACGGTGGCCCCTTTGCGGGTGGTACCAATTCGCTTCAAGGCAATATCCAGCGGAACATCGAGGATAATTGTGAGGTCCGGCCAGAGATTGTCCGTGGCGATACGGGCCACATCCAAAATGTCCTGTTCCGGAATTCCGCCGGCCGTTCCCTGGTAGGCCAGCGTGCTGCTGGTATAGCGGTCCGCCAGTACGGCCACGCCGTTACGCAATGCGGGCTTAATTTCTCCGTGAACAAGTTGGGCGCGGCTGGCCATATACAGCAACATTTCGGCGCGGATATGCAGGCCCTCTCCCCGGCTGGTCAGCAGCAGTTCCCGAATATGTTCGCCAACCGGCGTACTTCCCGGCTCGCGCACGCGCAGGACCGGCACATCACCCGCACGGAGTTTTTTCTCAAGAAGGTCCATCTGCGTGGTTTTACCGCAGCCGTCCAGGCCATCAAAAACAATGAACTTCCCGGCCAGGCTCTTTAATCCAGCGGACATGGCATCTCCAAAATGTTTATTTTCCACGCCGACGTTTTTCACGGGCGCGGCGCTTCTGTTCCGGAGTCAGCCGGGATGGCTGCTGGCGTAGCGCGCCACTGATATTTCCGGGATTCAGCATCGCCGGATTGATATTCTTCATATCTTCAATCGCCCTGTAGCGGCCCATCAGGGACATCTTATTCATCTTTTTGAACATGTCCCGCGCCTGTGAAAAGCCCTTAACCAACCGCGCTACCTCATCCGGAAGGGTGCCGGAACCTTTGGCAATGCGCCGCCGCCTGGATGCGTCGATCAGGTCCGGATTCCCGCGCTCTTTGGCATTCATGCTCTGGATGATGGACTCCACCCGATTGAGTTCCTCTTCCGGCAAGTCCACATTCTTCAGTGCTGAACCGACTCCCGGCAGCATGCCCATGAGTTGTTTGAGCGGCCCCATTTTGCGGATGGAGCGCATCTGGTCAAGAAAATCGTCCAGCGAGAAGGTGTCTTTGGCGAGCTTTTCCTGCATCTGGGCGGCCTTGGCTTCATCCACATGCTGCTGCGCTTTTTCAACCAGCGTGAGAATATCCCCCATGCCCAAAATGCGTTGCGCAACACGATCCGGATGAAATTCCTCCAGAGCCTGAAGTTTTTCCCCCACGCCCAAAAATTTAATGGGTTTGCCGGTAATCGCCTTAACGGAAATCGCGGCACCACCGCGGGTATCCGAATCAAACTTGGTGAGAATGACACCGTCGAGTTCCAGCTTTTCATTAAACACCTTGGCGGAGTTGACGGCATCCTGACCGACCATCGCATCGACGACCAGAAATACCTGATGCGGCTTGACGGTTTGCCCGATCTGCTGCAACTGCCGCATGAGGTCTTCATCAATGTGCAATCGCCCCGCGGTATCCAGAATAACCACATCGCGGCCATTCTGACGGGCAAAGTCGATCGAGCGCCGGCATATTGCCACCGGATTGCCATTGGCATCTTCACGATATACCGGAATATCCGTCTGCTGACCAAGCGTGACCAACTGTTCAATGGCTGCGGGACGCTGCGTATCGGCGG
The DNA here is from genome assembly GCA_021809365.1 of Planctomycetota bacterium. The sequence goes on along the minus strand of JAKBAC010000001.1, from coordinate 18,624 downwards.
CCACCAGCAGCGGATTTTTCCCCTTGGATTTGAGGTACAACCCCAGCTTGCCGCAGGTGGTTGTTTTGCCCGATCCCTGCAGACCGCACATCATGATAATGGTGGGGGGGGGATCAACAAACAGCAAACCGGTATCGACCGGCCCCATGATGGCGACCAGTTCATCGAATACAATTTTGACCATCTGCTGGCCCGGTTCCACCGAGTTAAGCACCTCGGCACCCACGGCCTTCTGCATGACGCGGGCGGTGAAATCCCGCACCACATCGTAATGCACATCGGCTTCCAGCAGGGCGTTGCGAATCTCTTCCATGGATTGGCGGACATTGGACTCACTGATCCGGCCGCGCCCGGAGAGATTCCGAAACAGATTTGAAAATTTTTCTGAAAGCTGATCAAACATGTATTTCTTCCATCCAATGCGGGATCGACACATTCATTCCCGGTGCCGTTGTTGGAACAACGTGCGCCGGAATGACGGTGTGGCGTTAAGCATCTTATTGATTTAATACGGGCAAAGGCGTCCCACCATCCGCTTTGGCCGCCGCGATTTTGGCGTAACCGGAACCAAGTTCGCCAATGGGATCCGGTGGCAGAATATCCACCACCTTTTCACCAAGCCTGGCTTCACCCCGCAGTACCTTGGCCTGAAATTTTTTGCATTCTTCCAGCAGGGCATCCAGAATGTTCTCTTCTGGAACATTGGCGACTTTTTCACCCTGCACATAAATAATGCCGCGCTTGTCGCCGGCGAAAATGGCCACATCGGCCCCCTCGCATTCACCGGGGCCATTGACCACGCAACCCATCACGGCAACCTTGATCGGCAGGGTGATCTCTTCCTTGAGTTTGCGGTTGACATGCTGCACCAGGGTAAATAAATCCACCTGAATGCGCCCGCAGGTGGGGCACGCGATCAGCTCCGCTCCCTTGCGCGTTCGCAGGCCCAGTACGTAGAGCAGTTCCAGCCCATCCTGCACTTCATAAATCGGATCATTGGCATAGCTGATGCGGATCGTATCGCCGATGCCGTTGGCCAGCAGCGTGCCCAGCGGTACAACGCTGCGAATGGTACCGGTTTCCTTGGGGCCGGCGTGGGTGACGCCCAGATGCAGGGGATGATCAAAGCGTTTTGAAATTTCCGTATAAGCATCAATGACCAGAATCGGATCAATGGATTTCGCGGAAATCACAATATCGTAAAAATTCCGTTCGTAAAAAATATCGAGATATTCTTCCAGCTTGGAAATCATGATCGCCAGAATGTGCCCATGCCGATTATCGCCGAACACGCCGCCGAGTTCGCGCATGCGCTTTTGCTTATCCTTGCGCTCAACGATCGACCCTTCATTAACGCCGATCCGAATTGGCAATTTACGTTCTTTACAGGCATCAATGACCATCTCCACCTGTTTACGATCATTGATATTGCCGGGATTCAGGCGGATTTTGCTGACCCCGGCCTCAATGGCTTCCAGGGCGCGCTGAAAGTGGAAGTGCACATCCGCGACGATGGGCACATGCACCTGCTTCATAATTTCCTTCAGCGCTTCGGTATCTTTACGTTCCGGTACCGCGACGCGGACGATATCCGCGCCGCCGGCCGCGAGTTTGTTGATCTCTCGCACGCACTTGTCAATCTCATGGGTGTAGCCGCTGGTCATGGACTGCACCACCACCGGGGCATCACCGCCGATGGGTACATTTCCAACCATTACCTGCCGGGTTTTCCGCCGGGAAATCATCAATAAGCTCCTTGGGACAATTCCGTCCTTCACCGCGGAAAGCCCGCGTACGCACAAACATCATATTATAGTGCTTTTGCATGGATCATGGAACAATGGCAATGCCCCATCCGCCAATGCCGCGACATTCCCCATGGGCACGTTATTTCACAGAAGCAGATTATCAATCAGGCGGGTTGTGCCGATTTTGGCGGCTATCAGCAATACAGATGGGGATGCCGCGATCCCGCTTAACGGAGCCAAAGTCTCCGCATGGCACGCCTGAGCATAATGTACCTCCATCCCGGCCTGCTCCAAACACTCCCGCATCCCGGATTGCAGTGCCGCCACATCACATATTCCGCCCTGAAATTGATCCCGCGCCCGGCACAGCGCCTGGTATATGGCACCGGCGTGGGACCTCTGATCCTCTGAGAGGTAGCGATTTCGGCTGCTCATGGCCAATCCATTGGATTCCCGAATGGTCGGCGCGGTAACAATTTCGACCGGCATGTTCAAATCCGCCACCATGTGCCGGAGGATTAACTGCTGCTGAAAATCCTTCTGGCCCAGAATCATCGCCGTTGGTTGAACAATGCCCAGTAATTTTGCCACGACGGTGCATACGCCACTAAAATGCCCCGGACGAATAGCTCCCTCCATCACCTGGCCCAGCGGTCCCGGATTAATGGTGATGGAAGCGCCGGGGGGATACATCTCCTCCGGCGGGGGGGCGAAAATCACATCCGCCTCCCACCGCGTCAAGTTGGCCACATCCTGTTCAAAGGGCCGGGGATATTTGTGAAAATCTTCATGGGGGCCGAACTGCGTCGGATTAACAAATACAGAAGCCGCGACAATGCCATCGCTTCCCGCTATTTTTCGGGCCATTTGCACCAGACTGCCATGACCCTCGTGTAAAGCGCCCATGGTGGGAACAAAGACAAGTTTTTTTTCCGCCACCGAATGCCGGTAAACGCGGAAATCAGCAACAGTTCTAAGTATATCCATATTCTAATACCTCCAATTCCCGCAGCAATTCGCCAATGGACCGGCCCAAACGCGGATGAATGACATCCGCCGCGATTTCTCCCAGCGGCTGGAGGACAAAAAGCCGCTGGTGCATCCGAGGATGCGGAATTTGTAATTCCGGCGTATTGACCACCACATCATCATAGAGAAGAATGTCCAGATCAATGATACGCGGGCCATGGTGTATCTCCCGCTTGCGGTTCCGCCCCATGTTGCACTCAATGGAAATTAATGCCGCTAGTATTTCCTCCGGCAATAAATCCGTCACCAGCCGCGCCGCGGCATTGAGATAATCCCCTTGCCCCGGCGGTCCGCCGACCGGTGCGGTCGTGATAAATTGCGAAACAGCGGATACACGCGTTGTGGGCAGCCGCGTGATGGCATCCAGCGCGTGCCGCAGATTTTCCTCCCGGTTACCGAGGTTGCTTCCCAGCGCGATGTAGCAGGTTGATGGCATAGCAGCATGGTTCCACGTCTAGGTTTTTGCAGGATTGCCTGGCGAGGATGCGTTTTCGTCATCCTCAAGTCGCGCGGTGAAAAGCACCAGCATCAGCAGAACCGATGCCCAGAGAGATACACCGATGGTCAGCATCCAGCGATGCCCGTTGGGGCCGAAAAGTTTAGCCACATCCGTAGTCAAAAACATCAGAAACGCCGCCACGGATAACGCGATCAACGCCCGCCGTCGCGTGACATAGGCCATCAGAGGATCGGACAAAATCATCCCCACCGCTACGAGCGTCAGAATCAAGGTGACAAAATGCGGCACCCATGTTCGCGGCGACGCCCATAGCATAAAAGCCGCGACGCCCCCAATTTCCATGACATAGCGCCGATGTCGCAATGTCGGCAGCCGCCGGCGCGACCACCATAACCCCACCACGCCAATGCCCAGCAGGACAATCCTGATCGTCATGTCTGATATGGATGCCGGGACATTGATCACATTGATGTAATGCGCGGGATGCGCTTTATCCGGGTGCATTGGAAATGCCGGTACATGGCGAATCAGCCGGGATATGAATACCGGGATGGACTGCCCGACAAAATACGTCAGGTGGCCGCCCTTGAGATATGGGAAAATCATAATCCGCGCCCATTGTCGCAGCCATGTGAGATTCTGACTCCATCCAAATATCGCCGCCGGAATCAGCACCAAGCCCGCCATCACCCCCGCGATAATTCCCCCGGCAACATTCCATTGCCGCTTCCATAGAAAATAAATGAAAAATACCAGCGGTGTGACTTTTATGCAGATGGCCAAGCCGACAAGAATGCCCCCCAGCCATTTCCATCCGGTCTGGTCCCTCTGAGCCGCGCATAACCCCAGCGTCAACGGCAGCAGCATTAATAAATTCGTCTGCCCCTCCTGAATATCCTGCAGCGCGGGCCAGAACCATACCGCCAGAATCAGCACGATGGCCGTCATCGACAACTTCACTCCCGCCTGTTTTGCAATCTGATATACCGCCAGAAATATGCCGACACAGAACACATACTTGCATAACGCCCAGATAAATTCCGCGTTCGGCGGAGAAAACCACGTCAATGGACCGAAAATTGCCAGCGTCACCGGTGGCGTTGGAAAAGTGTCGCTGGTGTAGCCCACATGCTGTTGAATAAACGGCGGCACCACCACCATCCAGCGGTCAAAATCATTGACATAATGCGTCGAACCGGTTTTTTCGCGGTGGATCACACGCACCCGCGCCTGAAACGCCGCCACAACGGTGACAACCAAACCGACCGCCAGAATGATGCTGACCGCAAGCTGATGCCGGGATAATGGTGTGTTCGTTTTGTTCACTGCTTTGATCATTCCCATGCGTTGCCGCGACGCGGGGCAACCATTGTTAAAGTTTCAGAGCCGCGATGCGCGCCACGGCTTCGCGCAGCCTGGATTCATCCACGGTCAGCGCCATGCGCAAAAAACCTTCGCCCGGTGGGCCGAAACCGGCCCCGGGAACCGTCACGACATGCGCTTCCTCCAGCAGCCGATTACATAAATCCATCGAACCGATGCCAGGCGGTGTATTGACCCAGCAGAAAAAGCCCGCGGCGGGCTTGCGAAATTTCCAACCGATGCTTGCCAGTCCGCCGTGTAGAGCATCGCGCCGTCGGCGATAAATGTCCATCTGCTTTTTTACATCCGGATGATCGTAATGCTCCAGCGCTACCGTGCCGGCCACCTGGATGGCATTAAACTGCCCGGAATCCACATTTCCCTTTACCTGCCCCAAAGCCGCCACCACCGCCGGATTACCGACAGCCCAGCCGATACGCCATCCGGTCATATTGAAACTCTTGGAGAGAGAATGAAATTCAATGGCTACATCCATGGCTCCGGGAACCTGCAAAATGCTGCACGGAGGGTGCTCAAAATAAACCTCGCCATAGGCCAGATCATTGGCGATGATCCAGTTGTACTTTTTGGCCATGGCTACGGCTTTCTCATAAAAGCGTAATGGCGCGGTCGCGGCGGTCGGGTTATTGGGATAGTTCAGCCACAGCAGACGCGCCTGCTGCCGGATATCTTCCGGTATGGCATCCAAGTCCGGCAGAAAGTCATTGGTTTCCAGCAAAGGCAGATGAAACACCCGCCCGCCGGAAAAAATGGCTCCGCTGGCGTACACCGGATAACCCGGCTGCGGCACCAGTACCACATCACCGGAATTGATCACCGCCAATGGTAAATGGGCAATGCCATCCTTGGAGCCAATGGTCGTGATGATATGGCGATCCGCATCCACCGCCACGCCGAAACGCCGTTGCATGAAGTTTGCCGCCGCTTTTCGAAATGCAGGAACACCCTCATCAAAGGGATAACGGTGATTTTTGGGGTCATAAATAGCCTTGGCCATTTCATCAATAATAAATTTATGCGTCGGCAAATCGGGATCACCGACGCCCAAATTAATCACGTCCTTACCCGCCGCCAGCAGGGCACGCTTTTTGCGGTCAATTTCAATAAACAGATAGGGCGGCAGAGCCTGCAGGCGTTGGGACTTGGTAAACGACATCCAGATAATCCTTCCATCTTGTGGAAAACATTCGGCACCGCCGCGCACCACCACGGGTGGTGCCGGACCCGGTCAGCCAGTGTAAGAAAGATTCAACTTCCGGTAAAGTACACCATTGAAGTTCCGGCACCGTATAAGCGGTACATGCCGCCTTGTGGGTAACATGGCGGCGAGAGTTTGCCGCACCGGCCAGAATCGGCGGTGCGGCCCTTTGGACATCCATGGAGATTAACTGACTTGATGCTGGCTTATTACATTCAAACGCTTAATCCCTTCATCTGGCAATGGGGAAATTCCGGCTTTGGTATTCGCTGGTATGGAACCGCCTATCTGCTGGGTTTTATCATCGCCTATCTGCTGATGAAAAGATTTATCCGCACGGGCCGGATGTTGCTGCCGATGCAGCAACTACCGGATTTCGTGCTGTTTGTCGCCATCTTCGGCGTTTTAATCGGCGGGCGGCTGGGTGAAGCGCTGCTCTATCGCCCCAGCATGTTTACCAATTTTTCGCCGCCATTTCCATATTGGGGATTGCTGAAAATTCAGGATGGCGGAATGGCCGCCCACGGCGGCATTGTGGGCGTGTTCATCGCTACGTACATTTTCGCCCGACGGCGTGGATATCGCTTTTTGAATCTGGTGGATTGCGGAGCCATGGTGGCTCCCATCGGGATTATGTTTGGCCGCATTGCCAACTTTATCAATGGCGAAGTTTATGGCCACATTTCATACGCCAAATGGGCGGTGCAATTTCCCACGGAATTGTTATATCAATCGCAGCCACTTGATGCGCGAATCCGCCATTTGGCGGGAACGATCGCCTCGAAGCATCCCAACCTGGCGCATTTCATGTATCAAAATCCGGTGGCGGGAATGGTACGCTATCTAAGTTGGCATCTGCAATGGCATCATCCGAGCTTGACCACTGCGCTGGGATTGCATCCAAGGGAGGAAATTATCAAATTGGCGCATAGTGGGAAATACGCATTTCTTAATAATCAACTTCATCGCATTCCGGATTTCCTTCCCAAGATTCAGCTTGATGTTCATGCCCGCCACCTGGCCGAGCAGGTGATGGTGCGCTACCCGAATCTGGCGGGAGCCATCAGCCGCGATCCAAACATGGAGTTGATTAACCTGGCGCGGCAAGGCAATACCTTTGTCATTGCGCAGATGCGTCAATTTCTCAACCCGCGAATTCCATCCCAGCTTATTGAAGCCTCTCTGGAGGGCCTGCTGCTCTTTGTGCTCTGTTACCTGATTGGGTCAAAGTGGAAAAAAGAGGGAATCGCAGCGGCCTGCTTTGCCACGCTATATCCCATCATGCGGATGATCGGCGAGCAGTTTCGCGCCGGCGATCAGCCTAAACTGATTTTCGGCCACTGGATCAGCCTTGGTGATCTCTACAGTTGGCCCATGCTGATTGTCGGGCTGGTGTTCCTGATCTGGGCCATCCGTCGGCCAGCTCCCGAGGTGCGGAAAATCAGCCCGGAAAAGGCGGCGCACAATTCGTGAACGCACACGTAAGCAGCCAGGCGACAGAGGAACAACTTCAAGCGGCATTGGAGTCCGCCTACCGCGGGAAAACCCCCATCGGAACGCTGTAAACATTTATCGTCGCACATCGCCTGTCAACAATTCGCGCGGCGGATCGGGTAGCGGTCATGGATCACGGGAAATTGGTGGAACTGGGGACCAGCATCGAATTACTGTCCAATCCAGATTCCGCTTTCGCCCGCCTGCACGCGCTGCAAGGATAAAACAAATTGAAACCGGTCCGCGCGCGGGGCGGCAGCAGATGCCGAAGCGGCAATAGATCCGGGCAAAGCGGAGGGCTGTAACCGCGGAGCGGACGAGCGGAAAAGAGTTAAACACAATTACGTCATTGATTTGTAACTCTTCTGGATTGCGTTTCAAGCTTGCCGAGCAACCGCAGGAGTCCATCCAGGATCGTCAAGGGGTGGGGGGGGCAACCGGGGATGAAAAGATCTACGGGCACGACACCGGCGGCACCGTTATTGACTTCGGCGTGATGGATGTAGGGGCCACCGGATAAAGCGCAGGCACCAACCGCGATGACAATTTTCGGATCAGGCACGGCATCGTAGGCGATCTTGAGCGCAAGTTTCATGTTTTCTGTCACGGGGCCTGTAATCAGGAGGCCGTCGGCGTGGCGCGGTGAGGCGACAAACGAAATTCCGAAGCGTGATAAATCCCAGCCGATGGTGCCCAACACATTGACATCGGATTCGCATCCATTGCAGCCGCCCGCGCAAACCTGCCGCAGTTGCAGACTGCGGCCATAAAGCCGGCGCAGTTTTCCATCAAGTGCCGCGGCCAATTTCAATTCCTGGTCAGAATCAACAACCAAGTCCGACGCCTGCCGGACAGCCAGTGGAAAATCACGGGAATAGGTGATAGCGTCCTTGGGACAGGCCTCCGCGCAATCGGTGCAAAACAGGCATCGGCCCAGGTCCAGTCTGATTTTCCCGGCGCTGATGGTGATAGCCTGTGTGGGGCAGGCGTCAGCGCAGGTCTGACAGCCATCGGGGCATCTGGCGGCATCAAATAAGGGACGGCCACGAAACCGACCCGGAAGTGCCGGTGCCGGGCCGGCGGGATAGGCGATGGTACGATGCCCCTGCTGGACACGCGTGATAATCGACTTAATCATAAAATCTCATTCCTGTCATTCTTACGTCCTACAGATCATGCCCGCAATACGAGAGGCTGAAACTTTTGTTGCACAGTGGAAAATCGGAAATCTGTCTGCCGCGGACGGCCATGGCCACGCCCATCCAATTATGGAACGATGGGTCCACCACTTTGTAGCGTTCGAAACGTCCCTGTGAGTCCGTCAGTGCGACGTGACACAGTTCACCGCGCCAGGCTTCAATCAGCGCTACCGCGATGGCATCGGGCTGGAGCGCCGGCAAGGTTCCCCGTGTTTCACCGCGGGGCAGGGCGTGAAGCTGTTCGCGAATAAAATCGATGGCGTGTTGAATTTCCAGCCAGCGCACATAAGCGCGTGAAAAGACATCCCCGCCCTGCCAGGTGGAGACGGGAATATGGGCGAATCGGTAAATACCACAGGGTTGGTCGCGGCGCGTGTCAATATCCACACCGCAGGCGCGGGCGGCCGGGCCGACCATTCCAAGTTCCAGAGCCGTTGGCGTATCAACGACACCGATGCTTTCAAAGCGTGCCATCACGGAGGAGTTATCCCACAGCAGGTTGATGGCGCTGCGGGATTCACGCTCGGCAATATCCAGCCGCTTGAGCAGATCATCGACCATGGCCGCATCAAGATCAAATCCGGGGCCACCGGGGCGCACCAATCCGCGTCCGAAACGGTTTCCGCAGATGGTCGCGGTCAGGTTGAGAAAATCACCACGTATGCGACCACAAAATGAGGCGGTGGGCAGATAGCCGACATCATTGGATAAGGCTCCAAGATCGCCGACATGGTTGGCCAGCCGCTCCAATTCCAGCGCAATAGCGCGGATGGCCTGGGCTCGGGCGCTGATGGCACAATGCGCGAAAGCCTCCAGAATATGCGCGTACGCGGAGGTGTGGCCGATGGTGGTATCGCCGGCGAGAGTTTCGGCGTAGTGGAGGCTGCGTTTGTCAGGTCCGCCGATCAAGGCCCTCTCCACACCACGGTGCTGATAACCCAGGGAAATTTCCAGATGCAGAATGATTTCTCCATCGCACTGAAAGCGAAAGTGTCCCGGTTCGATAATACCGGCATGAATAGGGCCTACGGCAACCTCGTGCGCCTGGCCACCGCCGATTTGATAATAGTCCATAACGCCGGGCAGCAAGGCCTGGCCGGACGGGCGATCCCAGGCGTCGAGCGTGCTGCTGTAGCTGCGCTGAAAGCGCACGGGCTTGAGCCAGGGATGGCCGTGTGGTTTGATGCCGAATTGTTCGGCAATTTCGCGTTCAAATAAATGGACCTGCGGACAGCGTGGCGTCAAAGATGGAAATCCCTCCGCGGTGACGACGGTGGAGGCAAGTTTCAGCCTGCCGTTACGATCATCGGCCAGCAGCACGTACAAGCGCAGGGTGTCGGGGTGATTGCGATCCGGAGCGCCAAACAACGCGGCCACACGATTTTTGTTTGCAACCGCATCAAGGATAACGGATTGAAATCGTTGCATATCCAGGCGCGGCACAGCGGATTGCGGCAGGGCCTGTCCATTGGCCAACTCCACCAGTGGCACGGTTTGGTTGGCAACAGTTTCTTGTGGATTCATCAACGCGCTCCCATAAAGGCGGTGGCCTGATGCAACATCTGTGCAAGCGGATCAGGAATATGCAGTCCCAGCATCAGCACCAGCAGAAACAGCACGATCAAGGGCCAGCCGGTCAGAATACCATCGCGAAACGCGGAGCTTCCACGCCCCGGCAGGGGCTTGCCCTGAGTCACCGCAAGCACGGTGCGGCCCATACCGATAAACACAACCAAAAGCAGAGCCAGGAACAGGCCTGCAATGAAAAAGCGTCCGGCGTGGACGGCTCCATTTAAGATTGTAAATTCACTGATGAACGGGCCAAAGGGTGGCGACCCGGTGATGGCCAGAAACCCCAGCATGAAAATAGTCCCGGAGAGCGGCAGCCGGCGCATGGCACCGCGTATCTGATCGGAGGTTTTGTCGCCGTAGCGCCGGTGGATGTTACCGGCGGATAAAAACAACATGCCTTTCGTCAGGCCGTTGTTAATCATGTGCAACAGCGCGCCGAAGAGTGCCGGCCCGCCGATGCCGGCCCCCAGAGCCAATACGCCCATTTGCTCCACGCTGGAATACGCCAACATGCGCTTGATGTCTTTCTGCCCCACCATGAATACCGCCGCCACAGCCATGGAAAACAGCCCCATGACCATGAGCATATCGCCGGCATATCCGCCAATTTTGGCGGCGTTGCAGATTCGATCAATGCGCAACAGCGCCAGAAAAGCACAACTCGTCAATCCTCCGGCCAAAAGTGCGCCAACAACGCCCGGCGCTTCGCCATACGCGTCCGGCTTCCAGGTGTGCATGGGTGCGAGGCCCATTTTCGTGCCATAACCGACCAGCAACAGCACGAAGGCCATCTTCAGCCACACGATATTAAATCCCGCCGCATGACGCACCAGATGGGAAAACAGCAGGGATGGATGCGCATCATGGCTCAGGGACGCATACGCCAGAAAAAACGAACCTAAAAGAGCCAAAGCGATACCCACTGAACTGATCAGCAGATATTTCCACGTAGCTTCAATGGACAACTGCGTGCGATTGAAATAAATCATCGGTGCCGTGCTCAGAGCCGTGGCTTCGACGGCGATCCACATCAGGCCCAGTTGCAGACTGCAGGTAACCAGCGTGGCCCCGGCTAAAAATGCCAGCAGGCATGGCACGAGAATCTGGTTGGACCGCTCGGTGCGCATGCGCAGATAGCCAATGGTATATATGGAACAGAGCAGAAACAGCGTACTGATAAGAAGCAGTGTCAGTTTTCCCGGTGGATCGAGTCCCAGCCAGCCATCAAAGGTTGGCGCTGGTGAAGTGGCCAGGATCGTGATGGTGAGGGCGAAATGTATCGCCCCGGCGACAAGGGCCACCCACGGGCGCAGGGAATTGGAGGTGATCAGCAACGCGACCACCGCGGCCAGAAGAGGAATAAGGATGAGTGCAGCAAACAACATGGTGATTATTCCTTCAAAGCGGTCAGGTGCCGCGTGTCCAGTGATGAAAAAGCCTCATTGATATGGTGGATAATGATGCTGACGACAAATATGCCGACGAATAAATCCAGCAGAATGCCAAGTTCCACCAGAAACGGCACGGCGGCCAGCAACAACATGCCGAAAATATAAATGCCATTTTCTAAAATCAGATAACCGATGACCTGTGTAATGGCCTTATAGCGTGTGGTCAGCAGAAGAAAACCGGTGAGGATGGTGGAAAACGAAGCCGGTATGACCAGCGTTGAGGCCTGTGCGCCGGTGATCGGCAAGTTCCGCACAAACACAATGGCGGCGGCGGTTCCCGCGGCCCCCAAAAGCATGGACGGCAGAAAACCGATGAGCGGCTCAACCTCCCGTTTGATGTTGGCATCACGCAGAGCTTTGAGAAGCATGTTGGGAATCACCAGGCCCTTAATTGCCATTGTAAGCAGGGCGATGCAGATATCAATTGTGTCAAGTTTCGGCTCTACTACAATCAGCAGACCACTGAGAATAATGCCCTGTGCCGCCGCGGCGAAAATCAAGGATCGCATCCGGCTGACGCCCAGCATGAACAGATTCAACAACAGCACCAATCCCAGCGGGCTGTTCACCAGCCAGTGCATGGCCTGCGGCGTGGCGTCAATTCCGGCCGTAACCAATCCCAACGGATGTTCAACCAATACATACATGATTTACCTCACCATCAAAACAAAGCCAAAGCCGCTCAAGAGACTCGCCGCCGCAAGCAGTGTCGGAACGTGCCGCATCTGCAGGCGAGCCATGATGGATTCCACCGCGCCGATCACGCCGGCCATACCGATCATTTCCAATATGAACAGCATCCAGTCCGCAGCGGGGATGCCGGTATGAAAAGGTGCCATCAGATGCAGTACCACGGCTCCAAGAATTAAAAGTTTCAGCGCGGAAGCATATTGGATGATCCCCAGCAGCGGTCCGCTGTGATCCAGCACCATCACTTCATGAATCATGGTTAGTTCCAGATGCGTATTGGGATCATCCACGGGAATGCGGCAGTTCTCCGCCAGCAGCACAATGAACAATCCCGCCGCGGCCAGCAGCACCGGCGCTTCCGGCCGATGGGACAGCGGGGCCAGCAGCATCGGGGAGAGACTGAAGCTTCCGGACAGCCGGACCAGAACCAGAAAACTCAACAGCACAGCGGCCTCGGAAATACACGCAAAGGTAACTTCCCGCGCGGCCCCCATGCCTTCAAAGGATGAGCCGGTGTCCAGTGCCGCCGAGGTGGTAAAAAATCGCGCCAATCCGAAAAGATACACAAACAGAATCAGATCGCCGGTGAAATGAATGGGAGCCTTAAAGCTTCCAAAGGGAATCAACAGACCGGCAAGGAATGTGGCGATCAGTGTCACCATGGGTGCCGCCGTGAAAATCCAGGTGGTGGTGCTGCTGATAACCATTTCCTTGCGCAGCAGCTTATAAATGTCAAAATAAGGTTGCAGGAGCGGCGGGCCGTTGCGGCCCGCGAACCAGGCCTTGGTTTTATTAATCACTCCCGGCAGCAGCGGCGGCATGAGCAGCAGCAGTCCAATCTCAATGAGTATGTTGATACTATCTTGAAGCATGGGCTTATCCTAATTCCTTGAGTCTAAAAATACGCCATGAACCTAAAATCGCAACACCATCAGTAACAGCAGCAAAATGCCCAGCATATACGCCAGGTAAATGTTAACGGGCTTATTTTGCAGAGGTCGAAACCACAAAGTCAGCCGCTGAAGCAAAATGAATCCGGGAATCAATCCCTTATCCAACAACGTATCGGGCACCTCTTGCGTCCAAGTCGCCGGCTGGGGAAAGTATTTACCTTGCGATGGCGTGAAGGGCTTTCCCGGTATTATCCAGGTAAACATTTGGGCCAGCATTCGGGAAAAAGATGCCCCGGTATATTGCATGCGCGAAACGGGGCGGGCGTAACCGCAACTCCAGGTGCGCTGTTGGGTGGCGGCTTCACTCCGGCGTGCAGCCCGGCGTGTCAGTGTCAGAGCAATTCCCGCGATAAGAAGGAGGGCATCGAGTATCGCAACGTAATAGACCGGCGCGGGCATAAGTGAAGCGGCATGCGTGGACATCAGACTGGTGTCCCAGCTCTGGACCGCCCGCACGAGCGTCTGGGTTATCAAAGTTGGAATCAAAGCCACGACCACACAACCCAATGCCAATATCGCCATCGGTACCAGAGCGCTGAACCCCGGATCATGGGCGTGGTCTACATCGGTGGAACGCTGGTTGCCCAGAAAAACCGCCCCGGACAATTTGACGAATCCGGTTACCGCCAGTGCTCCCGTTACCGCCAATGCCGGTGCCGCCAATGACAGCCACGCACCGCCCTCCAGATGTCCCATCGGCACCGTGTGCAACAGGCCCAGGTAAATCAGCCATTCACCGAGAAATCCATTGAGACCGGGCAACCCGCATATCGCCATTGCGCCGATGAAAAAAAGAACGGCGGTGGTCGGCATTTTTTTCGCCAGGCCGCCCAGCCGGTCCATCCGGCGGGTATGCGTCGCATGAAGTATATTTCCCGCGCCCATAAACAGCAGCGGTTTGAAAAGACTGTGATTGAGCATGTGGAATAGCGCTCCGCCTAAACCAAGCAGAATCAGATCCGGGCGATTCCAGGCGCGCCCGATCATGGCCAAGCCGATACCCAGAGACACAATTCCCATATTTTCAATACTACTGTACGCCAGCAGCCGCTTAAAGTCGTTCTGACATACCGCAAAGATCATGGCCACGACCGCGGAGCCGATTCCCAGAATGAAAAGCGTTGCACCCCACCACATTGGCGGGGCGGGAAAAATCCCGCCGATCCGCACCAAGCCGTATATGCCGATATTGAGCATCACGCCGGAAAACAATGCGGAAACATGGCTGGGCGCGTTGGCGTGCGCTCCGGGCAGCCACACATGCAGCGGCATGATTCCGGCCTTAAGTCCGAAACCGACCAGACCAAGCAGAAATATCGCGGTGGCCATTTCTGACGCCGCCCGGGCATTGGTCGTCACCCACAAATCAAATGAGCCAGTGATCCAACGCAGCAGGACAAACATGGCAACCAGGCAAAGCATTCCAAGATGTGCGGCGATTAAATAAATCCATCCCGCGGCGCGGACATCTTCCTGCTGATCTTCGGTGGTGATGAGAAAAAATGCCGCTGTTGCCATGATCTCCCACGCCATCAAAAAAAGAATCCCATCGCGTGCCAGCGTGACAAGCATCATGCCGGCGCTCATCAATCCCCAGAAAAATCGCAGTTTTCTACCATCGCCGGGGTGTTGAGGTTGCTTCCAATAACCCAAGCCATAAATGGATCCCAAAGCTGAAATGCCCAGAATCGGCAGCAGAAATACGCCCGTGATCACATCCAGGCCGACGGCAAAGCGGCCCCATGGAAGCGCCCAGTTCCATTCCACCGTGCCGCTGTGATACCCACTGCCCGCAAACCACAGCAGTGCCGCCATGCCGGCGGACGATGCCAGAACATTCAGGGCCATGGCGATCCATTGCCCCATGATGCCGCGGCGACCCGACAGCAGGCCGGGCAGACCGGAGATGGCCATACAGGCCGTGGATCCAAGAAGAATATATATCATGATGTTCATCATTTATTTCCATCCACGCCGACACGCGTTGTCATGTTCATTGTCCCATCACGCGGCTGGCCAGGCTCGCCAGCGGAATCAGCGAACACAAAAGCGCAAACAGTGCCAATAAAAAGTAGAGCAGATATTGCTGGACATTGCCCTGATGCGTCATCCGCACGGGTACCACCAACTCCTTGAATTTATGCCAGCATCGGAAAGCCAGGCGGTCCGTGACGAAGGCGGGAACGTGTGCTTCCACCTCCGTCGGCGGCGCGAACAAAGTTTTTCCCACTGCTCCGTGGCGCACGGGTCGCAATATCCATCCCAGCAGCGCCACGAGCATCTGGGCAAAGGATGCCGCCGTGTACTGTATTCGACTGCTCGGACGGGCATAACCGCACGCCCATGTCGGCAATCGTGGTGATCTTTGTACGCGCCGCGCCATACGCACCATCACAATCGCCGCGGTCAGCGCTGCCGCAAAGCCAATATTGACCACGGTCAGCATACCCCATGGAATTGCCCCGGCCAGTCTCTGCATCACGGCCGCATGGCCGGTCCAGACCGCCGCGGCATTCCCCAACGGAACCACCACCAGCATCGGGGCAATTCCGATTAACGCACATAAGGCCGCAAGAACCAGCATTGGGACAATCATGCTCGGTGGCGATTCATGAGCTCGCTGCGCCACCGCCGTTCGCGCGATGCCCAGAAACGCCGCTCCAAAGACTTTCACAAAACACGCCACCGCCAATGCTCCCACGATAGCCAGCGCCACCGCGCCCAGAGCCACCGACGCCCAGCCGCCGGCGTGCTGTGCCATCGGCGACAGCAGGCCCAAATACACCAGCAACTCGCTGACGAACCCATTGAGCGGAGGCAATCCGCAAATGGCCGCCGCACCCAGCATGAATAATCCGGCGGTAAAAGGCATTGGGCCGGCCAATCCACCTAATGAATCAATGTCCCGCGTATTCGTGGCATGTACCACCGCCCCTGCGGAAAAAAACAGCAATGATTTAAATAATCCGTGATTCCACACATGTAACAGGCAACCCGCAATGCCCAGCACCACCCACACCGGCCGATGTACCGCGATTCCAATTATCGCCAGCCCCAGGCCCATGAGAATAATGCCGATATTTTCAATGCTGTGATATGCCAGCAAACGCTTGATGTCATGTTGCCCCAGTGCGAACATCACGCCCAGCAGCGCGTTGATTGTGCCCAGCGCCAAAATCAGAACGCCCCATACCGCGGGCGGGTTGGGTAACAGCGTTAATATCCGCAGCAATGCATATATTCCAATTTTAATCAGGACGCCTGAAAACAGAGCGGAAATATGGCTGGGCGCATTGGCGTGCGCGCCGGGCAGCCAGAAATGCAGCGGCATGATTCCCGCCTTAAGTCCGAAGCCCAGCAGTGCCAGAAGAAAAATTGCGCTGGTCATCGCCAATCCGGTCGTTGTCGGCACGGGTTGCATCAGAAAAGTATCCGAAGCATGGTATAAAAGCGCAAACATCGCCATGATCGCCAGCGTGCCCAGGTGCGTCGCCACCAGATAAATCCAGGCCGCCTGACGGCACTGCGGCTTTTCGTCTTCCGTGGCGATGAGAAAATAACTTGTCAACGCCATGATCTCCCAAGCCACCAGAAATGCGATGGCATCATTCGCCAGCGTCACCATCGCCATGGCGGCAATCAGCAAGCCGTAGAGCAATCGAAGTTTTCGCCCATTGTCAGGATGTTCCCGTTGCGGCCAATATCCTTCTCCGTATACCGATCCGGTGGCGGCCATGATAAAAATCAGCACGAGAAAAAACGCGGACAGTGAATCGATCCGCAGGTGCAGCATGGTGCCGGGGAGAATTCCCGGGAGGTTGATTTTCTGAACTGTGCTGTGGAGAAGCGTATAAAACCCACCGATTAAACCGCAGATGGCACCGCTCACGGCGAGGATTGTCGCCAGCCGCTGTCCCCACATCGCACGGATATTTGCCGCCAATCCCGGCACGCCGCTGAATGCGATGAACGCAACGCCGATTAAAATCAGTAACAAAGCCATACGTTACACTTTACAGCAGCTTCAATAACAAATGGTTAAGCGACGCTCGCATTGGCCACGGGCTTGAATGCGGAAGTCTCCGTATTCGCCGACACAATTTGCGATTCCGCCTTTGCAAGGGCCGCCATGATCTCATCTCTGGAGGCCTGCTGCGTAATGGCCGCTCGTACCTCCGGATGACGCAGCACATAGCCCAGGCGGGATAATATATGCAGATGCGCACGAACCGTCGGACTTACCAGAGTAAAGAGTGTCGTGACGGGCTGTTTATCGATTGATCCGAAGTCAATGGGATTGGCCAGAAAGCAGAGTGCCACCAGCGGGCGCGATAAATGCAGAACAATTGGATTGCGGACATGCGGAATGGCAATGCCATCACCGATGCCGGTGGATCCCAGCGCCTCCCGCGCCAGCAGTACCTGATAGAGAAACTCTTTGTCCACTTCCTCAGGAAGTTTCATCACATCGACCACAGCATGCAATACGCTGGGCTTGTCATTTCCACCAACGCGATAATGTACGCCACCGGCCTGTAGCGCTTTAGAAAGCGATGGCGGAGGTGAATCGCCCCCTTCCGGCTCCTGGAATATCTCCGGAGAGACATTAATCTTTCGGGAGGTGGCCCATTCCAACAATTCCGCCCGGTTAAACCGGTATTGGTCATTGACTTGATAGGCTGGCAGGACGCCATCTTTAATCCAGCGGTAAATGCTCTTTTCCGACACGCTGAGCAGTCGGGCGGCATCTTTGACGGTCAATTTCATTACCAGACACTCCTAGGACAACAGTGCCCATTGTTGCATAATTGTCCAAAGAAGTCCAATGGTGGTGTTAATTTTCACTTTATGGGCAAATTTGGCCATCGCTTTCGAATCGGTATCGCGTTGCCGCATCATCGGACAGGTAGTATGTCGACGTTTGCATCTTGAAGTTGATGAGGTAACCTTGAGCGTCTCCGAACCGTAGCACGGCTTGGTCTTGGTACGGATTTATTGCCACGCCCATAATTACCGTGGCCCCTTAAACAGCTTCGATTGAGCCTGAGCCAGTTCAATTGTAATCGTGTTATGATGGACAACCTTGTTTTTTCTATTCCAGAAATCATGAAGTTTCCCGGTCCGCCAGGCAGCCGGCAGGACGAGCGTAATTTTCCGCGACATATCAGCATTATCCTGCAGGCCTTCATCCAGATTGGCGGCCATGAGGCGAATGCCATCCGTGGTGCGCCAGGCGCTGATTTTTACCGTTTGATTCATATCAATTGCTTGGGCATGGAGAGCCTTGGCGTTGGATAGCAGTTCATTCAATGCCCCGGCGGTTATTGCGTAAGGTGCCGGGCTGCCGCCCCAGATTTGCAGCAGCGGCTCATTGGATACGCCAATGGTTCGTAAAAATGGTGGATCCCATGCCAATACACGTTTGCCGCCGGTGGTATTGAGAAGCA
>JAKBAC010000034.1 GCA_021809365.1 Planctomycetota bacterium | reverse complement strand
TACGTTGACGACGAGCGACAAAGCCCACGGCCCCTTGGCCCCCGCCCGTAGGGTTGGCCTGAAACCGGCCATCTGCGGCGTCGCGTCGGCTCAAGGGGTTTGCGAACCCGGTTCTCGCCGCCGACTCCTGGCATCTGGCCGGTTTGAGGCCAATCCACCCGTAATTACGGGTGGAACAGGGCACTAGGCGCTCGCGAGGCGCATATCCGCAAGGATTCTGTAACGAGCGGGCAACGCCGCCGGCGGCCAAAAGTACCAGCCAGAATGCTCAGGTTATTTTTTCGCGATGCCTAACCTCGCAAATATTTGTCCTGGATTCCGCCAGCCATTCGTCATAACATTGAGCGGACGATTGTGATCCGTGAATTCCACTGAAAGGCAAGATGTTATGAGTACATCCACCCCCGATTCAAAGTATATGCTGCTGTTCCGCGATTCTGACTGGCATGAAGGCCTGTCGCCCGAACAGATGCAGCAGGTTGCCGGCGATTTTATCGCCTGGTTCGAGCAGCTGACCAAAGCGGGCAAAGTCATTGCGGGAAATCCTTTGGAACGCGGCGGAAAAGTGATTTCCGGAAAAAATGGCGCAGTTGTTACCGACGGCCCATTCACTGAATCCAAGGAAACCATCGGCGGCTATTTTTTGCTTAAGGTGGCCAGCTTTGATGAAGCGGTGGCAATCGCCCGTCAGTGCCCCGCCCTGGCCTATGGTGCCAAGGTTGAAGTGCGCACCATCGCCTCCAAATGCCCGCTCACTGGCATAAGCGTCCCGGATTTGCAGCTCGCCGGCGATGTGGCTTAAGGTCGCGGCAATTTTACCGGGCACCGATGACTTGGGCGCAAATTGCGCGGTGCAGGTACACGCGGCGAAAATGAAATGTCATGGTCGGCATTGAATGCCGCGCCAATATATGTCAATAATGTCAGAACTTTTTATGGAGATAATCTCATGAGTGCATCAGCAACTTCCATCATAACCCCCTACCTGTTTTTTAACGGGCGCTGCGAAGAGGCGATTGAATTCTATCGCCGATCCCTGGATGCCCAGGTTAAAACTTCCATGCGATTTAAGGACAATCCCGATCACCCCAAGGCGGATTGCAATGTGCCGCCCGGTTGGGAAAACAAGATCATGCATGCGGAATTGCGGATCGGCGAAAATATCGTCTTTGTTTCCGATGGCGGCTGTTGCACGGAAAAACATGCTATCCAGGGCTTTGGTCTCTCGCTGGCCGTCCATTCCGCGGCGGACGCGGATAAATTCTTCACCGCATTATCCGATGGCGGAAAGGTGGTGGTGCCGCAATCAAAAACGTTTTTCTCAACACGCTTCGGCATGGTTACGGATCGTTTCGGCGTCCTGTGGATCATTCTGGTTGTATGAAACACGCTGCGACCCAAAGTGCGGTGGCATCATCCCCGGTTGATACGTCCCGGGTGTTGGACCATCTGTTTCGCAATGAGGTCGGCAGACTGGTTGCCACGTTGACCCGGATTTTCGGCGTCGATCATCTCGCCCTGGCCGAAGATGTCGTGCAGGAAGCACTGGTGCGAGCGTTACGGACATGGCCGTTTTACGGCATACCGGATAATCCGTCCGCCTGGATCATGCAAACCGCGAGAAATCTGGCCTTGGATACGATCCGCCGGGAAAAGATTTTCCGCGATAACCAGTTGAGGATTATCAGCGCCATGCGGCCTGATCAGACCGGGCCGGATGATCCGGTTTTTCTCGATCAGGAAATCGCGGATGACCGGCTGCGGATGTTGTTTGTTTGCTGCCATCCATTGTTACCGCCGGAAGCACAGGTTGCCCTGGCATTAAAAACACTGGGCGGTTTGGGCATTACGGAAATCAGCCGGGCCTTTCTCACCACGGATGTGGCCATCGCCAAACGCCTGACGCGCGCCCGCCAAAAAATACGTGAAGCGAAAATACCATTTGAAATTCCCGCCGCGGTGGACTTGCCCCGACGCATGGACGGCGTTTTGCAAACGCTTTATCTGCTTTTCAACGAAGGGTACAAAGCCTCCAGCGGAGAAGAGCTGGTGCGTGAAGAACTGTGCCGCGAAGCCATTGGACTCACAGAGCTTCTCGCTGAACATCCAGTCGGCAATCAGCCCATCACGCATGCGCTCCTGGCGCTGATGCTGTTGAACACCGCGCGGTTTTCGACGCGCCGGGATGATCATGGCAATATGCTGTTACTTGAGAACCAGGATCGATCCCGCTGGGATCGCGCCATGATTGCTCAAGGTCTCTTTCATCTGGCCAGATCAGCGGCAGGTGAGCAGATCACAACGTATCATTGTCAGGCCGGAATCGCCGCGTGCCATTGCGCGGCCGGCGATTACCCATCAACGGACTGGCGGAAGATACTCTTGCTATACGATCGCATGCTCCAATTCGACCATTCACCGGTGGTGGCGTTGAATCGCGCCGTCGTGCTGGCCAATGTGGATGGCCCGCAAGCTGGTTTGGCGGCGGTGGCCTCCATTGACGGCCTGGAAAAGCTGGAATCGTATTATCTTCTGTACGCGGTTCGCGGTGAATTGCAGATGCGATCAAACAATACTGCCGCCGCCGCTGTCGAGTTTCAAACAGCACTGCGCCTGGTAGGCACGGAATCGGAAAAGAGTTTTATGATGGATCGGCTCCGGGCGTGTATGTACAATTCGGGTGATGAATAATCTTTTTGGGAAAAATGTTTAGGAGTTTATTATGGATACCACCTTGGAAATTGGGAAAAAACTTGTTGCGCTTTGCAAGCAGGGTCACTGGCTGGAGGCGGTTGATACGCTTTACAGCCCCGACATCGTAAGCATCGAAGCGGTGGAAATGGCACCCGGCAGAAAACGGATGGAGGGAATTGCGGCCGTGCGAGACAAAATCGTCATGTTCCTCAAACAGCATGACATCCACCATTGTGAGGTCGGTGGGCCGTGGCCGCATGGAGATCGCTTGATCGTCACCTGCAAGCTGGATTTGAGTGCAAAAAGTGGTCCGATGGCCGGGAAGCGGTTTGTCACGGAGGCGGCCGCCCTGTACACCGTAAAAGATGGCAAAATCGTTAAAGAAGAGTCCTTTTACCAAATGCCAGGGTAGAAAACAGAAGGCGGTTATATAATATCAGACGCGGGCGGGGACCATGGCCATCTTTATTGCGTTGTTGCGCGGGATAAATGTAAGCGGGAAGAACGTCATCAAAATGGACACGCTTCGCAAATGCTTTGCCCAACTCGGCTTCATCAGCATCAGATACGGTTGTGGCCGGGATTTCCTTCGCTGGATAGGCCGGCGGTGAGTTCTGTTGCGCTGGTGATACGAGGCCAAAAAACAACGCGATGCGTTTCAGTTTTCAATTGCCAGATGGCGGCGTGTGCCTCAGGGCTGCTTACGGTAGTTGGGACGATTATCATCGGCGTCATAGGCGGAGGCTTGCTCGGTGCCATGAACTTCCACGCGCTGTACCGAAAGCGCTTTGCCGGTCTTTTCATCTATGGTCGCCAAAATTCCGTTCATGCGCGGATCGCCGGTCGCCACATCAAACATCTGCGGCATGCCGGTGGTGAAAAATTTCAATACACGTTCCGTCCGTCTCCCCAGCACACTGGCGTACGGCCCGGTCATTCCGACATCGGAAATAAAGGCGGTTCCTCCCGGCAGCACGCGGGCATCCGCGGTGGGCGTGTGTGTGTGCGTACCGAAACATACCGACACCCGCCCATCAAGGTACCAACCCATGCCGATTTTCTCGCTGCTGGCCTCGGCATGAAAATCAACCACGCGCACCAGCACGTCCCGCGGCACTTCCTCCAACATGCGATCAATGACCGGATAAGGGCTGTCAATGGGATCCATAAATACCCTGCCCATGACCTGCAAAACCGCCACACTTACCCCACCGGCGGTTTTAGCCAGCGTCCAGCCTTTGCCGATGCTTTCCCTCGGAAAATTTCCGGGGCGAATGAGCTGACTGGAAGTTTCCAATAATTTAATAACTTCGCGCCGACGATAGGTGTGATCCCCCATGGTGCAGACGTTCACGCCCGCCGCCAGCAGCTTCTCAAAGATGGACGGTGTAAGGCCGGAACCACCGGCGGAATTTTCCGCATTGGCTACCACCAGATCCACATGACGGGTTTTGATAAACTCCGGCAGGAGTTCCATGACGACCTGCCGACCGGGCCTGCCAATAATATCGCCGAGACATAAAATGTTAATGGTCATGGCGTGGGCCGATCCTTTCCGATGACGGCGTCAACCCAGTGGGCCGGCAAGGTAATGAATGCTCAGGTAAAAAACAATCTGAATGCCAATGGCGATCAGCGCCATGAAAAAAAGCACTTTCGTGGACATCCACAGCGTGCCCAGAGCCAGCCCGGATAAATCCTCCCGGCGGATGCTCTGATAAACCAATGAAATGATCAGCACCAGCGGAAAAATCAGCAGCATCCAATAATCCGTCAGGTGCGGCACCGCCGAATAGAGCGGATTAATCAACGGCAACCATGCAATCGGCATGTCGATGGTCATCATTGCGCCTCCGCTGTCCCGTCGGAGGCGGGTGTGTGCGCCTCCGGCGTGCTGATGCGCATGAACAGATCAACCAGCAGCAGCAGATTCAACATGCCCGCCAGGCCACAATACGCCGTGGCGACTTCCTGAATCAGCGGTGCAAAGCCCGGCGGATGGTGCGACTTGGGCGGATAATAACGGGCCTTGGCCATGCCGCCGACCACCGCGGGCCAGCCTGCCATGTATTGCGCATAATCCCACATACGTTGTCGCGGACGATCCAGCGCCGGCAACCCGCCAAGCAGCAACCCCATGAAAAACAGCCCATGAATTCCCAGCGCGAAAATTTTCGCATGTCTTTTGCGGCCGATGATCCAATGCCCCAGACCGGGGACAATCCACCCCGCCACCAGCGCGACATAACCCACCGCGCCTGAATCGTTATCCTGCTGTGATGAAGTCAAGAATCACTCCAAAATCCGCCGCGAACAACATTTGTTCAAGCGGCACCAACCTACTTTTATACCGATTCCGGCAGATTTATGCCAATCTGCGGCTGCGGCTTTCGCCGCAAGGTGTGGCAATATTTCCGGGCGAACGGTGAAATCAGCGGCATAAATGCCGGCGCTAAGAGAGGGGTACGTCCCGGAAACTCGCACAGCCAGACACCTGCCCGGATTGATTTTCACATAAATGCGTGAGACTCTACGATTGCTTTTGCAGGTTCTGATAAAACGGGCACACGCGGTGTTATACTCTGGATCATGGTGGAATCACAATAAGTGCGGACGTGCAGCGTTGTACAAGGATGTGGTGGCCGCATGGGCTTTGGAGATTGTTCGATGGCGAAATGTCGTGGTCAAAACATCTTGATCGCCTGCGTATTATCATTGCTTGTGCTGTGGAACGCCGGCACTGCTTCGCCGGTGCAAGCCGCTGTCGCCGTCGGACATCCACCGACCACTGCGCCGGCTACCGCCCCGGCATCCGCACCAATCGTACACCTGGTGAGCACCAAGCCCGCCAATGTGTTTTCCACAAATCTGACAATTCGCTTTCGCTTAAACCCACCCGCCGCCAACGCTTATCAATGGTGCCTGCGCGATTGGCATGGAAAGCTGATCACCAGCGGACATATCCCGGCCATGAGCCGCGTGCTAAAGTTGCCTTCGCTGCCGCCGGGGTATTATGAATTGCGGTTCAGGGGCGTCGGCGAAACCGCCTGGCAGCCGATGATTCCGTTCGCGCGAATTGTGGCACCAAGTCGGCGGCAGCCTTCCCCGTTGTGTCCGTTTTGCGTTAATAACGCTCAACCATTGCCGCCGAAATCTGATTCCAATAATAACCCCGCGCAACCCGCCGATCCGGGGGAAATATTGTCCGAGCTGGTTCATCTCAGTGGTGTACCCATTGCAAGAGAACCGATGGACTGGGGTACGGTGAATCCAAAGCCGGACGTTTATGACTGGGACACCTGCCTGGCAAACGCCGATTTGCTTACGCGGCATAACGTCAAAATACTTTACTGCTTGAAAGGGGCACCTTCCTGGGATGCCCCCGGTCCGCGCAATGGCATTCCGCATTTGATGCCGGTGTACCGCTTTGCCCGCGCGGCGGCGCGGAAATTCACCGGCGGCAATGTCGCGTGGGAATGCTGGAGCCGGGAGGATACGCAGGGGAATATTGCCGCCTGGGATTATGCGGCAGCGCAAAAAGCGGCGTACCTGGGATTCAAAGCCGGCGATCCGAAAGCAACGGTGCTTAATGGAGCGTTATCCTCCATGTCGCATTTTCCGATGTTGGAAGGGATGCTGGCCAATGGCATGGGGGATTATTTTGATATCTTCAGTTTTCACGCCGATGATCTTAATTTTTACCTTGATACACGCCTGGCGCGGAAGGTTCTCGCGTATTATGGATATGCCAAGCCGATTTGGATAACCAAAATGAGTTGGGCGCAGGGCGGTGTCGGACAACCCCTGTGGCCGGGAGATCAATTTCCCGAATACAGCGGATCACAGGCTCGCAGGCAAGCCCGGCAACTGGTCAAAAATGAAATGCGGGCTGTCGCGGAGGGGGTGTCGCGCACATTCTGGTTTTCGCTGCCCCCCTATGATAAATGGTCCAACGTCTTTGGGTTGATACGTTTTGATTGGAAAGTGAAACCGGCGTATGTGGCACTGGCCAATCTGATCGCACAGCTCGGCAACAGCCAATACGTCGGCAGGTTGTCACCGTGGCCACGTGTGCAGGGATATTTGTTTGCGCAAAACGGCGATCCGGGAACGTGGCAGACGCTGGTAGTCTGGTCGGATTCAGATCAGGGTGGTCAAATATCCATTCCGGTTGTTTGTACCCCGGCGAAACGTCTTTTGCGCGTCAACGCCATGGGAACGTCAACAGTACTGCTGCCGGATCAAAATGGGCAATATGTTCTGAACGTCGGCCATGCGCCGATTTTTCTCGTGGGATTGTCTTCTCTGCGGCCCCAATCTGTACCGCCCTCCGATGGGGCGATCATGGCTCCGGTGGTGGAGAAGGACCTCTCCACTGTTTTACGTTTGAGATTGGGCCGGGCATTTACCCTTGATCGTGACCACTATTTTGCCAAGCTGCCTGAACAACAGGGGCGGGCGATTTTGGATATTTACAACTTCAGTACTCATGCGGCGGGCGGATTGTTGAGCAATGAATGCAAGGGATGGATTGTCCACGGCTTTCATCGCGCCATAATGGTGCCACCGATGAGTCGGATCAGCGTGCCGATGCGTGTGCAAATGAAGCCGCATCATTTAAGCCGTCAGTCCGATCTGCTGCTGAATTTAAAGTTCGGTGCCAAAGTTTTCGGCAAGCCGGTGGATCCGGTGATTGTGCCGGTGGGGCTTCCATTGCGGCAGGCTTTTGCGCGGTGCCGGGTTCGCTCGTTGTTGATCACCGATCCGCAGCGGTGGGCCGCCAACACCCCCGGCAAGCTGACAATTAATTTGGACAGCAAACTGCGGGCGGTGCGCTTTCATGTGGTATTCAAGCGGCACGACGGTCGCTGGCTGTATCCCATTTTCGCCTTGCCCTTGCAGGGAGAAAATCTGGCGGGATCGGCGGGAATCAGTTTCCAAGTAAAAATAGCGCGGGGTGAAAAACCACCTGGGTGGGCACAGTTCGTCGCTGTGCTGAATCGGCCCGGCGGTCCGAGCCGCGCACTACCTTACCGGATGTCCGAGCACTGGCGGACGGTGCGCTTCTTATGGGGCGGCGTTGTCAACCCCGCGCGGATTGTGCAGTTGCAGATCGGCTGCAACCCGCCCACCCGTGACTTCACCTACTGGGTTCGCAATCTCAATGTTTATTATGCAAAATGACCGTGGAAAGCATCGTTTCGGCGAAATTATTCAATGACATATCTCTCTGTGAATGTGGCCAAGGATATGATTGTGGTTCGCCTCAGTGAGTTCGTCTGGCGGAAGAATCTGAGGGGTTGAGAAACGGATTGCCGTATTGGGTGCGGCCATATTTTTTGCCAAAGAGCGGGTAATGGGTTTGATGGTGCACCGGCCTTCGTCTTAGCGCCGGAATTTATGCCGCCGACTTTGGTATTCCTGCCAGAAATTCTGGCCACACCCGCCGGATTGCCGGTGGCACAACGAATTTACCACGGGAAGCAATGGAATCACTATAATGGTTGATTCGGGCCGCGTGATGCCCGGGTTAGGAAACTGGATTATCATGAAGCACATTCGCGTTGCCATTGTTGGTGCCAGCGGTTACACGTCGCTGGAAAGCATTCGTTGGCTGCTCAAGCATCCGGTGGCGAAAATAACCTATCTGGCCAGCCGCAAGCAGGAACAGCCGATCAGTGAATTGTTTCCGGAACTGCTGGGGCGCATGAATCTGCCGATTGCTCCGTTTGATTGTGCCGCGATTAAAAAGGCCGCCGATGTGGCCCTGCTGTGTCTACCGCACGTTGCGGCGATGGAGCATGTTCCGCCGCTGCTGGATGCCGGCTTGAAGGTCATTGATTTATCAGCCGATTACCGTCTCAAGGACGCGGCGAATTATGAGAATTGGTACAAGCACGCGCACATGGATGTGAAAAATCTGGCGACCGCGGTGTACGGGTTGCCCGAATTTTTCGCCCCGGCGATTGCCAAGGCGAATTTTGTCAGCAATCCGGGCTGCTACCCCACCGCGGCGGCACTGGGCATCGCTCCGCTTTTGCAGGCCGGGCTGGTGGAGGCGACGGATATGATTATCAACGCCGCCTCCGGCATTTCCGGCGCGGGCCGCACGCCGTCGCCGCAGCATCACTTTCCGGAACGCAATGAAACCTTCGAGCCTTATGCCATTGGCTCGCATCGTCATGCTCCGGAAATTCAGCAGACTTTGGAAGTCATCGTCGGCAAGCCGGTGCAACTGGTATTCGTTCCGCACCTGATTCCCATGGATCGGGGCATTCTGGATACCATCTATCTCAAGCCCAAAGCGGGCGCGACGTTGGAGGATGCCATCGGCGCATTTGAGCGCGCTTACGCCGGTAAGCCGTTTGTGCGCATTCGCAAACACAATTTGCCCAGCACGAAATATGTGGCCAATACCAATTTTGCGGACATTGCCGTGCGGCTATACAACGGGCGCTTCGTGGTCATTGTGGCGATTGACAACATGGTCAAAGGCGCGGCCGGTCAGGCGATTGAAAATATGAATCTGATGTTCGGCCTGGATGAAACCGCAGGACTGATGTAGCAACGAACAATGGCGCGCCGATACACAATGAAGTAATGGAGGCATTGCGCCGGCACGTCACCGGGTCAGGATGCGGCCATCCAATGTTGAGCGCAGTTTTTCCAGCGCGCGGTTTTGTATCTGCCGGACACGTTCTTTCGTAACGCCGATGACTTCACCAACTTCCGCCAAGGTCATCGAATCGGTATCGTCGGAGCGATTGACCGCGAAGCGGGCTTCAATGACGCGGCGTTCCACATCCGTCAAGTCGGCACTATTGCGCTCGATAATGTCATGGAGGTCTTCCACCGCATCCTTCGCGACGGATTGCCGCCGGACATCCATTTCATTGGAACGCTCCATTGTCGGATCGAACTCCGTTGGGAACATGGCATGATAGCGATTGGACTTCACCGCGATGCGGCTGAATCCTTTGAGAATCGCGCGGCAGGCGTAGGTGCTGAACTTAAATCCGCGCGCGGCGTCAAATTTCTCCACCGCGCGCAGCAGGGCCATATTGCCCTCGGAAATCAGATCGCCGAAATCAACATCATGCATGCGCGTGCGCTTGGCCATGGCCAATACGAGCGCTAAATTAGCGCCGGCGATAATTTCACGGGTTTCCTTGGCGCGGCGTTGCCACAATGCGATTTCACGGGCGATTTTGACGCCCGGCAATTTCTCGAACTGGAGCACCGCTTTTTTTACGCGCATGCGGGCGTAGTTGTAGCGTAGAAACAGATGTTGTTCCTGCGCTGTGGTCAGAAGAGATGAGGCCGGCGCGGACATGCTCGCCACATCATCCACCATCGGGCGATACCAGCCAACTTTGGCCGGGCCGATATCCAGACCGCTGTCAAATAATTTTTCCGCGGCGTTGGTTCTCCTGAAAAACCGATTCGGCACGAAATACAATGGCGAGGCCAACGCCTCCTTCACCAGCGACCGAACCGATTCGCCGACATTCTGAAGAACAGCTTCGTGACGCCGGGTTAGAAAAATTTCCGGTTTGTTTGCAACAGCTTGCGCAACCATGATAAGGCTCCTTTCAGAAGCACCTGAAGGCTTGCCTGACCTTCACTTATCTTTATACGGAGCAAACGGGGGACCGGACTAAACAATCGATTTAATTCCAATGGCCTTTAGTGCTGTAAGTTGTTGTTTTACAATGTGTTAAGTCCCTGAAATCAGGAAAAATTATGGATGGACATCGCGGTGGACACATCCGTCATGTCGTACCAAACCGGCCAAAATGTCATACCTCGGCTAAAACATCCACTTGAGCGTGCTGGACATCCTTTTTCGGCAACGAATTGGAAAATGCTGGTACGGCAAGGACGGCTGACCCGCCAGGTAGCGATGCTAAAAGTGGCAAGGCCTCCAACCCGGCTTCCTCCAAAGATTTACCGGAGGGTTCCTTAATACAGACCGCTGTAAGTACGAAGCCCACGACGGACATACCGGCGGACAGCAACATACCTCCGCCAAAGCCCAGCTTTACCAGAATGCTATTGAGAAACAGCACTCCCAGAAAAGCGCCGAATTTTGCCACACCCGCGGAAATACCATGCCCGGTGGTTCGCAGATTAACCGGGAACAATTCTGAAGCCAGAATAAAGGTTGTCACATTAGGCCCGAATTCCGCGAAGAAATAGCTTAATCCGAAAACCGCGATAAAGGCTCCGGCATTGTGGGCCAGCGCCGGAACCAGTCCCAGCACGAGAAACATCAGTCCCATCAGCGCAAAGCCGATCAGTTGGATAAATTTGCGGCCCAGCTTGTCGCTGAACATAAACGCGCACACATAACCCGGTACGGCAAATACGCCGAAGATAATCACATTCCATGCCACCGTGGTAATCATAGAGGCGTGCGGCGCAACGGAATCAATGATCGCCGGCATGCCGATGGTGTTGCCATAATAGGCGTAGTCAAAAACAAACCAACTGCCGGCGGTACCCAGCAGGGTCAGGGCGTATTTGCTCCAGCGTTCCCGCACCACGGTGGTGGTCGCCCCACTGGAACGCGCCAGGCCTTCGGTGTAATTCGCCATATCCTTGGCGGCCGCAACGGCCTTTCCTTTGACACGAGCCAGCCAGCGTGGCGATTCCGGCATGGCCCGGCGGAGGACAATCACACCCATCGCCGGCAGGGCACCCAACCCCAGGGCAATTCGCCAGACCAGATCATGGCTTACGCCCGCCGCCAGCAAAGTCAGGATGACAATTGGCCCGGCCAGAAAACCCAGCGCCTGGCATGAAAATACCATACCCACCATTTTGCCGCGGTCACGGCGATTCGCATATTCGCTCATCATGACGGCCGACAGCGGATAATCTCCGCCGATACCAAGTCCCATGACAAGACGCCAGAATATTAATTGCCACACACCAAAAGACAATGCGCTGCCCAGCGCGCCGATGGTCATGAGAATGGCTTCTATACCATAAACACTCTTGCGGCCAATACGATCCGCCAGTGTGCCAAATAATATCGCGCCGATAAATGTTGCAAACAAAGATGAAGACGTAATCAGCCCCAGCCGCGTCGGGCCGACTTTCCAACTCTCATTGGCCAGCCCCACAGCGGTTCCGATGACCGCCAGATCATACGCAGCGGTAAAAAAACCCATGCCCGCGGTGATGATGGCGCGGAGGTGAAAGCCACTGAATTTTACTTCATTGAGCGCTTCAGTAACCTCACGAGCGTGAACGGTGTTGTTTACTGCGGCTGCCATGATGTACCTCTCCAAGTAAGAGATCCAGGGAATTCGCCGTGCGAAACCACCGCACGCGTGTGCCTCTGCCCGTCTTTACACAATACTATACAAACCTTAACGCTAGCTTAGTATTAGCGTTGTGTTAAGATTTCATTAATGTTTTATACATATATATGAATAACATATTCATGGATATGATGCCCATGCACTTGCGGGCAACCGGTAACTTCAACTATCTTGGCAACCTGTGAAGAATCGCATTGGTATTCAATCCATGGCTGCGGTGACACCGCTGGGACTGGCCCCGGAGATAATCTGGCGGTCGATGCGGGCGGATCAGTCGCTGACGGATCGCGGGATCATCAGTGCAACGCAACTTGCCAAACTACACCACGATGCCGCGGAGAATGCGGCCGCCCTGGGCTTGGCAATTCCGGGAGCCATGGCGGCGGCGGCAACAAGGCCGGCGGCAAAAGGCCACTCGGATACCCCCCATTTTATTTTGCCGACAATGCGGCAACTGGATCGCTCCATTGACTTGGGAATCATCGCGTGCGTGCAGGCGCTGGCCAATGCCGGATGGTCCGCGGAGCTATGCAAGCAAAAAGATACCGCTCTTTTCGTGGCCACCAGCAAGGGGCCGATCTTACGCTTACTGGAAGCCTGCGAAGCTCTGCGAACCGACTCCGATCATTTGTCGCCGGAACTGGCCTGGCACGTAGCGCTGGGGCCGGCGGGGCTGCAAACAGTGCTCACCGACATCCTCAAACCCGGAGGTTCGGTTCAAACCCTGGTGGCCGCGTGCGCAGGCTCATTAACAGCCGTGCAACACGCCTGGAGCGGAATTCAGCGTGGAGAATTCAAACGCGCCGTGATCGTGGCGGCGGATGCGTCCATTCATCCAATTTTTGAGCATAGTTTTGAAAATCTTGGCGTTTTCGCCAGGCCGGGGCCGGATGGCAAACGCCGCTGTCGGCCATTTGCCGCGGACGCTGACGGCTTTTTCATCACTGAAGCGGCTGCGGCAATGTGCGTGTCGGCTGAAGAATCCCCGCGTTTAACAATTGAACGCTGCTGGCTGGGCGCGGATGCAACACACCTGCTGGGGCTTGATCCGCTAGGTCAATCGCTGCAGCGTGGATTGAACGCCTGTGCCGCGGGCCGGCCAGTGGCGTTTATTCATGCCCATGCGGCCGGTACACAGCATGATCAGGTGGAATTGGCGGCCATTGGGCGCGCGTGTGGATCCGCACCCGCGGTATTCTCGCACAAGCGCTGGTTGGGCCACACGCTGGGGGCGTCGGGACTGGTGGGCCTGATACTCTCCGCCGTGTGCCATGAACAGGGGCTGCTTCCCACCGGCCAAAGCGTGTCGCGTCCGGCGCGCAGCATTACGATAGCGCAGGGCTTTGGCGGGCATATCGGAATGTGCGTCCTGGCTGGATAACTTTTGCTATTCAAAAACGTAACCGTTCACAGGCGGGGCTTTATACCGTTGCCTTGGCGCAATGCGCGATTATTTTGCATTACAGATCAGTATTGCACTGACCGGTCCGACTTGAACGCTTACGGTTCCAGCAGGGTTGTGGAGGTAAGTGAGTTTTCTTGCGCCGCGCAGTTTTCCATCGGCTGATCCATAAAAACTTTGGCCCCCGTAACTAATGTGCCGCTCCGCCATCGCCGAAGGCGCAATCAATCTCGTCAGCTTAATCCTGCCAGTGGTGCCCAGTCGCAGATTCACCACCACCCGATGATGCAGTGATTTATTCAAGACAACAAAGCGCAGAGTCCCGTCGGCGGCGCGGGCCGCCCAGATCTTAACGTTGCCATGTATTTTATACCTTACCGGTACCATCCGGGCACGATCCTGTAGGGTCTGCGCACAAAGCAACATGCCGTAAAACGATGGTCGCACCTCCAGCGGCCCGTGCGAATGAAAATAGATCGGATCATAAGCGCCGGGATAGTGATCGAAGCCCTCTGACATGTGAATATTCACGCCGGCGGCACCAACATCCGCTGCTTCAAAGAGCGCATCGGCACACCATAATGCGGATGCGAAAGTGTTGCTGACCGTCTTCGCGCCACCACCAAACGCGGAATTCATTTCTCCCCACCGCACCGGCAGGCCATAACGGGCCGCTATGTGAACGGTCCGTTGCATCAGCCCCGGTCCAAAACATTGTGCCGCTCTGTTGCCCAGCAAATTCTCAATACTGGCGAACATCGGCGATTTGGGATTTTTAATCGGTACTCCCAGTGGATATCGATGAAGCATCACAAGGCAAAGCCGTTGATGTTCCATTGCGAGGAATTTTGGAATGTCCGGGTTCCAGCCGGCCGAAAACGCCGGCCCCGCAATTTCCCTGGTGCTTTTTAAGTATGGACGAATCGCCTCGGCATAGCGATTCCAGCGACGCATGCACAACGCAAACGTATTATGTTTCCAGATTCCACCCAAGCGATGCAGCGCATCAATTTCATTACCTATCTCGAAGGCGAGAATGTGCTGATCGCCGATAATCCGCTCCGAAGCCCGCACGAGCTTGACCGCCAGATCAGGGCGATTGACTCCCAGATTCAACCCGATGATAAATTTACAGTGTGTCACCCGGGCCAAATTGGCCAAATGTTCCAAAGTCTGACGGGTGATGTTGATATGCACAAATTTTGGTAAAGCATGATCCCGTGGCAAATCATATGCGGACTCATCTTCCGACATTCCACCGATACGCAACACCATCGGCCCGTTATTTCGCTCTAATTGCTGTATCAAATTTATGAACGCCCGTTGCCGATCATTTTGGCGCGAAGTAAATTCATTGATCATGGTCCATTCAATGGAAAATCCCAGAAAGGACCTGGGAACTGGTGGCCGAAGCGCATGTTCCGCTACGGTCGCATCCACGACCAGCGGAGCCCCATCACGTCGGATTTGTGCCAATGCGGGGGCCGCGATTGACATGGATAACAGCCACCCGATAATCGCCACTACCTTGCAAGACGGATTCATATTATGCGCTCCAAAGTGTCATTGTTGTGATGAAAATCTCAATGCGTCTATTGTACGTCTTCTTGTTGCATGTTGCTTATACTATCACTTCACGCTTCCAGCGCCATGAGCGCCGCTCGCATATATCCCAAGGCGAAGGCCATGCCCGCGTGCCACGGCGCTGCACACGCCATCTGCGGTGTGTGATCTGGAATCAATACTCCTTCGAACTGATTTTTCTTCAGGATTCGCAGCACCCGCATGATGTCCACATCACCGTCATCAATAAACGCTTCGCGATAACTTGGTATCTTCCCCCGGACATTGCGTAAATGCACATAGCAAAGTTTCCCCCGGCGGCTGTATTGATCCACTGCTTCGTACACATCTCCCTCCGTCATTTCCGCGATGGAACCTACACAGAATTCCAAGCCGTTGCTTTTACTCAAATTCAGATCCAGCAATTTCTGGTACAGTGCCGGCTGGTACACCAGCCGCGGCGTTGCGCGGAGCGTCGCAAACGGGGGATCATCCGGGTGGGCGGCCAGTGTAACGCCTGCTTCTTCCGCCACCGGTAATAGCTCATTTAGAAACCGCTCGGCCCGGTTCCAGAGTTCATCGGATGATATTTCCGCAAGGGTTCCGGTCGGTGCCTTCGGATCGTAAACCATATTCCACACCATACCATTGGGGATTGGAGTATCATCACACCCGTTCACCCCAACCGCCATTGCCTGCCCGCGGGCAAACGGCCCCGTGATCCTCCCCGCTACCCCAGCCAAGCTGAAGTTGTAACCGATGCACGGAATACCCGCGCGCCCCATCCGACGCACCAGGGTCTTCAAACCCTCCATCTGCCGCTGGCGATTGGGGCCATCCAGCAGAACATCATACCAATGCGCCGGATCAAAGTTTTCTATCGCCGCAATTTTCAATCCCTCAGCTTCCGCCGCCCGCACCAGAGATTGAAGCTCGTCGAGCGACCAGAGCGTCTCCGGATCACCGGCATAACCCCAACCTTGTTTGCCGCCGGTAGGTTGATCGTCGGCTCTGCTGTGTGACCCACCTTTAAAATAATCCACCAGATGCGCCACGATATGCGTGCATCCGCACTGCCGCGCGAAACGGAAATTCTCCGGCGTTAATGCGTGACGATACAATCCCAAACCAAGTTTCACAGTTACTCCCCGTATCTGAAGACTTGCTGAGCACTACTTCAGCACCATCATTATTTTTCCGCGGCATCAGCGTTGATGCGGAAATACCGTAACCATGCAGAACCTTTCGGCCTGCCAAGCCCGCCATCTACCTGACCGAAGTGAATTGTATACCCTCTCCGCTGCAGAGCAACTGTACTTCCACGGTAGATGGTAATTGGTAGCTGGGTATGCCGTTTCTGTCGGGATTAAAAAAAACGCAACGCCCAACTGGGTGGTGCCGGTTGGCGGTTATTTCCAGACCTGCGGGGCTGCTGCCTTAATTCAGGGGAGGCGGGACGCCCGCGATTCGTAACGCAGATCTCTTATCTGCCCCTCCCGTCATCCGAGAGAAACGCGCAATCCCGATAAAAACGGGCATATCAAAGAAAATTCGTCATTTGTGCATCAAATCATCAACTGGGGCGTTGTGTTATAATGTAGAGTGAATGTGGAATGGCCTTGGGCAACCGGAACGCGGAGTCGCGAATTCACAAAACCAAGAGGAGATTCATTCGCATGCCATCAAGCGCTTCGGCCATGCGGTTTTCAGAGGATCCGGCTATGACGTATGCAGGGATACATAAAAGGCGGGGATTCACACTCATTGAATTGCTGGTGGTAATTTCCATCATGGCTCTTCTGATCTCACTTCTGCTGCCCGCTTTGGGAAAAGCCAAAGACGATGCCAATTCCGTCGTCTGTGAAAGCAATATTCATCAACTGCTGACAGGTCTGCGGGAATATGTGCAGACGAATGGCAGTTTTTTTCCATTGAACGGAATTTTGTTTCCGCATGTTGCCACGCAACCACCTTACTCCAATGGAGCGGATCCGCAGTCGGCGCAAATCGCATCCGTTTGGAATGCCACCGCCGATTACAATCTATATTATGGCGCGCTATATCCATTTTTGGCGGGAATTCCCCAGGCACCCATTGTGCCCAATCTTTTGGATTCCAATAATCAGAATACCGCCAACAATCCAGCCGCAGCGCTTAATCTGAGTCCCGCAACCAATAAAATCGCCCAAACATTCATGTGTCCGGCTGACAATGGCTACCGTGCCAGCCCCAGCGCCAGCCCGTCCTTGCGCCTCGCTCCGGACGGAAGGACAGTATTGACCGGCCCCGGTTCCGGCGGCTTCTGGAGCTATTCGATTAACTCACTCTTGAACTCCCAGTCGCGCGTTTTGCCCACCATATTTGGCAACCCCGCCGGCGGTGGCGGCAATAACCAGTATCAGACCCCCTGGAGCTATCCCCTGAGCGAATCCACCATCACCAATCCACGGTTCCTCGTGTTTATTGAAGAGTCCGCGCAAAAATCAGAGTTCAATGACGAAGTGATGGACCCCGTCGAGTACAATCAAGGCGACTGGCTTAGTTCCCGGCACAATGGCGGCGGCAATCTCGGATTCTGGGATGGTCATGTCGAGTGGATGTCACAAGTTGAATATCACAATCCGCCGGACGCCATGGCGGGCGGCCTCACCGGTTCCGCCGCTTTTGAGGTGGCCATGCAAAGCCCATTGTTCCGCATGTTTATACCCAATGTGAACAACTAAGAGCCGGTGTATTCAACGTCGGAGCAGCAGCGCTGTTGCTCCGCCTTTGACATGTTGCCCGGTTTGCACGAGGCATTCCCACGCTTCGGGATTTGGAACGATTAATTCCGTGCGGCTGCCGAAGGCGATCATGCCGAAGCGCTCGCCGCGTGTTAGTTCGGTTCCCTGTACCGCGGGGCAGATAATTCGCCGGGCAATGGCACCGACAATCTGCCGGACAATGGCAATCGGCGCGTGGTCCGCGGAAAGTTCCGTTTTGAGCACCAGCGTGTTGGATTGATTGCGAATGCCGGCCTGTGGATTGCGGGCATCGAGAAATTCTCCCGGCTCAAAATGAACCGAGGCGACGATGCCATCACAGGGGCTGCGATTAATATGCACATCCAGCACGCTTAAGAATATACCGATGCGCAGGGCCGGACCGCTGATGGGTTCATGCCGTTCCAGCCTGGTGATTTCCACGATTTTTCCGTCCGCCGGGGAAACCATCAGCCCCGGCTGATCGGGAATGCGGCGAGGCGGATCGCGAAAAAATAACATGCACGCCAAGGTTATCAACCCGGACAACCATGCGAAAAGCGGCGCGACAAATAACAAAATCGCAGTCAGCGCCATCCCGGCAATCAGCATGGACAGCCAATACTTCCAGCCGAAAAGGGAAAGTGGAAACCATGGGCGGCACTTATTCATGGCCATTATCCATGGGCCGGATGTCCGTGGCACCGGTTCCCGGCCGATACAGATTCCATCGGTCAACTTTCATGGGGTTCCTCAAGATAGGTGTAGCCCTGCAGGCCGGAATCGTAAAATCGCAGCAGCAGCGCGGATTCTTCGATGGAGATGGTTTTTTCTCGCACCGCCCGTTCCACATCTTTGTGC
This sequence comes from Planctomycetota bacterium, assembly GCA_021809365.1. The sequence continues at coordinate 6,514 of JAKBAC010000034.1, read as the reverse complement.
ATGCGGGCCATGAGTTCATCGGCATTGTACTGCACATATTGCAGCACTTCACGGACGGAATCTCCACGGACCAGCTCATCAATGTGCAGATCCCCGGCTTCATCGAGTTCCACATGCACCGCATTGGTATCACCCAGAAGATTGTGCAGATCGCCGAGAATTTCCTGATAAGCCCCCACCAGAAACGCGCCGATAAAATAATCTGATCCGTTGTATTCATGCAGTTCCAGCGTCTTTTTGACATCACGCAAGTCAATGAAGCAGTCGATTTTCCCGTCGCTGTCGCAGGTGATGTCCGCCAGCACGCCGCGGCGCGTCGGTTCTTCCGCCAGGCGGTGGATGGGCATGATGGGAAACAGTTGTTTAATGGCCCAGGAATCGGGCATGGACTGGAAGAGCGAAAAATTGCAGAAATACGTGTCGGAAAGCTGGGATTCCAGCGTTTCGAAATCATCGCCGACGTATTCGATTTCCTTAAGTACCTTGAGGATTTTTCCGCACACGCTCCAATAGAGCTTTTCCGTAAGGCTGCGCAATTCCAGGCTCAAGTAGCCGAGGTTAAAGAGATTCAGCGCCTCATCGCGCTGTTGGGAGGCATCGTGATAAATTTCCAGGAAATTTTTCTTGTTGACATCCCGCCATGAATCAAAAAGATCTTTCACCGGCTGCGGCACATCCTCTCCACCCGGCAATTCGTGCGGCACATCAAAATAATCAAATCCACTGACGCCCAGCACGTTGAATACCAGCAGGCTGTGATACGCCACCATGGCCCGCCCGCTTTCACTGATGATTGTGGGATGCTTGACGCCGCATTCATCGCACACGGATTGGATGCGAAAAATAACATCGCCGGCATATTCGCGCAGCGTGTAATTGGTGGACGATTCAAAATTGGTCTGGCTGCCGTCATAATCCACCCCCAGGCCGCCGCCGACATCCAGGTATTCCATGCCCGCGCCGGCGCGGGCCAATTCGCAATAGACGCGCGCGGCCTCATTGAGCGCGTTTTTCACCGTGCGTATATTGGTGATCTGGCTGCCCAGATGGAAATGCAGAAGTTTCATGCAGTCCTGCATGTTGCGTTCCTTGAGATATTCCAAGGCCCGCAGAATCTCCGCGACAAATAGACCAAACTTGCTGCGCGCTCCGCCGGAGGATTCCCACCGTCCGCTGCCGCGCGTCGCGAGTTTAACCCGCATTCCCATTTGCGGGCGCACGCCGTGCTTTTCCCCATATTTAATCAGCAGTTCCAGTTCGGTGAATTTTTCAATGACCGGAATGATTCGTTTGCCCAGTTTTTGCGCCAGCACAACGGTTTCGATGAATTCGTCATCTTTGAAACCATTGCAGATAATGGGCGTGTCCGTGCCGTTGGTCAGGGCCAGCACCACCAGTAATTCGGGTTTGCTGCCGGCCTCAAGCCCCCAGCCGTATTGCGATCCCACCTCCAGAATTTCCTCCACGACATGTCGCTGCTGATTGACCTTGATGGGATAAACACAGATATATTTGCCTTTGTAATTATTCTCCTGGATGGCGCTTTGGAAAGCGTCATTCATTTCCGCCAGGCGGTGGCGCAGGATGCCGTTGAAGCGTATGAGTGTGGGCAGTTGGATGTCCCGCATAATGAGTTGATCGACGAGTTTTTTCAGATCAATGGAGCGCTGCGGATTCTTTTCCGGATGCACCGCGACATTGCCGCTGGGGTTGATTGAAAAATATCCCTTGCCCCAATTATTGATTCCATAGGTGTCCATGGAATCCTGAAGGGACCATCCTGCGGAGAGATTCATCACGGTGGTGACTCCCAGTTTTGAAATTAGCCGCCGTCAGCATAACGCCACAGCCGATTCAATGCTTCCGCATTGCGCGATTGGCCCGCGGCGGGCGTGGCAATAAATCCGCACCAGGCCTCTGCGCTGCGAATTTTCAGGGCCAACCATTCGCATAGCGCCGGCATTTATGCCGTCGATTTTGCCGCCCGCCCGGAAAAAATTCCCCCGCCCCCCGCAGCGCTCAGGCCAATTCGGGCTTGGGTCACCGCAGACGGGTCGTGCGGAACTATGCCCCCGCCGCCGGCAACGCCGGCAAGACAAATGCCTTGACCGTCTCAATGCCCGAATCCTTGTGCAGGGCCGCCAGGCATTCCGCCGTCGCGGGGGCGTCAAGCTTCAGCAACATCAGGGCCTTGTCGCCCTTGCGGCTGATGGTCATGTCCGCAATGTTGATCTTCTGCTGACCAAACGTATTGCCGACAAAGCCAATCACGCCCGGGCGATCTTTATTGACAATCAGCGTCATGGCACCTTCCGGCACCATGTCCATCCAGTAGCCCTTGATCGCCAGCACCCGTGGCAGATTATCCGCGAATACGGTGCCGATCATGGAATGCCGCTTGTCACCTTCCGTGATCTCCAGTTCTATGCTGTGCTGCAATGTTCGTTGCATCGCCTGGCCAGTGGTTTCCTGCCGGACGCTTATGCCGCGCTGCTCAGCCAGATGCAGCACGTTGACCACATTGGGCACTTGCTCAATATGACCCTTTAGCAACTCAATAATCGCCAGGCGCTGCAAGGTCGCGGCGATGCGCTTCGGCATTTCTCCATTGGTTCGCAGTGTGATGGCGTTGAATCCCTTTTCCGCGATCGCGCCGAGAATAATGCCCATGCGCTGCGCCAGATCGGCATACGCCTTTTCCGGTGCGGAGAGATTCATTTCAATCCCGCCCGCGTTGACCGCGCCTTCAATACCCTGCCCGCGCAGATACAGCAGAATTTCATTGACCGCATCAACCGAAACCGCGGTCTGGGCCTCGTTGGTGCTGGCACCAAGGTGCGGCGTAAATAAAATCTTATCGCCCAACGCAAACAGCGGTGAATCCTTGGCCGGTGGTTCCGTCTCAAACACATCCAGAGCCGCCCCGGCAACATGCCCGGCCGCAATCGCCGCCGCCAAATCCTTTTCGCTTATGACGCCGCCGCGGGCACAGTTGATCAATCGCACGCCTTTTTTGCACAAGGCTAGTTTGGCCGCGTCAATAAGACCCTTGGTCTTATCGCCCGGCACATGCACGGTAATGTAATCGCACTGCGGCAACAGTGACTCAATGTCATGCGTCATGGTCACCTGGCCATCCAACGCATTGTTGGCAAAGAAGAATGGATCAAACGCCACGACCTTCATTTCCAGCCCCAGCGCCCGTTTGGCCACCGCGCGGCCAATGCGGCCAAAACCGATGATGCCCAGCGTTTTTCCCGCCAACTGTGTGCCCATGAATTTATTCCGCTCCCACAACCCGGCCCGAACATGCGCATCGGCCGGGGCAATTTTCCGCGATAGGGCCAGCATCAGAGTGATCGCGTGTTCAGCCGTGGTCAGCGTATTGGCGTCCGGTGTGTTCATGACCAGCACACCGGCTTTGGTGGCGGCGGTGACATCCACATTGTCCACACCTACGCCCGCGCGGGCGATGGCCTTGAGACGCCCGGGGTTCTCAAACTCCGAGGCTTTGATCTTCACGCCGCTGCGGATAATGGCTCCATCGTGCTTGCCGATTTCCGCGGCCAGTTCACCGGGGTTCCACTTCGGCTTGTTCGTGAGTTCCACATCCGGCTGGGCCTTCAACAAGTCCAGGCCTTCATCCGCAATTTTGTCCGCAACCAGAATTTTAATCATCTTTGATCATCCAATTCCAATATCACAACCACATCCATTCCCGGAATTCATGATATTCTCATGCCGGAATAATAAAGTATAGAACAAAAATCGCCGACGGCAAAGCAATCAACGGTAATTTCCATCCGCCGAGCGTGGCAATTAATCCGCGCCGTGGCACCGGGACACCCCATCCCCCTTTAGCCGCGCGTGCTTGCACCGCGCGTAGTGCGTGGCAGTTGTCGGTGTTGAGAAAGTAGAAAGTAGAAAGTAGAAAGTAGAAAGTAGACCGCAGGGGCCTCATCCTGCGACAGCAACTCTTGAGTTCCAGCCTTACGTGCTCTACTGCTCAACTCTCTACTGTTCTCCTGCTCTGCGGCGAAAGCCGCCGCCGCGTGTGCTTGCACCGCGCGCTTTGGGTGGCAGTCGTCGGTGTTGAGAAAGTAGTCAGGAGACCGCAGGGGTTGCCTCATCTTGCGACAGCCTATCCTCTTGCTTTAGCCGAATTTGCTCTACTGTTCACCTGTTCTACTCACACCTGCTCTAATCGGGCCGCGGCCCGATTCGCTCTACTGTCAACTCTCTTGCGACAGCCTATCCTCTTGCTTTAGCCGAATTTGCTCTACTGTTCACCTGTTCTACTCACACCTGCTCTAATCGGGCCGCGGCCCGATTCGCTCTACTGTCAACTCTCTACTGTTCTCCTGCTCTGCGGCTGCCGCCGCTTCACACTCCCGCGGTGCCCACAACCATTGCATGATGTCCTGCCGGAGTTATTTCGCGCCTGGAAACATCTGATTCATATAGCCAGGGCTGGTGGGTTGCACGGACGGAGCCGCCATTCCCTGTCCGCTGGTTGGCGCGGCGTTATTGTTGCCGGCGGCTTGATTTTCCAGCGGTGCTCCGCCCATGGGTGTCAAACCGGGTTTCAGGAAGAGGTAATACAGTTTTCCTTTGCTCAGTTCATAACCGGCCTGGGTCTGGGCGTCCGGGCCAATTCCCATGTACATATCCGCGCGCCCGGCCGCGCGAATCGCCCCACCCGTATCCTGATCCAGCATGAAGCCTTTGTAAGGGGAAATGGTACCGGCGGTATTGGGCGCATTGGTTTCAACAAAGGTAAGAGCCGCACGCGGGAAAATACTCTGGTACGGCGGCGCGTTAATGGTTTTATCCGTCGCCAGACTGCGATGGGCGGTTACTTTCACGCCCAGAGATCCAAGTGGCCAGTGCGCGGGATTGTAAATTTTCAGAAACGCCATGAAATGGTTGTGCATGATATCACTTTCCACCGTTCCGGGGTGCATCTGAAAATACGTTTGAATTGCCGGAAGGGAAAGCTTGCGGGCACTTATTTTCCCCTGTTTCACCAGCGTTTCACCCAGTCCGGTATACGTCCGGCCATTGTCCCCGGCATATCCGATGGTGATCGTCTGGCCATTGGTCAGAATGACTTTGGCGGACCCCTGAATTTCCGCCACATACGCATCAAGCGGATTGGCGAACCATACCAGCGCATGGCCGGCAAGCAAATGCTGTTGCAGTATCTGTCGGCGCGTTGGGAAGGGCCGCAGCGAGCCATCCGGCATCTTCTGGCCCAGAACCTGCCCGGTAATGGGATTGCTGACCAGATCATGCGGACGCTTGTAAACGGGATACTGGTATTCGGCGGTTTGCGTCAGACTGCCGTACAGAATGGGCGTGTAATATCCCGTGAACCAGACGCTGCCGCGGTCATCATATCCCTTGGCGATATACACATCATAGCGCGAATCAATGAGCTGCTGAAATTTGGCCGGGGACTGAACATTGCGCAGCATGTACTTGAAATCAAAGAGTGAGGCCAGTTCCTGGCTGTGCGTAATAGGCCCGTCCGGAAAAAACTTGCGGCTCGATGGCGACTGCATGAATTTAATTGAACGGTTGATCGCGGTAATCAACCCTTTCTTATTCATGAACGCCGATTCCATATTGGGATATTGCCCCTCCGGCACTTTGCGCAAGCCCCATTCACCCGGAGCCAGTTGATGATCCACATTCATGCTGGGGGCTTTGATGATGGTGTTGTTGTGTGTGCTGCAACCAGCTAAAGCCAGAAAACTCAGCACCAGGCCACCGAAAATACGCCGCGAATTTTTTTTCATAACGTGATCCTTCACAATGAAAAGTTGTATATCCATACGCTGGAACCCGCCGGTTCGACCATTGATCCTGTTACCATCATAACAATTCTCTCTTCTTTTGCAGCAACATGCTACTGTAGATAGCAAGAGTTTCCAATTACTCCGTATTCAGGAGAGAAGAGGTAACAAGCATAAGACACATTGCCGGCGATATCGATTCGCCGTGCGGAATATCAGCCGGTGGGTTTGGCCCGCCGGGGTGTGCCATATCCGCGCAATCCGCGGTTGGTGGTAAGTTCCATCGCAGCCGTCGTCATGTTGTGTCATAGTGGTGAACTCCCCGGGTTGTCGTTGCTCGTTATTCATCGCAGGCCTTTGGAGTGGATGAATTCCGAACTTTCGCATAAGATATATGGCGATCACGGGGCGTAGCTCAGCTTGGCTAGAGCGCTTGGTTCGGGACTAAGAGGTCGCAGGTTCGAATCCTGTCGCCCCGATTTTGGCCGCAGGCCAAAATAGAGCAGGAGACCTGAGAGAGTAGACAGTAGAGCAAATAAGGCTGGCCCAAAAAAGTGGCTGCCGCCGAAGTGGAGAATCCCTCCTGCGGTCTACTCTCAACTTTCTACTCTCAATCCTGGAACAATTATGGCGTTCACCTTTGAAAAACTGATCGTCTATCAAAAAGCCATTTCCTACGCCGACAGCATTTGCGCTATTACCGAAAAGTTCCCGCG
>JAKBAC010000033.1 GCA_021809365.1 Planctomycetota bacterium | reverse complement strand
GGCTGGGAAGATATGGAAGATATTGGGCGTGCCTGTTTGCGTGCTGCTCACCCGAAGATTATGTATGGGGGGCCGGGGCCGCAGCTACTCAAACATCGGGATTTTATTGGGCCACATCACGCTAAGGGGGATTCGGTCCGCTACTGGGTGGAAACGCTTGCGACTAGTGATAACCGCATTTTGGAACTGCCGGGGGTGTATCTGGATAGTCGCGTGGCTCAGGGCCTCACGTCATGGGACGTCGCGCGCCGCGATTCAACAATTGACGATCACGGCGGAGCCTATGAAAGTACCTGGCAGGGGCCCGATATAAACGTAGCGTTGCACGTTCCTGCGGGTGCGTACGTGCTGTCCCTCTACAATGTCAACGATGATGGCCATGATACCGCGGCGCGGCATCGCGATTACACGCTTTCCGTTGAGGTATTGCCACCGGGGATTACGTTTCATCAATATTTGGTTAGTTCTTCCAATTGCAACCAGGTAAGCATTGGGGACACTATTTGTATCGAGTGCACTAACGGTCAACCACCGGCTGGGGTAGTCGGCGTCATTCTCTTTATCAGCGGGACGGACTGCGCTATCCAGGTTCAGGATGCGGGCGGGGGCTGCGCACCTTGCCCCGGTGGTGACCAGGCCTTCTCCGCGGGATAGAATGTGGCTCGTGAAGAAACTCTCAGACGTTCCGACCTCATAGGCCCGGCTGCCGTTGTCACGGCTGAAAGGAAGCTATTGATGAGAAATGTTATTGCACTTGTTGTTGTGTTGCTGTCGCTATTGAGTATTGCCTCAACCATATCGGCGGCGAATCGCACGCGGCGATTCCGTGTACCCAACATTTTGCGAGGAACCGCCGACGCGATGGGTGTTCCCATCGGAACTCAGAAGCTGACCTCCGAAACCCTTCGGACGGTGGCCGGGGCAATCGCTGCGCTTGACGTCAACAAAAGCAAGCAGTCGCGGCGTTTTTACCAACTCTGCGATAAACTCGTAAAGGAGGTCGATGCGGGCGGAATACCTCCGGGATATCTGTGGCGAAGATTTCTCAAGGGACGCCATGTCAGCGGCGCAAACATGCCAGAGCAGATGACTCCCAAGGCTCGCAACGGGGAGCGGATAATTTTTTCGCTCGGTGATTATGATGCGTTGCTCAATTGGATGAAACCTTACCTGGCCAAGGCAAGCAGGGATGACCATCGCGCCGAATCGAGGAATGGAGAAGCGTTGATCACGTTAGAGATGGAGGATTTGTTTGCCCATTTTTATATCACCGGGATCGCATCATACTCCGAGCACCTCCTCACAAGCCGCGCAAGGCGCGGCTATTTGGCAAGGACCCCCGAAGCATACGTGATTGCACAGAACGCCGCGCTGCGCCGGTTGTTTCGAAATTACTATCGAGACACCATGCGGCTTGACTACTGGTCGATGACGCCCACTCTCAAGGAGTTTCAGTTGATGATCAACCAGAAACGACTGTCCGCTGCAGGCGTGAGGCATGTGCTGGCGGGGCTCACCCAGTTGCGCACACTCGTGGGGAGTGAGCAGTATTTCAACCAATGGGAACTTTGCTACGTTGCATGGCGCTTCCTGAACTTTGCCCATGCCCGGAAAGATGCAAAGGCCGCTGCGGAGATTCGTGCATATATCGAATCATGGAAACAGCACACGCATCGACAGAACGTGATGAGGTGGCTTTCTGAGGCACTAAAAGTGCGGGGATCCGCACCGGAGCATATATGGAGCCCACCGATCAAGATCAAATTGCGACAATAATATTCTTTGGTTTATCTTTTTGGCCTGCCGTACCCTATTTTTTATCGAAGTGGCCAAGGTGTAGAGTTGATTCGGGATCCACCTTTTTTCGGCGTGATTGCTTTCCACCTTTGCAATAGCGCACGGTGCACGCCGGTCGGTGGAAACACTTTTTCATCGGCTGTAATGCGCACGATAATGGGAGCATGAATTTGACCTCGAATATATCTCCACGATTTACGCGTAGATTGCTAACGCAATTTATACGCGTGCTCTTGGGACTGGTGCTGATCGCTGCCGCGTTTTTGAAATGGCGATATCCAGGCCATGAAGCAAGTTTCTATGGCATGCTGGCTAAAGGGGCGCCCGTGTGGGGATGGACTATCCTTACCACGGAGGTGATCCTTGGCTGCTGGATGTTAACCGGCTTTCGGCTCCCAGTGGCCGGAGCTGCTACTGTCTTCCTGCTTTCAGTGTTCACAGGTGCCATTGTGTCTGACATGCTTTCACTGCACCCCAAACCCTGCGGGTGCTTCGGTGCGGCATGGGCCGTGGCGCATAGCCCGGCAGTGATTGAGCGCGACCTTGCTATTGGCGTTGTGGTCAATATTTTGCTTATGGTGATGGCGGCATTCCTATTTCTCGATACGCCGGCTAAGGCCCTGGCCACTGGTGCAGAGAGAAGTGATGGGGCGTGATTCTACCAAATAGATCGGCATGACAATTTTCCGATGTTCCCGAAGAAGCCGCCCTGCATGGAACGCTGGATACCAGCCACGAGTGGTTTGCCACAACGCCGGCTGCGGTTGAACTACAAAATGCCGTGGTCATGCGGAGCGTGAGCGGCAACGCGGCGATGAATTTGGCTTGGCTACGCTAATCTCGTCTGGGAAGGCCTTGGGTGGCAGTAAGAGGGATAATGCGCAACAGCGGTAAAAAGTTAAGGCTTTGGCCCCGAAAGACCTGGCAGAATCTGTCACAGGCCCCTTTTTTCGTCTTTATCGCCGCCAACAACCGCTTTGAAACGTAGTCATCCGGGGTCGGAATTTCAATGACGCTTACCATGGCGGCGAGAGCAGCCAGGTAATTAGAAACATCGCCATTGCAAGAAACAGCAGCGTAATACCGATGATTTTCAATGTTTTGCTCCCGCCGCCGAGTAATTGGCCGCTGGTAATATATTCTCCGCAAAATGGGCAACGCGGTGAGTCGTCATAAATGGTCTTTTTGCAATGGGGGCAGGCGGTGGTTTGAATGTGGTTCTCAATTTTCCACGGATCGTCGTCGTAACTGTCATCGTCGTTGTACATCACATGCTTACCGCTTAAGAGAATCAATACCCGGGTCGGACATTACAGGTGCAAGATAATGGCCATGATGGTGGTCAAGCCGAAAATTAATCCCACCAGGCCATTGATCGTCATAAACGCCAGATTGACCTTGGATATATCATGCGGTTTTACCAGCGATTGTTCAACAACCAGCAGCAGCACCACAGCCGAAAACCCGATCCAGTAAATCAGTCCCATTGGCATCCCGCCGTTAAGCCCCAAACCAAAGGCCAGCAGCAGAAGAATCACGATAAAATGACACACGCGGGATATCCAGAGGCTTGCGGCAACTCCGAATTGTGCGGGCAGGGAAAAAAGTTTTTCTTTTCGGTCAATGTCCACATCCTGCATCGCATACAAAATATCGAACCCCGGCAACCAGAACAACACCGCTCCGGCCAGCAGCAATACCTGCACGTCCAATGCCGGCCCGTGCGGCGGCACAATGGCAATCCATGCGCTCACGGGTGCCAGCGCCAGCGAACTTCCCAGAAAAAAATGGCACAGCCATGTAAAACGCTTGGTAAAGCTGTACAACGCAATCCAGAGCAACACCGGCAGCGCCAGAGCCACCGGATAAATGTTTCCCAACACCACATCAAACATCCATGTTGCCGCAATAAACAGCAAACCGCAGATGGCCAGCGTGATGACCATAAACGGAACGGTTATCTCCCCCGTCACGCTGGGCCGGCGCATGGCTCTGGGATTGCGGCTGTCAAATTCACGATCCACCAGGCGATTGAAGGTCATGGCAAAGGTGCGCGCCATCACCATACATAAAATGATCAGCCCCAGGCGCAGCCAGCCCGGCCAGACCAGATGAATTTCCCGTGCCGCCAGAAATGTGGCGATCAACGCAAAAGGCATGGCAAAGATGCTGTGCGAAAATTTTATCATGTCCAGGAATGTGCGCAGGCGTTTAACCGGCGGCGATTTTGGCATCCGTGGAAGTGCGGCGGCATCAGCGGCGTGGGGTGTCATCATGCTGATGCGCCTCGCTGACGGACAGTTTTAATGCGAAGATAAATCAGGTACACCAGAATGAATATATTGGCGATCAGCAGCCCACACCTCAGCATATCCGGTTTTTCATAAATGCCGAAAAGCTCCACGGGCATCAGCAGCGATACTTCAACAATCACAAGGTATTCGCCCCAGGCTTTCTCAAGATACAGGCCAATCCCTTCCACCAGAAAGAGCAGGGCATATATGAAAGCTCCCACCGCGACGACTCCGAGTTGTTGAGCGTGTATCAGGCTGGCGTGGGCCAGCACCCAATTGACATAGACATTGTCCGGATCGAGCCGAAATTTATTCACCCAGTGCATGGCAATTTTCGTCAGGTTGGCATGCTCATAAGTGATGGCCAGAATACCCGCGGTAATCATCGCGGCGGCCTTGAAAAACTTAAACAGCGCAATGGTCAATAGAATGCGGTTGCGATGCGGCGGCTTTGTCGTTCCCGGTTTGGCCGAGGTATGCGATGTGACCTGACTCATCACTTTTTACCTCCATTTCCGGCAATGGCGCGGGCCAGGTGTTCTGAAATCAACTCCACACCTTCCGCGTTGGGATGCACGCCATCGGCCGATATCCAGTGTTCGCGCGGTACACCTTGAGTTTCCCGTCGCCTCACTTCCGCCTGCACATTGACAAATTCCACCCCCCTGTTCGCGGCCCATTGTACAAAGGCCTCCTGATAAATCTCCCGCCAGTGATGACGATAGGCGAACACCTCCGGCAATGCATGAAAGAACAGGCGATTGGCTCCCTCGGCGGGGACTGTCGGTGAACTGGCAATCGTTAAATAGGTGATAATTCGGATATTGGGAACATGCTGTCGGCATGTGAGCAGTATCTCGTCCCAGATATGCGCAAAATTGGCCAGTCCCTCATCGCGGTCATTGGCATTGTTAAACGCGCAGGATTCCATCACCAGTATGTTGGGTTGGCTTTGGGACAGCGGCAACATCCGCTCCCGGCCATGCCAGAATTCATACCGCAGACGGTAGAGAATCAATTCCGCCCGCGTGCCGCCGATGGCCCAATTGGAGAATCTGAACGTTGCCTCCGGCGACAACTCATGGAGATGATGGGCCAACATGCGCGGAGGCCGATGAAGATATTCCGTCATGGAATCGCCGTAGAGAATTACACGCATGGCAGCTCATGCTCCAAAAACCTCATCCGGTCAACCGCCGGTAAAGTCTATCTTAGCCGCGGATGGGCATTGGGGAAAATAGCCCTGATGCTCCAGGCACAGCGCTACGAATTTTTTGCCGCGGCCTGCCCATGCATCGGCACCGCGATCGCCACGATGGATACCCCGAAGGGCAGAGAATGTGCCGGCAACAAATGGCGTTCGGATGCGAACAAACCATAAAATATGCGATTAAGGAAGGCTCCCGGCATCGTCAAATCACTGCTGGTTCCGCCCAACCTCCGTTTCACGATGCGCGTGGCCGCAACCAGGGGAAATAAAATGGTATTGAAATAACTGATGTAGCGCAGCGTATAGCCATTATTCTCCAAAACGCCGGCGAGCCTGGATTGTGTGTAGCGCCGGTAATGATGCACCACGATGTCATGATGCGACCAGAGAAACGTATAAGCAGGCACCGTGAGAAGCAGAAACCCGTTCGCGGCAATATTGCCGCGCAACGCTTGCAGCAGCGCAACATCATCTTCAATATGCTCAAGGACATCCAGCAGAGCAACGAGATCATATTTGGAATCCGGCAAATCTTCAGGCACTCGCCCGTGAAGAATGACTGCTGCGCTTCGCGTCATGGATTCCCGGACGGCAAGCGCGTTCATTTCCATACCGGTTACATGTCCAAAGCGACTGAGCATCGCGAGATTTCCCCCTGTTCCGCAGCCAACTTCTAGAATCCTGGCACCGACGGGGTTGCCGAGTTTCCGCTCGATGATGCGCTGAAGAATATCTCTCCGGGCCCGAAACCACCAATGCCTTGATTCCACATCGCGCATCTGAATGTACGCGGACTGATCCATCATTTTTCCCCGGAACAATAGAAATTAGAAAGCTGTCGTGCGTCCCGTCATGTCCTCCGGCCATCCTCTTCAAATCCGATCTTTTCCGCAATCAAATAGAGTGGTCGATGCTTCGTCTGGTTGAATATCCGTCCAATGTATTCACCCAGCAACCCCACGCACAGCAGTTGCACTCCCCCGATAAATAAAATCGCCACCATCAGCGATGCCCACCCCCACGGTGCCGCGCTTTGTGGCGACAGAAGATGTGCGACAATCACCCAAATAATCAGTCCCAGTGAAAGCATCGTCACCCCAAGGCCAAGAAATGACGCCAGTCGCAGAGGCCGATTGGAAAACCCGGCAATCCCGTCGAAGGCCAGACGCAGCAAACGATGCAAAGGATATTTACTATGACCGGCGAAGCGCGATGGCCGATCATAAACGACCGACGATTGATGGAATCCCACCCAGGCGATCAGGCCCCGGAGATAGCGATCTTCCTCGCGAAGTTCTTTGAGGGCGTCGATAACCCGCCGATCCAATAATCGAAAATCTCCGGCGTTCGGCGGAATATATGTATCGGTGAGAAGCTGCGAAAATTGATAAAACATCCGAATACACGCCGTGCGAATGAACGACTCTCCGTCTCGCCGACGTCGCACGGCGAATACAACATGACTTCCTTCCCGCCAGTGTGCCAACATGTCAGGAATTAATTCCGGCGGGTCCTGCAGATCAGCGTCCATAACAACAACTGCGCGGCCTACACACCAATCCAGCCCCGCGGTAATCGCTTTCTGATGGCCGAAATTGCGGGATAAAGTAAGCGCCTTCACCCGTGAATCCGCACGTGCCATGGCCCGCAGCAATTCCGCGGTACCGTCGCTTGACCCGTCATTTACAAAAAGAATTTCATAGGACGTGCGCGCGGCAAGCCCATCCATAACGGAGGTCAGCCGCCGATATAATTCCGGCAACGATTCCAGCTCACAATAAACCGGGATGACAATTGACAGGTCACATGCGCCGTCGGCCATCATTCACAACCTCTCTTGATTCGTCGATTATCCATATTCGTATCTTACCCGGACGCTCGGCGCAGTACATGCGGCGGCAGATATGGCACCCCGCCGCCGGATTGCCGATTGTAACAGGCTCGGTCGCAGCTTGATTACTGCCGGAACCATCGGGCCGAATAGGTCTTGTCGGGACCCGGCAGCGCGTTTGCACATCATGATCTTCCGCGGTCAACCTGTTTTGGGTAGTACCGGCCCTGCTGACCGATGCGTGGCGTTCGTCGGCACCGGCGATTTAATCTCATAAAAATCCACCCCTCCGACTTCAATGGGATGTATATGCAACGGAGATAACAGCCATTGAAAAACAGTCGCCTCGGCTGGGGAAATAACCACAGCACCGATCTTGGCGTGATGGAAAAAGTGCAGCACCTGCCTGGCCGTGGCCGACACTTGACCACCATAAAAGCAGGCCAGTTCTATATGATTGGAGTGCATCCGTGGTGGTGGCGGACCGAGGTATCCGCCGACAATATGAAAATAAAAATTGCAATGGGCCTGTATAAAAACCGCTTCGCCATCCGGCCCGGTCGGCAGCAACAGCACGTTTTCATTGCGACGAATATAATGCTGATATTGCCCATGCTGAAAAAACATCGGAATGGTCGGCACATCACACCACAGGCTCGGACGTTCAAGGTTGGGAAATAGAAATAAGACGGTTGCTCCCGTCAATGCGAGCTTGAATATCCAGTGACTCTGCGATTGTGCCATCCACATTGCCGCCATCACCGCGGTTGCCAACCAGACATAAAGTGTAAAGCGGGCCGGCAGCGCGTCCTTGATCAGCGGAAGATGTGTGAATATCGCCCAGGGAAGAGGAATGGAAAACCGATGGTCCAATATGGTCAACCATGGGCCGAGACTGAACACCATAAACATCGCCGCCGCGACTATCACCAGCTTGCCCGTACCGGTGCGCCAATAAGACCTGATATACAGGATCCACATGACCAGCAATGGCAAAGCAATATAAGCACCTTGTTCGGAAATGTTTCCAGCCATCGGGCCGAAAAGAAGGGCGAGAAGCCCGTTGTCCAGCCAGGTCGTTCCCGTTGGAATCAGAATGTTGGCAAGATCGGTTGAAAATACGGCGGGTGAATAAATTGATCGATATGGATGGTCAGGCCCAAACAGCATGACGCCAAGAAAGGGCAATGCCAGGAGGCAAACCGCTGGAAGAATGATTGTTGAATAGATCATTAATCGCGTCAGTCGGCGTGGGGCCGTTGGATCAGGCAGAACATGGTAAGCGATGAGAAGAGTCGTAAAACCGAATAGTACCGTGGTGGCGAATACTTCAATGGATATTCCAAGCTCAATGAAAAGTGTAATCGTGGCGAGAATTACAAAGGCCCGATCGCTTAATTTCTTGCGATACCACCGCACCGCCAGCCAAGCCAACAGGGGCACGGGCCAGTTGACAAAGAGATCGACATGGCCGAGCAATTGACCCAATTCATAGGATGAAAAACCGAACAGCCATCCACCAAAAAGAGCTGGGAAAAACATTCCTGTGATCTCCCGGCACAGGAAATACGCCATCCATGCCGCCAGTGCGGGGGCCGTGAGAACGATAACATTATACGTGACGCAAGCGCCCCAATGGGTTGTAATTGGCCAGCATAAAATCGCCAGGGCCATCGTGCATTTGGTCCACGTCAGATTCAATCCCCCCGGCACCCAGACTACCGCGGATATGAGGGGATTGCTCCCTTGTGTTAATGCGTAAGGAAACCAACTGTAAAACCAAATCCACGCCAGCGGATCCGTGCCTTGCCCAATCAGGCGATCAGTGATGTCAAAATGCACCGGAATCAAAAAGGTCCAGTTGTAAAGCAAGTAGACTGCCAGCGCAACCGCACCCATCCATAAGCCTTGATACCGCCCCCGAGGCTGCTGGGCGATACTTGCGGGATTAGTTGTTCGTTCTTCCAAATTCGGCACTCAATAACTTTTGCTGCCCTGTTCCCACCGTAATTAAGGTGAAAACAGGACACC
The DNA here is from genome assembly GCA_021809365.1 of Planctomycetota bacterium. The sequence continues at coordinate 16,351 of JAKBAC010000033.1, read as the reverse complement.
AGCAGATCGCATGCTGAAGTTTATCCGGAAAATGGCCGCGAGCAAATCATCGGTTGATGAGTTATTCCTTGCCCGTTAAAACGTATACAATCCCAACAATGGGTAAACGATAAGGATTTTTCAACATGAGCCAAGAAATAATTGTTCCCGCCAGATTGTGGCTTGTCCGCCACGGCCAGACTGATTGGAATGCCCAGCGCCGCATTCAGGGGCACACACCCACCGAGCTCAATGCCATGGGCCGCCGACAGGCGCAGATGATGTCAGAATGGTTCAGCAGCCGCCGCTTCAGCTCCATCTGGTCCAGTGACCTTCCGCGCGCTTTGCAGACGGCGCAAGCGATTGCCGCCCGGCAGACCTGCCCCATTACCACCACTGAGCAATTGCGAGAACGCAGCTTAGGCGTGTTTGAAGGAAAAACGTGGGATGCCGTCAAAGCCATGCGTGCGGACCTGACGAATAATGCCATGAACAATGGCGACCTGGCCGATTGGACCGGCGTGCCTGGTGTGGAAAGTGATCAGCAGCTTTGGGACCGCACCCGCAACGTGCTGGACACAATGTCGGATTCCTTCCCCGGCCAGGATGTGCTGGCCGTCACCCATGGCGGTGTGCTTAAACATGTCGTCTGGCATGTATTGGGATTGACTCCCGGATCACCCCGGCGATTCGGCCTGCCAAACGGATTAACGGCGGTATTGCAGAAGCGCAATGGCGAATTCAACCTCATCAGCCTGCTTGACATTGAGATGCTCACCGGCGGGGGCATGACCGATACCACCAACGCCGCTTCGGCATAAGCGGTCTGTTGGGAATGTAGTGTCCTGTTACCTCCGCAATTACGGTGGGAACAGAACACGGGCCTTGTGCGATTAATTGCACTGGGCGTTGAGGGGCTCGAACCCCCGACCTTACGGGTGTGATCCGTACGCTCTAACCAACTGAGCTAAACGCCCGATCACTGAACAATAATATTACTGGAACATACCATTTGGTTCAACGTGGCGGAAATAAAGACATTTGGTAAGGGTGCGGCCATAATTTTTGGCAGGAATACCAAAGCCGGCGGCATAAATGCCGGCGCTACGGCGAATGCTGGTGCACCATCCGACCCATGACCCGCCCTTTGCCAAAAAATATAGCCACACCCATTTGGCAAAATTGTTGAATATTGATTCAAGATTATCGGCGATGTTGCCGATAATGTCTTGTCTTGAATGGTTATCGGTATGGATGCCGATCATGCGTGGCTGAGCCAAGAACACGTTCTCCCAGGTTTGGCACACGCTCCAAAATGCGAAAGGAATCGCGTATGAGTAAACGTGAACTGATGGATGAGATTATCCGGTTGAACCGGTCAGCCGGAAGGGCATTCCTCGAAAAATTCAATGAAAAAGAGCTGCAGGCTTACCTTACAAGAATAGGCCAGGCCCACACCATCGCCTATGTCCCACAGCTTGTACAAGCCAGGCACGCGCCGTGCTGGACTTGGGCATAAGCCGCCGTGATCACGGCCCGATGTTAAGACCCGCAAGCTCCTTTTTCCGCTCCGCGGTGGAAAGGTGCCTGAATACCCAGGACGGCTTTTCAAACAATTCTGAAAATGTCTTGTCAGTGAGAAAAGCGATTAATTGCTTTCGGCTTTGCAGAATTTCAGGCGGAATTTCAAACGCCGCTTTACCCGCCACCGGAGTTTTGGGAGAAAGCAGCGGTTTAATCCGCAGTTCGTTGGGGGCCATTCGCGCCAATTCAACCAGGAAATAAATCCGCGCCATGCCTGTTGCGCGGGCGGACGCCACGCAACTTTTATTCAACGCCGCCTCATACCCATTCGCCTTTGCCAGACTTTTTTTCAGAGCGCGTCGCAAGCTCCGCGAGTCGAGGATATCCGGGCTGATGTACCGGCAACTCAACCACAGCCGCCCGTGAATTGCGGATAGTCGGGCAATGAACGTGCAGGTTGAGTTGATCTTCAGCGAACCCGGAACCCCTGGTTTCACGGGAGCTTCCCGCTTGCATTGGTACCATTCGATGAGATATTGATGCGTACCCAGCGGATATACGCAAGCCACGGTCACAGGTGCTGAATCCGCCTTGTTCTCCCGCAGCCAGACACCAAAGAGTTTTGGATTCTGGATGGATTTTTCCCTGGCAACCAGCGCCCGATTCACCGCCAGCGGCCCGCGACACCCCGCCAGCAACAGCGTCCCGAGCGCCAGGCACAAGGTCAACAAATTCCGGATCGTGAACATACCATCATCTTACTTCACTGGACTTTTGAAAGAAAGTCCCTCCGCCCATCCCCGACCTGATTGGCGTGGCAATAAATCCGAACCAGCGCACCGGGACGCCCCATCCCCTTACACAATCCGAAATCTGAAATCTCAAATCCCCCCTTTTAGCCGCGTGTGCTTGCACTGCGTGTTCTCCGCGGCAGCCGTCGGTGTTGAGAAAGTAGAAAGTAGACCGCAGGGTTGCCCCATCTTGCGACAGCATCACTTAGTTCCGGCCTTATGTGCTCTACTGTCAACTCGCTCCTAATCCCTGCTCTGCGGCAACAGCCGCCGCCACGCGTGCTTGCACCGCGCGTTTTTACCAAATGTTTTTACCAAATGACAGCAGCGCCCTACGCTACTTCTGCCATTTCCGGAATATTCAGCCATGCCGTGAGTTGTTCGGGTGCCGTGCGTTGCACGAATTGCCGGAAATTTTCGTCCTCATCCACGCGGTTCGCCTTATAGGCCTCCACAATCTGCTGGATGGACTTATGAACATAATCCGCCGGCACTTTTTTCAACGCCACTTTGGCGAATCCGGCATCTTCACCCAGCCCGCCGCCCAAAACGATCTGATATGCCTCCGTACCGCGCTGACCGCGGAAGTTGCACACCACGCCCATCAAGCCGATATCCGCAATCTGATATTGTGAGCAACTGTTGGGGCAGCCGGTCACACTGACCATGATCGGCGTGTCAATCGTGACATGTTCTTCGAGATGTTTAAGAATCCGCCTGGCGCGCTCTTTGGTTTCCACAATCGCAAGATTACAGAATTGCGTACCCGTGCAGGAAATCAGATTCGTGCGCCACAACGGCGCATGCGGCGGTAGGCCCACCGCATCCAATTCACGAATCATCGCGTCCGTCGATTCCGTTGGAATATTCAGGAACAGCAGGTTCTGCTTATTGGAGAGCGCCAGTTTGGATAAGCCCTTCGCCGCGAATCGCTCCGATATTTCCGCCGCCGCGCGCAATTGCCCGCCGCTGATCCGACCGCGCTCCACCGGTACGCCGATATACGAAAGCCCCGGCTCTTTCTGCAACCCCGACCCCAGATGATCGGTGTGCGGCGCGAATTCCGGTGCCACGATATTCTCATCATGCTCCAATTTAAAGCCAATATCCGCTTCCAGATAATCGCGGAATTTTTCCCATCCCCAGTCGGATACCAAGTACTTCATACGCGCCCGGGTCCGCTTTTCCCGATAACCGTGATCGCGGAAAATATGCGCAATACCCCGGCACACCGCGGGGACCTGCTCCGGTTTGATAAACACCCGCAATCCCTGCCCGATATAAGGCTGACTGGATAATCCGCCGCCAACCGTCACACCATATCCCACCTCTTCCTGTCCGGTATGCGGGTTCACGCGCTTCACGCCGAACATGCCGATATCGTTGATTTGCGGCTGATGACAATGCAGATGGCAGCCCGCAATGGCGTTCTTAAACTTGCGCGGAAAATTGCTGAATTCCTTGTTGCCATCGAGAAACATCTGATTGACCGCCTGCGCGGTTGCTGACGCATCAATAACTTCCGCCGCCAGGTGGCCGGCCAGCGGGCAGCCCACGACGTTGCGCGGCGTATCCCCGCAGGCAAATTTGGTGACCAGACCCACCCGTTCCAAACGCGGAAGAATCTCCGCCAGCGCTTCAATGGTCAACCAATGCAGTTGAAAGCACTGCCGCGTTGTAATATCGGCAAAACCATTGGCGTATTGCTCCACAATATCCGCCACTTCCCGTAACTGCCGACCGGAAACAAATCCATTGGGAATGCGAATCCGCAACATAAAGTGGCAAAGATTCGGTAAATGCTGATAAATGCCAAACCAGCGCAGACGAACAAAGTCCTCTTCCGATATTTTCGCCTTACGCTTCGCGCTGCGAATCACATCGGCATGGGCCGCATTGGGGATGGATTTCTGAAACAGCTCATAGTCCTTTGGGCTTAATAGCTGCTCCAGCGGCTCCGTTACTTCCGCCTTGGCATATTGAAATATATTATCCCACACCTCTAATCCGTCTTTGGCCAGTTTAATGGCTTCGACTTTATTGAGTTTTTTGCCGTCCGCGGTAACAACACTACCATTTTCAGTGCTCATAATAGCAACTCCAAAAAGCAAAACCTATAATACAGATAGGTATTTATAAAGTCAAATAAATTACTATATTTACAGCTTATATGAGCCATAATCCAATCAAATACCTATTATGTTAATAGGTATTTGATTCTCCACCTCTTTTATTGTCACGCGCTCGCCGAGTTTACATCAGGTTCCTGCGGTGCCACCGCCGAAATTAATGACTCCGCTTCGTGTGTTGCCATGCGTTCCTTGAGTTGCTCCAGGGGCAATCCCAACGTCTGGGCTATGAGACGCAGCGTCTCTCCCTGTGGCCGCCTGATTTCATCGCGCTCAATTCGGGCGATTGTCTTGGCGTCAATGCCGGGAAATTCCGCACGGCCCAATCGGCGCTCCTTACGCATGCGCCGGATCAGTCCGCCAAGTGTATCGCGTTGGGCCAACTCCAGCCGTCGCAATGATCGGCGGAAATTGGCATCAAACGCCGCAATGACCTGCTGAGCCGGCCAGCGGCGCGAACCCAGCCGCACGATCGCCCCGTCCTGTTCCAATTCCAGTGAATTGATGTCCGCAAGCCCTTTCTCTTCACCGTGTTCAAACCATGTTCCCGGAACACATAACGCGGATAAATCCGCCCGGAACAGCGTCACCGCCGCCAGCATGATATCCGGCACGATCCCCAGCAAGCGCCCTGGTTCGCCTGCGGATATAACCTCACAAAGTCGTTGCGCATGATCCGTAAATGCCGTCTTTTTCAGCGGCAAAATACGATGAAACCCACGCAGCAGAACCGGAAATATCTCCGCCCGCGGCAGCCATGGTATGACCAGCACTCCCGCCTTGCGCGGCGAACTTACCACCGCCTGCGCCACCGCGTTCAGGCATACCTCATTGGTCGGAATAATCACGGAATTCAATCGCCGCAGGGATACCAGCCGCGGCACTTCACCGGAATTTTCAATAAGCACAATGCCACGGCCCCGCGGTTTCATCAAGACTTCCGCCGTGCGAGTTTCCGTTTCTGTTTCCTGTCGGTGCATCATCCGTGACCGTCAAATCCTCGGAGCATGTTTGAGAACAGCGCGCCCAACCGCCATATTCTCAAACCGGCTCCCATATCTTTTTTCCATCCTACGATAGACTTCAGGCAAATGCGAGCGCACCAATTAGCAAAATATATTATAGGCCGCACGACGCTTACATCTCCGCGACCATCGACGCCTTGGCGTAAACTTGCCATCAAGCAACACGATCCACCAAGCATGAACCCGAACTCGCAGGCACCCAATCTCCACTCTCCAATCTCAAATTCACAATCCCTGCCGCACGAAATTATTTCCACGCCCCCGGCGCATTCGCCCATCACTTCGCCCGCGTTGAGTATAATGTCCGACTGAATGATAAACACAGGAAACTGACTTATGAGTAACTCGCGTTATGACATCGGCCTTGCAAAACTCAGGGAGATTCACGGCCAGTATGGCCCGGCGGTGCTGGACCGTCTTAATGACATTGCGCCGGAACTTAAACAATGGGTCATTGAATTTGCCTTCGGCGATGTCTACAGCAGGCCCCAATTGGATACCAAATCCCGACAGATTGCCACGCTGGCCGCACTGGTATGCCTGCATCACGACGGGCCGGAACTCAAAGCGCACACCCGCGGGGCCATTCAATCCGGTTGCACGCGCCAGGAAGTGGTTGAAGTGGTCATGCAGATGGCCGTATATGCGGGTTTCCCCGCCGCCATTGCCGCAATGGCTTCAGTACGGGAAGCATTTGCCGAACTCGACGCCGGAGTCGAGAAACCTCAATAGCCCGACACGGGGGCAAGAACGCAGGAGTTAGGAGTTAGGAGTTAGGAGTTAGGAGTTAGGAGTTGGGAGTATTGTCGGCGGCATTGTGCCGCTGTGAGGATATTCCCGTATCCGCGTCATCCGCGCTCTGCGGTACATCTGTAGCTCGTCACGGGGGCACCAGCGGTGGAATAATATTTGCGTAACCGCTTATGGCCGGACCAGTGCACTTACCCGGTGGTGCTGAATTGCGACCGGTGTTCATGCATCCATTTTTGCCATGGGCCTGAATGTTGCGGAAATTTCTGTCCGGTCTGCACGGTCAAATCATCCCATGCCGCCTGAACAATTGCGACATTGCGATCATCCAGCGCGTTAATCAGCGTTTCAATGACCAGCCGCGTTTTATACGGCTTGAGCGCTTCGGCCGCGAATACACGCGTTTGCGCGTCTTTATCATTTTCCAGGCACTGCACGAGATCCGGAATTAAAATCGGGTTGTTGATATAGCCCGCCGCCATCGCTGCGCACAATCGCACAAACTTTGATTTATCCGCCAGGCCGCGTTGTATATCCGGAGCCACCGCCGGCTCTCCAGAAGTGCCTAGCGCCAGCATCGCCTGCCCGCGCACCAGCGGCGAAGGTGATGATTCCGCCAGACGATACGCATCCATATATGGCTTTTCATGACCCCATTTCTGTTTGGCCATCCAGGCGATGGCCTGACGCTGCGTATCAGGATTGGTCGTGTCAAATAAATTACGCGCCTGATTCACCACGGAATGCCCGCCTTGCACATGCTTGATCCAGCTCTGCACCAGGCTGTTGAAATTTTTCGGTTCACTGCCGCTGTCAGACCAGCAGCCCGCCAGAAACATCAGCCCAACCATGGACATTGGCACAACCGCGGTCACCAGCACGCGCCGCATCAGACCCTGCGAAGTTTTTTGGCTGTCATTCATATTTATTCCGCTAACGCCGATTCAAGCATTTCCGGATCCACCCATACCGGTTGGGTTATGGACCCACCAAGAAACCGATTGGCCAGACTTTCAAACCGCTGGCCCTGATCCGTCACATAACACGTCAGCGTCCCGCCCTCGGGCACCTCCGGATGCAACGCCGCCATTGTAATCAGCTTTTCATGAACCACCAAGGCGGTCTGATCCGCTGAATCCACCAGCGTTGTCAGTGGCCCCATTAACCGACTGATCGTTTTCGCATAGATCGGATAATGCGTGCAACCCAATATCAGCGCCGGCGGATTCAATGACTTCAGCGGTGCCAGGTATTCCGCCAGCACCGCCTGCACCACAGGACTGTCCTCCGCGCGGCCTTCTTCAATCATCGGCACCAGAAGCGGACACGCCCGCCCCACCAGATGCACCGCGGTATCACGCCGATTCACCGCCTGCACATACGCCCGGCTGGCAATCGTTGCCTCCGTCGCAAGCAGACCAATCGCACAATCTCCGGTTGGCCTCTGACGCCGCGCAATCCGTACCGCCGCTTCCGCCCCCGGCTCCAGCACGCCGATTACCGGTACAGGAAACTCCATCAGCAGTTCCCGCAATGCCGTGGCGCTGACCGTATTGCACGCCACCACCAGCAATTTGGGATTCATCTGCATCAGGAATCGCAAACATTGCCGGGCAAATTGCAAAACCGTCCGCGGGCTTTTTGTGCCATAGGGCAGCCGTGCGGTATCACCAAAATACACCAGTGACTCCATGGGCAAATGCCGATGCAGCGCCTGCACCACGGTCAATCCGCCCAGGCCTGAATCAAACACGCCAATTGGCCGCTCCAGACCAATCCCATCATCAGGTTGCTTTTCCATGATTACCACACTGTCCACCCGCGCACCATAACGGAAATAACGCCCTTTCGCCAACCGTTGCCCCATATTAACGCCGCCCACAAACCCTGCCCAGTAAACTAAATTTATCGCAGCGAACTGCACGGCGGGGACGAACGTAGGGTAAAATACCCGGCGGCGTCAAATGGCTCTTGCCGCATGCTAAATTTCCGCGGCTCGCGTGGTTGTGGTCAGATGGAAATCGGGTTACAGTTTTCCACGACATGATGGAATGGTTTCGGTGTGTTGATGAACAAACTTGTCTTTGGAATTTTGGCAGCGCTGGTGCTGGTCATGCTGGGCACCGGGCGGATGGTGATGGCGGCGGGCGATTCATTTGAATCGTTGGGAACGCCACCACCAGGCTGCATGTTTGAAAATCAACTGCAACCCGGAATGACGGGGTACGGCCTCACGGTGATGCACGGCGCGGACATTCAGAAATTCCACGTCAAGATCATTGATGTGGTCAAAGATTTCGGCCCGGATATGAATGTCATTCTGGTCCGGTGCTGGGGGTTGGGTCTGCGCCATTCAGGCGTTATTGAGGGAATGAGCGGGTCGCCCGTATATATTGATGGTAAGCTCATCGGTGCCATTGCCTACGGCTGGCATTATTCCAAGGATCCCATTGCCGGCGTACAACCGATCCGGCAGATGCTGCATATACCGCTGCCCAATGCCAATAAAAAAATGGCGGGCCAAGGCGGTTCGGGGGCGTTATCCTGGATGGAGCGATCCGCGGTTACGCGTAACCTCCTTGGCTGGTCGGCTCTGGTGCAACATCTTTATGGACGCACAGCGACTTGCATCTCACAACCCATGCTCACGACCGCACATGCCGCGATGAAATTGCAACCACTCTCCTCACCGTTGATGGTCGGTGGCGGATCAGGCAGTGTGATGCGCTATTTGCATGGGGCATTTGCCGGGACCGGCATGGTTCCACTGGCCGCCGGTGCCGCCGGCAATGGCGGAAAAGGCCAACTGGGCGGCTTGGCAATGACGCCGGCGGCGGCGATGGATTTACGTCCCGGCGCGGCCATTGCGGTGCCGCTGTTAAATGGTGATATGGATATGTCGGCCATCGGCACGGTTACAGATGTTGTCAATGGCCACGTCTACGCATTTGGTCACCGGTTTTTCTCGCAGGGACGTTCGACGCTGCCAATCGCGGGTGCCTACATATTTACCATTCTGCCTGATGTCGAAGCATCCTTTAAGCTCGGTACTGGATTTACCCTCCAGGGGCGGCTGCTCATGGATCAGGCGACAGGCATTGTGGGGCAGTTGGGCAAGCCCGCTCCATTCGCACCTGTCACCATGACCATCGCCTATCACAATCCCGCCTGGAAAAAGACGTTTCATTACAACCTGTTTCTCGATTCACGCACCAGTATGCAGTCGTTGGGTGCCGCCCTGGTGGGCACGATGACCGCCAAACGCAGAGTTGTGGCGAAAACCGGCAATTACACGGTGCATATCACGGGGAAGATCCATTTCTCCGGAGCCCAGCTTGTGGTGAATCGGTATTATACGACGGGCTTTTTTAATGCCAACAATGCGCTGATTCCCGCAGCACTTCTGATGAACAATCCATTCAAAGATTTGAAACTTCAAAGTGTGAATCTGCACATCTCCGCGCGGCCGGTCAATCGTGCGGCAGTAATTACTTCCGCTGTGGTGCGGCGGCGGACAGTAACGCCCGGCGGGGTCATTCAGGCACGCCTGACCATCAAACCTTTTCGCGGACCGGATCATTATGTTTATCTGCATATTAAGGTACCGGCAAATACCGCTGATGGTGATTACAACCTGGTGGTGGGTTCCGTGAATTCGCTTATCCAACAGGAGATGACCTATTTCCCACAGCATTTTGCGCCTGCGGGCATCCACGCTTTGATTGCTGATATCAAGCATCTTACGAGCTATCACAACAACCGAATCTACGCGCGACTGGTGTTAAATATGCACGGCGTGGATCAGCAGCGACTGGCCATGCCGAATCTGCCCTTGAGCCGAGTGGCGATCATGGCGGAAAATCCTCCCGCCGATCTGTATCCGCTTTTTAACTTTGTCCAGACCGATGCGCGGGCGGGCGGAATTGTGGAAATGGGAGGACAACAGTTTACAATTAAGGTCCGGCGTCAAAGAAATCAGCGATTTTTTCGACTGACCGGGGCGCACGTATCATCGGGCGCGGCGATGCCGGGGCCGATGGAACCGCCACCATGACGCTCATAGTGACTCAACTGAGTATCGCTTTTGGATTTAACAATCATCAACTGGAGCTTTCATGTTTCGTAACGTAAAGATTGCATTGAGAACCATTTTGCTTTTGCCCATGGCACTGGCGTTGCTGACCGGCTTGCCTACGGCTTACGCGGTTCATCCGCAGATGTGGAAGTTCAACGATGAGGCCGCATACGCGGCAGGTCATTTTCACGGGGTGGTTGTCAACAACTACGGCGATCTGACATTAAGCCGACATTTGGAAAAACTTCTTCCCACATCCGGCTTTGATTTTATCAACGCCATTGCGGTGTCTCCCCATGGAGACATCTGGTTTGGCACAAGCCCCGCGGGAAAAGTCTACCAGATTGTCCATGGCAAACCGGTCGTGGAATATACACCGTCGCCGCAGTCCGATCAGGTGTTATCGCTGGCCTTTGAGAAAAATGGAAATCTTCTGGTGGCGGCGTGTGGTGCCAAGGCGCAACTGGTCGAGTTGAGCATCCCCGGAGCGGGCGGAAAAGTGATCGCCAAAACAATTTTTCAGAATGCGGCGGTGAAATATATCTGGGCCATCATGCCGTTGAAGAATGGCTCCATCATTCTTGCAACTGGCCCGCACGGCCAAATATGGGAAATCAGCCCGACCGGTAAGGCAAAACTGTTGCTGAAAACCGGCGTACATAATGTCTTATGTCTGGCGCACGCATCCGATGGATCCATTCTCGCCGGTACCGATGGGCCGGGGCTGGTCATTCGCATCAATCCCAAAACCGACCAATCTTATGTTTTAATGTCTGCGGATCATGCCGAAATTTCCGCGCTGGCGGTAGATCGCGAAGGCGATATTTTCGCATCGACGGCATCGCCCAAGTGGGCCAAGCATAATGGTGGTGTTTTTACGCCGGAACTCCAACCCAATGGCCGGCCCGTTGCGGTAACTAACACACTTCCACTTCCCGGAACCAGCGGCAAGCCGGGAAAAAAGGCGATGGATGCCACCGGCACGGCGGGCCATGCAACCACCGAGCCAACCCGCATTCCAGGACCATTTCCCTCGGCCGACGGCGATAATGCAGCCGCGACAGAACCCATTGTAAAAAGCAACGTGGTCTATCAGATCAGCCCGGATGAGCAGGTGCGCGTGTTACTCAAAGTGCCCGATATGGTGCTGTCCATGTTGTATGCGAAACATCATCTGATTCTGGGCTTGGGTGGCCATGGCCGACTGCTTTCGTATGATCCATTCACTGAAACCGAAACCTTGCTGGAACGGCTTAAGCAATCGGATCTACTGTGTCTGGCGGAAGGTGCGCATGGACGATTGCTCATTGGCACGGCCAATCAGGGCCAGATTTATCAATTGACATCACACCTCCGCACCGCCGGCAATTATGTCAGCAAGGTGCTTGATGCCAAACTGCCCGCCGACTGGGGTGCAGCGCATGTTGACGCCGCCGTTTCCAAAGGCGCTGCCGTGGAGATTCAAACGCGCAGCGGAAATGTGCGGGATGTGAAAACTCAGGCCAAATTTTGGAGCCGATGGTCAGCACCAATACCCGCCAACAGCTATCGCAAAATATCCAGCCCGCCGGCGCGGTTCCTGCAATTTCGGCTGCTATTCAAACGCCATGTCAAAGGAACTTCCCCGGTCATCCGTTCCATGCGAATCAGTTACCAGCAAATCAATGTGCCGCCGGTACTTGAAAGCGTGCGAACGACATACCAGAGTCAGCCCGAACATCTGGTCACGGTGCGGTGGAAAGCCGATGATCCCAACGGCGATACACTTCGCTATACCGTGGAATACCGGCAGAATGGAATTCCTGTCTGGATTCAAATCGCCAGGCATATTTCGGATGATCATTATCGGTGGCATCTCGCCGGAATACCGGATGGATATTATCGGGTCAAGGTGATCGCATCCGATGCCGCGGACAATACACGCTCCGCCGCCCGCAGTGTGGCGCGGGAATCACGCCGAATTCTCGTCGATAACACCCCGCCCACGATTACCAACTTGAAATGGAAGCTCACCGCCCACAAACACATTCTGGTTACCGGCGTGGCATCCGACAAGCTTTCACCAATTGTGGCGGTGGACATTCAGGTGGATTCTTCAAAGAACTGGCGTCCGGCGGCTGCTTCTGCTACTATCTTTGACTCTCCGCTGGAAGGGTTCCGCGGTAGAACCGGCGTACTGGCCCGCGGACCGCATCGAATTGTGGTTAAAGCCGTTGATGCGGCGGGAAATGAGGCATACGCTTCCGTGCTCGTCAACGTGCATTGAAGCAGGAATATCAATAGTTTGGAGTTAAGTCGTGCATTATCCGCATAAACTCAGTAACCGTAAACGCGTTCGTAAAATCGGATTTCGCGCCAGAATGCGAACCAAAAAAGGTCGGCAGTTGATGAACCGCAAGCGCCGCATCGGACGCAGCGTCAACGTGGTATAATTCCACACCATGAGCGCCGCCGTATCCACCCGCCGCCCCAATCGCCTCATCGATTCCCGCAGCCCCTACCTGCTGCAACACGCTTACAATCCCGTGGATTGGTGGCCCTGGTGTGGCGCGGCCTTGGCTGAATCCACCCGGCGGCAGTTACCAATCTTTCTTTCCATCGGCTATTCCGCGTGCCACTGGTGCCACGTCATGGAGCGGGAAGTCTTTGAAAATCCACAAATCGCCCCATATATGAACGAGCACTTTATCAACATCAAGGTGGATCGGGAAGAACGCCCCGACCTTGATGAACTTTACATGCTGGCCACACAAATGCTTACCGGATCAGGCGGCTGGCCCATGAGCGTGTGGCTTACGCCGGGACTCAAACCATTTTATGCCGGCACCTATTTTCCGCCGGAAGATCAATATGGCCGCCCCGGTTTTCCTTCCGTTCTCTCGGCCATCACCCATGCCTGGCGTGATCAGCAGCCTCAAGTTCTGGAACAAGCCGATCATGTTGCTCAATCCATCGCCGATCATCTCAATGCCACACCGCCGCCCCCCGCCCGGAAAGAACCGCTTGCCTGGATCGATGCCGCGCTGCGGGAATCCCAGCGGCGCATCGATCTGACCTGGGGAGGCTTTTCCGGCGCGCCAAAGTTTCCACCGCATCAAACACTGCTATTCTGGATCGCCCTCCTGCAGCCATCCGCGCTCAGTTTGCTTGCCACACCGCCCATCACAATATCACCGGCGTTAATCAAAACCTGGCTGACCACCACGCTGGATCGCATGGCGGCGGGAGGGATTTATGATCAGATTGCCGGCGGATTTTCGCGCTATAGCACCGATGAACAATGGCTGGTACCACATTTTGAAAAAATGCTCTATGACAACGCCCAACTCGCGCTGATTTATGCCCAGGCCGGCGTGCTGTTGGATCGCGCTGATTATATACGCATTGCTACGGAGACTTTGGACTTCTGGCTGCGCGAGATGACGGGGGCCGATGGATTATTCTTCAGCAGCCTTGATGCTGATAGTGAAGGGGTAGAGGGAAAATTCTATGTTTGGAGCTGGCAGGATATTCTGGCGGCAATCCCCGCGGAAGCAGACCGGATTCTGGCCGGCGAATATTGGAATTTGACGCCTGCTGGAAACTGGGAGGGCCGCAATATTCCGCATGTGACCGCGGAAGTGGAGCAGTTGGCGACGCGGCATGGACAGTCTCCACATTTAATACAATCGCGATTGCATGACATCCGGCAAAGGATGCTGGACATCCGATCAACCCGTATTGCGCCTCATTGCGATGATAAAATTCTCGCCGGATGGAACGGCTTGATGATTCGGGCATTGGCGGAAGCGGCGCTGCTTTTGAATGAACCACGATATTACCAGGCGGGAGTCAAAGCCGCGGCCAGTATACTTAAAGTCCATCGGGACGCCGAAGGAAACCTGCTGCATGTCAGCCGTGCGGGCCGCGCGGATGTGCCGGCATTTCTGGAAGATTACGTCGGCCTCGGCCTGGCCACCTGGAGCCTGGCCACGGCGGCCAAGCGCCTGGCACCGGGCGAAGAACATATTTGGATTGATACCACGCGACAAATGGCACAAAGCGCAGTCGAGAATTTCTATCAATCGCACACCGGGCGCTTTTTCATCTCCAGCCAACGCCATGAAAAACTTTTCGTGCGCGTTCCCAGCGCCGGTGATAACGCCGTTCCCTCCGCGGCAGCCATGGCCATAACGCTTTTGCTCAAAGCGGACAGCGCGGTCCCCGGCTCAACATATCCCGCCATTGTTGAACGCGGTCTGGCCGCTCTGGCACCGCATATAGCGCGATTTCCATTAGCATTTTCCACCATGCTCGACACACTGGTGCGGCATCCGCATCTGATGGCCCCATCGGGTGTGGCAATATCTTCGGGCGGGTGCGGCGGCGGCTGTTGCCGCTGAGCGGGGATCAGGAGAGAGTTGAGCAGTAGAGCACATAAGGCTGGAACTGAAGTGATGCTGTCGCAAGGTGATGCAATCCCCGCGGTCTACTTTCTACTTTCTCAACACTGGCGACTTCCGCGTAAAACGCGCGGTGCAAGCACACGCGGCTAAACGGGGATGGGGCGTCCCAGCACCACGCCCGGATCTATTGCCACGCCCGCCCCACCGGAAAAGAGGATGCCCATATTCTGTGAAATCATTTAAGATAATGGCGGAAGCGGGCCGATAAAAACTGCTCGGCGGACGGTGTTCTTCAGGATAGTACAATGACCGAGAGGCAGCTTAATTTATTTTCTTTGATGGCTATTACCCCGCATGCAAAGCATATCAAACCGCAATCATTGCGACCCGATCAAAACTCTGACCGCGCCAAGAGTGCCGCCTGCACGCTGCTTTCAGAAGTCCCCTTCCGTCGGCATCATTGCTTTTACGACCAACTGGTTGCCCAGATGAAGGCGCAATATGGCATTTCCATTCGCAAATGGCGTCAAAGCATGAGCGGCGTGGCGTACGAATTACACTACAACAATGGGGATGTGCGCCGAATGATCTCCGCCCCGCGGCCCCGCTCACCCGTCAGCGCCTGCATTTTCATGCATGAAGTAGGCCATCACGCGGTGGGATTCCGCAAGTTCCGCCCGCGCTGTCTGGAGGAATACCACGTCTGGCAATGGGCGTTTGAGCAGATGCGCAAACGCGCCATTCCCGTGGATCGCCGCGTGGAACGGCATTATCGCCGCAGCATGTTTCATTACGTGCGCCTGGCGAAAAAGAGGGGCCTGAAAACACTTCCACCCGTACTGGAGCAATTTCAAACATGGCCGGGATAATCGCGGAGTAGGCAAGCCATTGCAACAATAGAATTTTACCGTATTCATACAGCCGCGCGGTGGCAACCCGCGGCCGCTTTGAGCACAATACCACCGATGGCCGAAGGCGTACTGGTTTGGGTGTATTTCCAGAACCGTCAGTGAAACTTACGGTATGTTTTTCTGGCCATCAAGGGCTATTATCCATACGTGATGGATTGCCATAAACGAATGCGGCCGTCAGTCTGGGCTTGCGAGCCTGCAGGCGAATACCGGTTACATATTCGCGCAGCCAATGGTGGTCGGTACAATGTAAAAGTGATCCTGCGGAAGAATCAGGCTCTCTTAGGTGCCTAGGTTGCGGGATCGTGGAATCCCAGAATCGCTCGAGATTGATCGCCGAGTCCGATTCCATGACTTCGCACTCATCCACGCCCATGGCACTTAAAAGTTTGCGATAGCTTGATAATTCAATGGCTCCAGCCAGGCCGAACGCGAATGCCGCCACGGTATCGGCTATCTCCGGAGGCAAAAGTTTGCGGATGGCGATGTCATGAATGAGAAATTTTCCACCGGGAGCCAGAACGCGAAAAATCTCCCGGAACACCGCCATTTTCCCGCTGCTCTGACAGATCACAGCTTCGCTGAAGACCCAATCCACAACACCGGAAGGCAACGGAATGCTGTCCACACGGCAAAGATAAAATTCGATATTTTTTAGACCGGCACTGGCGGCGCTTTTTCGAGCGGCATTGATCGCACCGGGAGAACTGTCAATAGCGACCACCCGACCACCCGCCCCGACAAGTTTTGCAATTTCGATGGATTGAACTCCGCGTCCGCAA
>JAKBAC010000196.1 GCA_021809365.1 Planctomycetota bacterium | reverse complement strand
GGCCGTGGGCTTTGTCGCTCGTCGTCAACGTATGTATCCATACGTAATCCTCCTCGCTTCGCGCCCACAACCCCTTGGCCCTCCGTCCACCCGTAATTACGGTTGGAACAGGGCACTAGCTGCCAATGTACTCGGTGCACGTACGCCCGCGTAGATTGTCTCGCATCACGCTCCCGTCAATTTACGCGGCCCCTTGGTCATGGGAGGAATGATCCGGTGCCGGGGAATCCTGCACCTTGCGGCGATTTTTCCGCGGTGTCGCGGGGCGTTTGGCGGTCAAGGTTGGCACGGGCGACTTGGTCATCACGGCGTCCGCGGTGTGCATCGCCATGAGTTGATCCCGCAGTTGTGCCGCCTCCTCATACTTTTCCCCGGCTACCGCTTTTTTCAATAAGTTCTGAATCTCTTCACGCGGATCCGCCGGCATTTGTCGACGAATGTCGTGGATCATATCCGACAGGATCATTGCTTCGGGGGATTCTTGGGCGGCCGAGTCGCCATAAATACTGATGACGGTTTTCAGCGTGCCGCGGAGATAGGCCACGGCGGTGTTAACGAAGCCATCACGTAATGCCGCACAGGCTCTGGCCCGCCCCTCCATCATGAGGATGTAGGGGCGATACTGCTCAAGAATTTCCCGATCATATTCTGTGGGGCCATACGTCCGACACAAATTTAACACGCCCAGATTATGCCTTGTGTCGCGCACCACACCATCATATTGACCAACCACAAACAGGCTGATATAGCGGTGATAAAACATGGACGATTCTTCACGCAACAACTGGCAGTCACGCCCGGTAAGTTGAAAGCCAACATCAAAGCCATTGGCCTTCCGATGCTTCGCCAGGCGGCTGCATTGATAATCAAATTCCGAGTTGTGCTTGTGCGGGCGCTTTCCGTCGGGCCGTCCGGCGACTTCCATCTGCAGCAGCCCCATATCCAATCGGAGTTGAATCTTGGGCTTACCGTCACGACCGCGAATAATACGAACATTGACTTGCCCAGGCTCAAAATGCCAGCCGAGAAGTGCCTGGGAAATATCCATACTTTCCGGATTTCTTGGCACACGCCGCATACTGCACCTCCGTGTCAGGTTGAAAACACTCTCATCACCTGTGCTGATTATAACGTGATGCCGACCGATTGCACACAAAACTTGAGATTTTGTGGTCACAAGATGGGTTTTTTAGCGTCCCAAAATCATCGGGAGAAGCATCTGGCTGATCGGATGAAAATCTCGAAATTCCGTTCTGCGCTACGACTCATCAACTTTTGTCCGCTTGGCGCGTGTGGGCTTCTTTCTGATCGGTTTGCCATCCGATGCGGCTGTCGCCACCGCGGATGCCGGTTTCGCCACGGCGGGAGTTTCGGTGGCGGCTGATTTTTGACGTTTCGCCGCCGCGGTGCCCTTGTCGCTGGGCTTGACGAGAATATCCGCAGGCGGCCATTGGCCTCCGGCCTGGAGCTTGAGGAATTCCTCAAGACGGTCAGCGGGCAATGTCAGGCGGCACTTGGGATAACCGGAGCATGATATAAAATCACCCCGCTTTCCTGACCGCACCACGAGTTCCTTCTTATTGCATTTCGGGCATTTAAGTCCGGTGGGTTTGGGCGGCGGTTTGGGCGGCAAAGGCAAGCCGGTCTTGCGATCCACCTGCTGCAAGGTCTTACATTCCGGGTAGCCGGAGCAACCCAGGAACGGCCCGAAGCGTCCGATGCGTTTAATCATGGGCTTGCCGCAGTTGGGGCATTTGTGTTCTGTAATTTCCAACTGTATGGGTTTGCCTTCACGATCCACATTCATGGCACCATTGCAATCCGGATAGCGTGAACAGGAGAGAAATATTTTGCCGCGTTTCGAAAGGCGATACGCCATCATGGCCCCGCACTTGGGGCATTTATATTCCGAAGGCGTGGCTTCCGCGCGGGCGTGGGTCATGCGTGTTTCCGCGGTGGCCAAATCACGGGCCAGCGGTTCATAAAATTCACGTATGACATCGACCCAGTTTTTTGAAGCCTCCTCGACGCCATCCAATTCCGCCTCAATGCGGCGGGTAAAACCCAACTCCATGAGGTCGGGAAATCCTTCAATGAGTTTTTCAGTGACTTTTATTCCCAAATCCGATGCAAAAAAACGCCGATCCCGCAGCAACACATAATTGCGATCCTGAATGGTCTGAATGATTGAGGCGTAGGTGCTGGGCCGGCCGATACCCTCAGTCTCCAGCGCTTTGACGAGGCTGGCTTCGGTATACCGTGGCGGCGGGCTGGTAAAGTGCTGCGTGGGCGTGAGATCCAACGGAGCCACGCGCTGCTGTTCGGCCAGCGCCGGCAAAACCTGATCATCATTGCGCGACCAGACGCCGGCAATGCGCGTGAATCCGTCAAATTTCAACGAACGCCCGGTTGCTTTGAACAGCGGCAGGCGGGCATCATCCATGGCCGCGGCACCGCGGGGGCGGCATTCAATGATGGCTTCGGTCACAAGCCATTGGGCCGGGGTCATCTGGCATGCGATAAACCGTTTCCAGATCAAGTCATAAAGGCGGAACTGTTCTTCATTCAGCGCGCCGCGCAAGTCTGCGGGTGTCAGCGAAGCATCGGTTGGGCGAATGGCTTCATGAGCTTCCTGCGCCCCGGCTCGCGCTGAAAAGAAGTTGGGTTTTTCCGGTAGATACGCCGGGCCAAACTGCTTTTCAATGAAATTGCGCGCCATATTCAACGCATCCGCGCTGATGTTCTGCGAATCGGTACGCATGTAGGTAATTAAACCGACCGCCCCCTGCCCCGGCAGTTCCACGCCTTCATATAATTGCTGTGCCGCGCGCATGGTGCGCTGGGCACCAAAGCCCAGTTGATTGCTGGCCGCTTGTTGGAGCGTACTGGTACTGAACGGCCCCGGCGGACGGGAGGTTGACGGTTTGGTAATCAGGGAGCGCACACGAAATTCCGGCGCATTGGCACCGGGGGCGGGAACCACGCCGGATACGGTTGTCAGTAATTTGGCCGGGCCTTTGTTGGGAATACCGCGCGGGCCATTGGTGCCGTCATTATCCACGGTATCCACGGCAACGTTCAGCAGGCCGACGGCCTGTGCCGCCCGTTGCGCTTCGGCAACATTTTTGGGGTCAAATTTTTTACCGTCAAACTCCACCAGCAGTGCCTTGAACCCCATGTTCTCAGCAAGCCACTGGCGTTTTTCCGCGCCCGTGGGTCCGCCGGACGGGGCGGAATCGGTACCGTCATCGGTATCGTCCTCATCCGGTACCGCGAGAAAGTCACGCCATTGCACCGCCAGGTCGCCGGCATTTTTGAGATCGGTGGTGAACACCGCCTGAAGTTTCCAGAATTCATCGGGAATAAAGGCGTTGATTTCCCGTTCACGATCCACAATGAGCTTTACCGAGACGCTTTGCACGCGGCCGGCGGATAACCCGCGCGCCACTTTTTTCCACAGCAGCGGAGAAACCTTGTAACCCACCAACCGATCCAGAATGCGGCGGGCCTGCTGGGCGTTCACCTTGTCGAGATTAATATGGTGGGGGTGTTCAAAAGCTTTCAGAATGGCGCTCTTGGTGATTTCATTAAATACCACCCGTTTGACGCTGCGTTCATCAAGATTCAGCGCCTGACTTAAATGCCACGCAATGGCTTCCCCTTCACGGTCCAAGTCGGTTGCGAGATACACATCATCCACCGAGCGGGCCGCCGATCGTAATTCACTGATGAGCTTCTTGCGGCTGGAGAGAATTTCGTAGGTCGGCTCAAAGTCCTTTTCAATATCAACGCCGATCCCCTTTTCAGGTAGATCGCGCACATGACCCATCGAAGCTTTAACGGTATAAGCGGTACCGAGGTACTTGTTAATGGTTTTGGCTTTAGCGGGGGATTCCACAATCACCAGGGCCAAGCCATTCTTTTTTGTCGTTTTATTCGTTGCCACGCGTCGTTTCCAATGCTAAAAAATTTTCCTGCCGACCCGAACGATTCCTCCACCTTTTGCGGGGTACTCACCCACGCCCGCTTGCGGCTTCACCGTTGAAACTTCGGCTATCCGATGCCATCGCGGCCAATGTTTCTCATAACCCGTTGGAAGAAAGCCAATGCTTTCGCAATTGCAAATTCAGGGTTGCGGAGGCAGTCGATCCATCTTCACCCATTATTTACCAGACCAAAACATAGCATTATTGTGCGGACTGCACAATATATAAGGATATTTTCCCGGACAGGCTCCTGCGTGGAAACCCGCGGCCGCTTGGCCGCCGTGGCGGCGAAACCACCGAGGTTTATTACGCACGGGTCATGACGAAGCACCGGGGAAATGCCGGAGGCGGTTACAGTGGATGGCGACAACCATCCGAAAAAATGCCCCTTTGGCATATATTTTGCTGCCCTTTAAGCCGATGTGATGGATAAGATCACAAAATTTTTGCACCGAGGTGCCTTGACATGCGTATAGTTCCAATAGAGAGCAGGCGGATTGCAAACCGCCGCTATTGTTTGCCCCCGCGAGCAACGGGGATGGAGGATTTATGAATGGTTCACACGGTCCCGCTATTTTGGATTTGAACACGCAGGCTGATCTGTTCAGCCACGATGGAGCCTACCGGCTGCATGATGCTGATGCGATCGCGGCCAACATCAAGCGGCTGTTCGCATACCTGCGCGGTATTCGATGTCTGGTTGTCAGCACGCGCCTGCACCATGTTGTGATGCCGGATAAGGGGGCTGTACATCCGATTTGTGTGCCGGGGCAAAGCGGATACGTTAAATTATCGCATACTTTATTGCCCCGGCGAACGGAGATGCCCGCCGATTGCGGCACCGATCTGCCGGTGCAGACAATTTCCGAGATACAGCAATGTCTCTTTGACCTGCCGGACCCAAATCCATTTGATTCGCCGCGTTTGGACCGATTGTTGTCGGAAACGGAGACGAATACCTGGCTTATCCTCGGCGGTCCGCTGGAATCCTCCGTGCGGATGGCCGTGCTGGGGCTGGTGCAGCGGCGTAAAAATGTCGTGATCGTCAAAGACTGCATGGGCTGGCACGATCCCTATGAAGCGGAAATGGCCATGCGCCAGGTGGAAAGTAAGAACATTGAATGGCTGACCGTGGATGAAGTCATTGAGCGTTGTAACCGCAAACCCGTGCGGCACTCACGCCTGCTGGCGCGATTGGCCCACCGTCCACGCGGAATAGCCGGCGCTTCAGGCGGCCCAGGCTATCGCGGACGATATAAAACCCCGGCATCGCGTTATCACTTAAGGCATCGCGAAGAAATAACGTGAGCAATTATGGCGCAGGAATTTTGACCGCCGGCAAGGCGCTCGCGAGGCGCATATCCGCATGGATTCTGTAACGAGCGGGCAACGCCGCCGGCAGATCGGAA
>JAKBAC010000195.1 GCA_021809365.1 Planctomycetota bacterium | reverse complement strand
CAGCATTCCTGTGAAAAGGCGGCTTTTTTACCCCGCCCGGGAAAATTGCCACGCCCGAATCTGGGACCCGAAACCGGGGAGTTAGTCTTTAGAAGCGCTGCCGCTTCTATTTTGCTTGGCAGGTAAACCGACTGATTCCTGCATAACGCTTTGGACCTTGCTGGAGAGGTTGAATCGCCTGAGATTGCTTTCACAGCCGTGTGGAGACTATTTTCATCCATGGAGGTCAAAGGGATGGTAGCGCTGTTTTCCTGACAACACGACCGCCCATCCGCACCGCCCGCTCTGGTCCGGCCATACGGTAACGGTGTAAGGTACGGTCGTATTGCTGTTTCCGGGTAAGCGGGCCAACAGGTGAATAGCGGTGCCTGATGGACTGGTGCCCCCCGGGATTAAGCGCGGTGAAAACTGCAGCATCAGGCATGTTACAGGCCCCCGCTGCCACCGGGTTAAAGCGGCCGGCTGGCCGGCAACGGTTACGGCCGCGAAGCCTGTGAGCTTGAAACCGCCGTAATTATAAAGCTCCACCGGGAATGGCATGGCGGGCAAGGCCTTCTGGAATGATGCCGTCGTGACTTGCCCCGGCGCTAACATGGGTTTGTTAAGATACAGCCCCAGGCTTTGCCATGCCAGAGATTTCAGCAGATTTCGTCGCTGGACGTGTATCCAGAATCTTACACCAGCCAAAGCGGCTAACAGCAAAGCGGCAGCGACCGCCCAGGGTACCAGGCGGCGAATCATGAACTGGACGTTTCCGGATTTATCATCGGGAATTTTCAGCAAGCGTTCAGCCAGATCGTCCGATGGTTCAGGCTGTGCCGCGGCTAATGCCAAGCGTAATTTTTCCTGTTCCGCCAGCGCGGCGAAGTAATATTCGCGGACATCCTCCGGGGCTGCCGCTACCAGGCGGCTTAGTTCGCGGCGATGCGGATCCTCCGGTGGAAGAACGCAGTAATGATCAATGATGGTGCGAAGCTCATGGGAATTCATGATCCGACTCCTGTATTTCCGGCGTTCCTTGTCGCTGCGCCCTGACCGGCATGAAGCGGATTGGCATCAATGGATGCCCGCAGCGATTGCTTGGCGCGAAAAATTCGCGACAGCAGCGTGCCCAGAGGAATATTCAATTCCCGTGCAGCCGCTGCACAGCTCAGCCCTTCTGAATACACCATAAGAAATGGCCGCTTGAAACGTATATCAAGTCGGTCCAACCCCACCTGCAGGACTTCACGATTGGCCATATCGGTGGATGTACACATTTTGTCGGCCAATTCGGCGGCGTCTTCCAGCGGGACGGTCCGTGCAACACGTCGCTTGTTTAAGGTGCGAAAATGCCGCCGTCGTAAAATCTGAAATAGCCAGCCTCGCAGAGCATTCTCATCCCGCAGTGTGTGGATGGAACGCCACGCGTGCAAGAAGGTTTCCTGAACTAAATCTTCCGCTCCGCCATCCCGTCCGGAAAGCCGAACTGCATAATGAAACAGCTCTTGCGAATGCTCTTTGACGGCGCGTTCGTAAAGTGTGCGGCTAAGGGCGGCATCAGTCATACAGCCATCTTCATCCATCTATTGGACCGGCGGAATTGCCGATTCTGTTATATCCGACGTATTGACTAAGCGCACGCCGATATATTCTTCGCTGCTACCATTCGCCGACGGCGTAAGATCAGTAATCCCGCCCCACCCAAGGCCCCCAACAACAGGGCTGGGCTTGGCTCCGGCACCGGCTGCACTTGAAACTGTTCGCCTGTGTCACTAAACGGCGCACCAGCATACACAAATGCTGTGAGCACGGATGGATGACTTCCGTTGAATGAATAAATGGAATTTCCGAATACGGAAGCCGGCGCATCGGGTGTGGTAAATGAGAAACCCGAGAGCGTCTTTCCGGCATCCAGATAGCCCGCGGAGCTGGTGGCTTGCCACTCAATCGAAGCCCCTTTCTCTCCAAATGCTCCTCCAACTGACTGTGAGTCCGGCCCGTCTTCCCAGCCGGTGGGGGCAGAAACGATTGTGGGATTGCTGGCCAGGTAACTCTGGCCGGGAATCCAGGAGAACCAGAATGTACCGATGGTGCTGCCTGCAGTGCCCGTGTTGGTCAGCGATAAATCATAGGTATAAGAACCGGCACTATGGGAACCCAAAGTGATTGTCGCACTGGCGGTTTCGGCGGCGTAGATGTTTGCCGGTCCAACAAACGTCACCGTAGCCGCCATGGCAACGCCAGCCGATAAGATTGATTTTTCCAATGTACTGAACATAGAAGACCTTTCTACTTATAGACCACGACCTGGCCGCAATCAGACAAAATTGCGTTTCTTATCCTTATAGTGTACGTCATCGCCTTATTTATTCCCGCCGAATATAAATTTTTTACAGCAACGCGGACACGGCAGTGCCGCTTGCGTTAAACGCCCCTGCTGGGGGAAGCCGGCGTAACCGACCGCCGCAATGGGTCGCATGGGTCGCGATGGGTCGGTAGATTTTTTTCGATTTCGGCGTTAATATGTTCTTCCATCCGCGGGCGTGGCGGAATTGGCAGACGCGCTAGATTCAGGTTCTAGTGTTCAAAAGACGTGGAGGTTCGACTCCTCTCGCCCGCATAACCCAATAATTATTGATAGGAAAATACACCCCCCTGAGGGGAATTTTTTGAACCCGCCTCCAGTAACCCTTCTGGGCATCTTACCGTTTTGACTGCGCGGCCGACTTTGCATAAAAAGAGGTGTCAGGTACGGACGGCACGTCAGGCGTAAATGCCGTTCCTACCTGACACCTTTTCCGCCCGAAATGCCGGCAAGATCCCTGCGTTACAGATCAATGCCTGGTGCTCTGTAACCCGTAACCTCATCGCTGGCGCCATAAATCCAGCATCAGGCAGGCGAACAGGCGGTGGGTATGATCGCGGTGGGATTGCTGATGTTCTTGAAGTAATGTTTGCAGAAACTTCTGGCTTTGTGCGGACTGGAAAAAGGAGGTTTTGGAAATTAACAGGTCGTGCAGGGGAGCGCGTAACTGTTGGCGGAACCATTGGCCGATGGGTAAACCAAAACCCTGTTTGGAGCGGTGGGTTATGGCGGGTGGGAGCAGATCGGCGAAACTGCTTTTGAGTGCCAGCTTTCCGCTGCGGTAACTCAGCAGTTCTGCCGTGGGTATGGCGGCGGCGGATGCTATCACGTGGTGATCCAACAATGGACTGCGAACTTCCAGGGCGTTGGCCATGGAGGCGCTATCCACCTTCCATAGGACATCGCCCGGTAAATAATGCCGCTGGTCAAGCTGCATGGCTAAGCGAACGGCATCGGACGATTTATCTGCAGGGGCTGGCCACGCTAACAATAGATCATCATCCGAAAGCTCCGGCAGCAGCGCGTGCAAATCTGCCGGCGAAAATAGTCTGGTTAATGCGGCATACCGCAAAGGCCAGGAGGGTTGCCGGGTTGCGGCATGAAATCTGCGCATGCGCGGATGCGGATTTACCAATATGCCGGCAGCCGCGAGAAGACGTGATAAACGGGGTGCGTCGGTGATGAGCTGTAAGGCACGATACCGATCATACCCGCCAAAGATCTCATCTCCGCCATCACCGCTGATGGCACAGGGGGCCACCATGCGGGCGCAATTTGCCAGATAATATGTGGGTAAAATAGAGGAATCGGCAAAGGGCTGGCCAAGGGTATAACGCATCAGCCATTGCAGAGTCTCCATGGCATCGGCACCGGCGTTGACCTGAAAGGTGTGATGCTGCGAGCCGATATGGCGGGCGGCGATTTGGGCAAAAGAGGTTTCATCAAAGGCCGCCTCGGCAAAGCCGATGCTGATGGTATTAATGCGGTCTAAGCCAATCTTGGCGGCGTGGCGCTGCATAAGTCCGGCGATAATCGTGGAATCAATTCCGCCGGAAAGAAAACACGCCATAGGAACATCGGCGTGCATCTGGGAAGCAACCGCCGCACTGATAACTGATGAAATATTCGCATCGCCCGGGTCCGGCGCGTGCGGGGCCGGCAGAACAGGCTGCCAATAATATTGCCGGTGGAGTTGCCCCTGACGGGCAGTCAAACATTCGCCGGGCGATAATTGAAAAATGTTTTCATAAATTGTAAATGGCGGCGGCAGGTAGCCATGGGCCAGATACCCCGCTACGGACCGCGTTGACACCACGGCCTTGGCACCAAGCGCCAGCAGTGCGGGAATGGTGCTGGCGAAATAAAGTACATTGTCCGCGGATTGATAAAACAGCGGCTTTTGCCCCATGCGATCGCGTGCTAAAAACAGCGTGCGGCTGCGGGTGTCCCAAACGGCGAAGGCGAACATTCCGGTCAATTTTTCCGGCATGGCTGAATTCCATTGTTCCCAGCCATGCACGAGCACTTCGGTATCGCTGTGATCACTGGCAAAGGCGTGCCCCAATTGTTTTAATTGCGACCGCAAATCGCGGTGATTGTATATTTCGCCGTTAAAAACCACCTGCACGCTCTGATCTTCATTGCCCATGGGTTGTTGCCCGCCGGCGAGGTCAACAATGCTTAAGCGGCGGTGTAATAAAACGCAGGTGGGGTTGTGGGGATCGCGCCAGCGTCCGGCACCATCCGGGCCGCGATGGGCGAGAAGTTGGTCAACTGTGTTCAGTGTGTCGTCAGAAATCGCGGGCTTATCGGCGGGAGAATTCCATTGAATAATTCCGGCAAAACCACACATGGCCAGAACTCACTGTGTCAAAGGTTCAAGAACACCATTGCGGCAGTTAAGAGTGATGGTGCGCTGGGCGGTCAGACATTCCAGCAACGCTTTGCCAAGGCATTCATGCCGCCATCCGCCGGCAAGTTTGTGGTTGGTCAGCGGTTTGCCCCCACGCAGGAGATGCGCGAATTCCAGCACGTCGGTCTGAGAAGCGACCAGAGCGGTACTGACATGGTTGGCAATGCAAATGGTTTGCGCCAGTGCCCAGGCGGTTTCGCCAAACACGCGCGCATCCGGAGATTCGTCAACTTCATCGGCAGCGGGTGGAAAGGCGGATTCGGGTTGCTTTTTCAGGCGTGCAATAAGCGACACAATAAATTCCGCATAAGAGGCCAATTCACGTGACGGGAACTCTTTAATGTTGTTAAGGCTCGAGGCCCTGGCGGGCAATTGTTTGGCGATGTCCCGTAGGACGTTATCCGGCAGCATGGTGCGGGCGGGTAAATCGTGTTCAAAAGCCAGTTGTTCACGCCAGGCACAAAGTTCACGCAGCGCCGCCAGTTGCAGGGAATTCAAACTGCGGGGGGCTTTAAGTTTCAGATACGCCAACTGCGGATCATTGGGCCGCACCGCGGCATCGCAACGTTCCTCACACGCTGCGGCGGCCCACGCGTGGCGGTTGTGGGACGACAGACGTTGTGAAAGTGCAGCGTATATAGCGGAGAGATA
>JAKBAC010000194.1 GCA_021809365.1 Planctomycetota bacterium | reverse complement strand
GAGCTAAGCCCAACGAATTTCAAGCCCTTTAGTTTATGGAAACTTAACGCAGGCGTCAAATACACGTTCTCGAAAACACCGGCTAATCCCATCCCCGAGGCCGCAAGGATGGCCCGATTATTTCCCGACACTCAGACCACAATCATTCCTGCTCGCCCCCTGGCATTAACCCTGATGCGCAGCGGTCGATTCACGTCCAACCAGCGAACAGGCGATCGACAGGGTAATGGCAGGAAGATCGGGCCGCTCAGCCCGCTGTTGCAAAACGGACATGGCTTGAATCGCCATCGCTTCCGGAGACTGCCGTACGGTTGTCAGGGGAACCGCCAGCAATGCCGCTGTCGAGGTATCGTCAAACCCCGTGAGTTTGATCTGTTCCGGAATTTTGACGCCCATTTTAAGTAATTGCCGCATCGCCTTGGCCGCAGTCATATCATTGACGCACGCAATGGCGTCAGGGCGGTGTTCCGCCAGCATCCGTGCAAGGGCTTCGCGGTCATCACCGTCTCCGGAACAAACCTGTAATTGTGCGGAAGGCTCCAAACGCACGGCATTGGCCACGCCTTCCACCCGTGCTTCCGCGGTGGGGTGTTCACGGGCATCGGTTAAAAACAGAATTCGCCGGCATCCGCGCTGAATCAGGTGCCGCCCCGCCAAAAAACCACCGAGTTCGTTGTCGCTTCCGACCACATCAAATCTGCTGCGATCATGCAGCTTGTGTAAATCCCGATCCAGCAGAACCAGCGGCAGTTTGCGGGCCACACACTGACCGGCAATAAATTCATTGATTTCAGCACACTGTGACCGCACCGGCAAAGGCAAATAAAGCAAGCCGCGCAAATCGTTCTGCCATAGCGGCTCAAGCGCCGCCTGAGCCTCCTGCACGGAGGTGTTTTCCATCACCTCATGAAACAAAATCTGCCATTCCCGCTTCTGGGCTTCCCGTAGTAACGCCTGATGCACGGTGGCAAAAATACTTCCCGGCTCCAAAGGTGGAAACAGCAACCCGACGCTGGCGAACTTGGATTGCTTGGGTCCCTCCACAAAACTGCCTGATCCGCGCCGCCGCCTTACCACGCCCAATGCCTGCAGATCCCGCAACGCGCGAATAACGGTAATGCGTGAAACTTTGAATTGTTCAACCAATTCCGTTTCCGTGGGGAGTTTGCCACCCGATGGATATTCACCACGCCGAATGGACCTTAACAGAGAATCATAAACCGCTCCATACTTCGGTTGCACCGGGCGTTGCCGCTCGGTGTTCGGTACCGCGGTTACTGGCTTTTTAGGGTATCGAGACATACGCAATCCAAAAAATCGGCTCAATCATCTGGCCGTATGCACCTATTGTCATCGGCCTTGGCGGATAATCAAGTGCAAGCCTGTCAGCAATGTTCAGAGACGCTCCGATGCGCACCGGCAGATCGCGAAATGTCCGAAAATTCGTTTGGCGGCGGTATAACAATGGAAACGTGGTGCATAGCGGAATGAATCCGGAAGGTTAAATCATGACACAACAATCCGACAGTCAGGCAGATCACAAGGCGATCGACCTTCTGGCCAAGGCTCATATCGGTTGGGTTTACACCCTGGCGCGCCGACAACTCGGTGATGCCCATCTGGCCGATGACGCCACGCAAGCGGTTTTCATTGCATTGTGGAAAAAGCATAAGCGGCTGGTCAGGATTGATCACCCCATAGGAGGATGGCTGCTGCGGGCCACGCACTATGCCTGCGCGAATATTCAGAAGAAACAACAGCGGCAAAAAATACGCGAGCGAAAGGCGGCAAATATGCGGCAGAAAGAAATATTATCCGTCGGCGGCACGGCCATGGACGCCAATGCCGCGCTACTGCTGGAACTCGATGCCGCCATGCGAAAACTTTCCACCGGTGATCGGGATATACTCGTGGCACGATTCTTCCAAAACCAGACCGCCCGGCAGATCGCCCAAGCATTTGATATTTCCGAAGCGGCGGCCGAAAAGCGATTGACCCGCGCGGTGATCAAACTGCGCGGAATCATGGCCCGAAAACATATCTCCCTGGACAATATGGCTATCACTGCTCTGCTGGCCGGCGGCGCGGGAACTGCGCCAAGCGGATTATTGGAAAAGGTGATCCAATGTGCCGGCGGAAAAGCAGCCAAAAGCTCAACAGCCGCCCGCGCGGCCCGCAGCATCGCCTTTCACAACGCCCATGTCCCGGCCATCGCCGGCACCGCGGCAGTCGCGCTGGCTGTTGGCGTGGCGGCGGTTGTCCCGCTGCAGACATTGCAAGTCAAGATGCAACCCGGATCGGCGGGGATGGTTCCGGGTGCATCACCAACTGGAGGCAAAGGCGATGAAGCCGCCTGTGTTGATTATCTGGCGCTGGTGGACCGTAATTTTGTAGCGGCACTGCGCAAGAGCGGACGCCTTATCCCGGGCGAATCCAACGGCGTTCAGGCATACAACATTCGGGCAAGCACCGTTCGATCTCTGTTTGTTCATCAACTTCAAGGAAAGCAGGTAACACTGAGCGAACCCCTGAATTGGACGTGGTATCCGTCGATATTCCCACAGATCCCACAAAACGGTGGGATTCCGGGACTGACGCGCCAGTTTACACAGCAACCGGAACCAGCAACTATTTCTGTCTCCTTGTTCCCGCAGATTTATGGGCACATGCAGCGGAATTCAATCCGCCTGAAGGTTGGCTTTAAAACAGGTTCAGCAATATCAATCGACTACTTTTCGCCGAAGGCGAAGCAACCGTCCGCCGAACTCCCATACACATACAACCGCACTTTCAATATCGGGTTCGGGCGAGCGGTGGTGCTGCTGAAACACGCAATGAGCCACGCCGGGAGTCAGTGGTACACCGCGACGGTGTTTGACGTTGAATCTTATCCAACACGGGATCAGGAATTATGCGGCAGAATAAGCAACCTGAACCTTTACTTAAAGGAAGGCCCGGCGGGCCTGCGCCGAATGGCGGCAGTGGCCGTCGCGTGGCGCAAATTCGCCCGGCAAACGCAAACGGCCTCCAAGAGGGGCGGCAGCCAATGGACCAAGTCGCTGCCGGGCGGCGTACAGGTAACGCTGCAGGCGATTGGCTCTGAATTGTGGCCACTTTGCTCCTGGAATCCGGAGGGCCAACCCCGGGCATCGGGCGGGTGCACGCTTAGCCAGAGCTTGAGCTTCCCGGCCGGATACGTTGAGGCATCTCTACTTTTTAAGGCTCCCGCCAAGAGTGCGGGCTCGTGGCCTGGAAGGCAGGTTTTTGGCGGCATGGTTTCTGGATTTCAGCGGACGTATGTTAACCGCAGTTTGCTGCGCATCGGTTTGGATTCCGGACCTTGGAAGATCATCGGACCGGCCACGCCGGCGACGGGACCGCAGGCATTTACCGCGCCGAAGTTTCTATATGATGGTAAACAATTCTATGCATATAACCTTGCCCATATCGCGCCAATGCCTGGCGGGCCGCTGGCAACGCCTGCTTCGGTAAGTATGCTGCTGGCGCTATTACCTCAGTCCGAATTGGCAAACCGAGCCGTAGCGGTAGGAGCTTTGACGCGGAGAGGGCGTCTGGTGGCCCCGGAACCGGGATACATGCCGACCGCTTTTTCGGGGGATGTGTTCGAGCGAATTCAAACGTCGCGTTACGGCGCATTTTCAGAATACGGCGGCGGCGGCGAGACCATACCCGTCGCGTCCAGCCATATTAAGAGCTATGTATGGATCACGCGGCCACGATATTGGGTGACATTCCGCGGGTTCGCGCTAAAGCCATCGCCATTACCCTCCGTTATCTTCGCAATGGCAGGGCATGACCAGCAGAAACCGATTGTCCCCGGCGCACCGGCGGGCTCGCCGCCATTCGGCAAAAAAAACGCGGCAATCGCTGCTGGCCGGGCCACACCCGAAGAACTCATTGCCCAAGTGCTTCGTGACATGCGGCTGGGCCGTTTTGAATCCATCAATAAGCTTTGCTGGGCACCTACGCCGCAGGAAAAAAAACTGGCGGTGCAAGCAAACAATGACATGGCTGCCACGTTCGGCTTCGGTCTTTGGCCACTCGCGGAGAAGCGCTTTGGGGCCGCACAACTGCAAACGGCCGGGATCACAAAACAACAACTCGGATGGCCTGAAGTACCGGCGAAAAACCCAGATCCGACCCGCTGGAAGATTACGGGGCGGTTTGCGGCACCGGTTCAAACGCCCGGTCGCATCGTAACATTCGCATTTTTTCCGTCGGCGCACGCGACACTGATCCGAGAGCATGGCCTCTGGTACATTAACTTCAACTTGACTTCCGCGAAGATGCGGCAGGTCCGGGGGCAATTGAGACAAGGCAGAAAATTTTTTCATAAATATTTTCCCAACGCCAAAGCCTACAAGGCCGTGCTGACGGAACTGCAAGCAGGAAAAATCAAAGACGCCTATGCCCTGCGCGACGCACTTGCTGCAGCGCTGAAAAAATATTCCGCGCCGCACAAATAGCCGCGAAGCCATAACCAAGGCAATCCCGCGCCGGGCTTGGCCATTTTCAGGGACTGCTTCCATTCATTGGCTCAATGAGCCACGACATGCCGCAGCGGGCAGAACGGTGTGCTCCGCCGCAAACAATTTGGCCAAAGAAATTGCTAAAGCAGCCCGCCACAACAGGTTCTATCATGGCTTGTCGGCCGGT
The DNA here is from genome assembly GCA_021809365.1 of Planctomycetota bacterium. The sequence continues at coordinate 737 of JAKBAC010000194.1, read as the reverse complement.
AGCGTTACCTGTATATTCCTTTTTCAGTTACATAACGATTTGGCGGTGGAGTAACGATCATGATCTTTTCCAAACGGCGGGCGGTTTGCCATTCTGCACTTTCCTTGACTATTCGATGGACGGCGGCCAGCCTGCTGGTGGTGGCGGCCGGCGCTTTGACATCCTGCACGCAAGGCGGAGCAACGCCATCACAACTCGATGCAACAGCATCGCCCGTGCGCCTGCAAACACAACTACGGGCTGATCCGCTGGCGGTGAATTCGGTTCATCCGCGGCTGGGCTGGGTGCTGCCATGGAAAGGCCGGGGACAGTTCCAAAGCGCTTATGAGATTCTCGTGGCATCCTCACCTGAACTGCTGGAGCATAATCAGGGCAATATCTGGAATTCGGGAAAAGTGGTTTCCGATCAAAGCATTAACATCCGTTACGCCGGCTCGGCTCTGAAGTCGCGTCAACGCTGCTTCTGGAAGGTACGGGTCTGGAATCAGGCCGGCGAGGCCAGCCATTACAGCGCCGTGGCACAATGGCAGGAAGGGTTATTGACAGCCGGCCAATGGCATGATGCCCAGTGGATTGGCTGGAAACCCACCACCCCAAAAGGCATAAGGCATCCATTGCCCGCGATTTATCTGCGTGATTCATTCAATGTTTCCAAATCCGTCAAGCGGGCCGTGGCCTATTTCAGCGGGTTGGGCCTTGGACGCATGTATGTCAATGGCCAGCGTACCAGCCATACG
>JAKBAC010000032.1 GCA_021809365.1 Planctomycetota bacterium | reverse complement strand
CTGGAATTTCCGGAAGTCAGACTGTCGGCGTCCGGCGATTTGAGATTAACATGCAGCCTATGCACGTAGAGGTGATCTTCAACCTGCCACGGGACGAGGGTTCGACTCCCTCCGCCTCCAGTTCTCAACGCCGGGTGAATCAATTGATTCACCCGGCGTTTTTATTTCAACATCCAGCCGGGCTTTATGCCGTAACCATTCGCGAGGGATCGCATATCCATTGGACGCTTACCCGCGGGTTGAACCGACAACAATTCAATGCTGCCGGTGCCGCAGGCGATGTGTAATTCAGGCAGCACCATGCCGGGTGCATTTTTTTGTGTGTGCGAAACGAGTTCCCGGCATTTAAGCAATGAAAGTCTGGTGCGGATGGTTCCATCGGGCATTTGCAGATCGGCCATACAGCCCGGCCATGGAGACAACCCGCGAATTCGACAGGACACTTGACGGGCGGATTGAGAAAAATCGACCCATGCCATCTCCCGGGATAATTTGGGTGCCACGGAAACATGGCTGACATCCTGCATGCGAGCGCGGACTGTACCCGCGGCGATCTGATGAATCACCTCCCGCAATACCGGCGCTCCGAGCAGCGCCAGACGATCATGCAGTTCACCGGCGGTTTCGGATTCACCAATCGGCGTGCTTGCCTGGGCGAGAATATCGCCACCATCCATGATACTGGTCACACGTATGACCGATACGCCGGTGGTCTGATCGCCGGAAAGGATCGCATATTGAATTGGAGCAGCTCCGCGAAACGCGGGCAGCAGCGAGGCATGCAGATTGATGCCGCCGCCTGGGGCGATGTGCAACACGGAATCGCCGATCTTCTGGCCAAAGGCGATGACGACAAAAATTTCCGGGGTATGAGCTTGAATGGCGGTCTGGATTTCCGCTTGATTAATATTCGCGGTTTTCAATAACGAAAGGCCAATTTCCGTCGCGTACGCAGCGATGGGGGTGGGAGTATTGTGTCGGCCCCTTCCCGCGGGCTTGTCAGCCTGCGTGACGACCAGTGCCACATCGTGTCCGGATTCAATGAGAGTTTTGAGTGAAGGAAGTCCAAAAGCGCCGGAGCCAATAAATACGATTTTCATGCCAACAACATAACCGGCCGCAAAATGCCGTCAATGCTCCACACGCCCATACGCTCAACGGTGGCTCTTTCGCATCCAACGCATAGCGCGTATCGTGTACGTACTTGAAATTGTCGGCGCAGCCGAGAATGGTTGGCGACGTTGGAGATTAAGATATGGCAGAGCGGGCGGCGCGCGCAAGCAGACCCATTCGCGATGGCCTTTATATTGGCTTGATGAGCGGTACCAGTGTCGATGGCATTGATGCCGCGCTGGTGCAACTGCGCAGTGGCCGCAATGGGTTGGCGGTACACGTTGTTGCACATCATGCCCAACGATGGCCGGTGAATTTGCGTAAGCGATTGCTTGCTATCATGGCACCGGCCACGGCACCAACGGCGGAACTCTGCGATTTGAACATGCTCGCCGCCCGGCAATTTGCGAAAGTCACCATCAATCTGCTCCAAAAGGCCGGTGTGGCCCCGGCGAAAGTAACAGCCATTGGAAGTCATGGCCAGACCATCTGCCATTTGCCGCCGGGGCGTAATCGCACGTTGGGCAGCACGCTGCAAATCGGCGATCCATCGGTTATTGCGGCGTTAACGGGCATTACCACCGTGGGAAATTTTCGGCCTGCGGACATGGCAGTGGGAGGGCAGGGGGCACCTTTGGTTTCGCTGGTGGATCAACTTCTGTTCACCGATTTAAGATTGACGCGGTGCATTCAGAACATTGGTGGCATCGGCAATGTCACCTATTTGCCGCCCCGACGGGCGGATGAGGCGGTGATCGCTTTTGATACCGGTCCGGGAAATATGCTCATGGACGCACTAACCACAATCGTGTCCGGTGGCAAACTGACCTATGACCATGGCGGACTACTGGGGGCGACGGGGCGGATACATGCTCCTATGATGCGAAAGCTACAACGATGTCCATATTTCCGTTTGCGCCCGCCGAAATCGGCGGGGCGGGAGATATTCGGCATGCCGCTGGCGCAGGCGTTGGTGAAGGAGTATCGGCATGTTGTTCCCAACGATCTGCTGGCCACCGCGACGGAACTGACCGCATGGAGCATTGCTGAAAGCTATCGGCTGCTTTTGCCGCGCTTGCCCGATGAAACGGTTCTTTCTGGAGGGGGAACGGAAAATCTTTTTCTGGTTTTGCGCATACGGGAGTATCTTGAAGCGATCAACTGTCGACGTGTCCGCAACATTGCGGAACTGGGTATTATCAGCAAGGCCAAGGAGGCCATGGCCTTTGCGGTTTTGGCGGCGCTGACGCTGGCGAGTAGACCGGGAAATCTTCCGGGGGCAACTGGTGCGGATCGGGGAATGGTACTGGGTGTGGTTGCACCGGCTGTGGCCGCAGAGCGCGAGGTCAGAGAGAGTTGAGCAGTAGCGCGAATCGGACTGCGGCCCGATTAGAGCAGGTGTGAGTAGAACAGGTGAACAGTAGAGCAAATTCGGCTAAAGCAAGAGGATAGGCTGTCGCAAGATGGGGCACCCCTGCGGTCTACTTTCTATTTTCTCAACACTGACGACTCTTGCGCAACACGCGCGGTGCAAGCACACGCGGCTAAAAGGGGAGGGGTGTCCTGGTATGCTGGTTCGGATTCATTACAACACTCCGGACTTGAAGTTGCGCCAAAGTCGTTTGACGCCGTGCGCACGGTCTCTATACTCTTACGGTTTCCGCGTTCGTTGCACCGGCTGGGCGAACAGGAAGCGGAGTTTTTAATTTCACCGGTTTATTTTTCTGGAGGTACCACAACGTGGTCGATAAATTGACGTATTTCTTTGGAAATGGCAAAGCGGAAGGAAGCGCTAAGGATAAGATTCTGCTGGGCGGCAAAGGGGCCAATTTGGCGGAGATGACCAATATCGGTCTGCCGGTGCCTCCGGGCTTCACCATCAGCACGGAATGTTGCGCGGCGTATTATAAAAATGGGGAACAATTTCCCGCCGGGCTGGAACAACAGATTGACGCCAGCATCAAATTGCTGGAAAGCGCCTTGGGTAAAAAACTCGGTGATCCGGTGAATCCGTTGCTGGTTTCCTGCCGCAGCGGCGCGGCGGTTTCCATGCCGGGCATGATGGATACGGTGTTGAACATCGGCCTGACGGAGCAAATGATCGATCCATTTTCCAAATCCTGCGGGAACCCGCGCTTCGCATGGGATGCCTGGCGACGGCTGATCAACATGTTCGGTGATACGGTCATGGGTGTGGATCATCATCACTTTGAACATGAATTGGCGGCGGTTAAAAAGCAGCGTAAAGTGAAACTGGATACAGATTTGGATGTGGAGGGGCTTAAAGAAGTTTGCCAACGGTATCTGAAGGTTTATGAAAAACACACCAGGGAAAAATTTCCCACCAGCCCGCGCGAACAGATTCTAAAATCAGTCAAAGCGGTATTTCAATCATGGATGAGTCCGCGGGCGATTAAATACCGCCAGATCAATGAAATCTCCGGTCTCAACGGCACGGCGGTCAATGTGCAGGCCATGGTGTTCGGCAATATGGGTGAAGATTGCGCCACGGGCGTATGTTTCACACGCGATCCCTCGACCGGCGAGAATGTGTTCTATGGTGAATTTCTCATCAATGCACAGGGCGAAGATGTGGTAGCCGGCATCCGCACGCCGCAGGAGATTGTCCGCATGGGCGATACGCTGCCGGATGCGTATGCGGAGCTGCTGCGGGTAAAGGACATTCTTGAAAAGCATTTCAAGGATGTGCAGGATATGGAATTTACGGTTGAGCATAATCACTTTTATATGCTGCAAACCCGTAACGGCAAACGCACTGCGCAGGCGGCGGTGCGCGTGGCGGTGGAAATGGCGGCGGAAGGGCTTATTGACCAGAATACGGCGGTGCTGCGGGTTGAGCCTGCCAGTTTGGATCAGTTGCTGCACCCGTCGTTTGATCCCAAGGCGGCACGCGATCAGATTGCCAAGGGTTTGCCGGCCTCGCCCGGGGCGGGGGTGGGCAAACTGGCGTTCACCGCCGAGGAGGCGGAAAAGCGATGTGCCGACGGTGAAAAAGTCATTCTGGTACGGAAGGAAACATCACCGGAGGATATTGGCGGTATGCAGACGGCGGTGGGAATTCTCACGAGCACGGGCGGCATGACCAGCCACGCGGCCGTGGTGGCCCGCGGGATGGGAAAGCCGTGCGTCGCCGGTTGCGGTGAGCTGGATATTGACGCCAAGGCCGGAACCGTGTTTATCAAGGGTGCCAATGGCAAGACACGTAAGTTAACCCGCAAAGATACCATTTCCATAGATGGATCAACGGGTATGGTGTTTGCCGGCGCGGTGGCAACGGTAAAACCAACGGTTTCCGGGGATTTCGCCAAGCTCATGGGCTGGGCGGATTCGATTCGCAAATTACAGGTTCGCACCAATGCCGATACGCCGAATGATGCACGGGTGGCCCGCGAATTTGGTGCGCAGGGCATCGGGTTGTGCCGCACCGAGCACATGTTCTTTGAAGGAGATCGGATTGTTGCGGTACGCGAAATGATTCTGGCGGACAATGAAAAAGATCGCCGGGCCGCATTGAAAAAGCTTCTTCCGTATCAGAAAAAAGATTTCATCGGCATCTTCAAGGCCATGGATGGATTGCCGGTAACCATCCGCCTGTTGGATCCCCCGCTGCATGAATTTCTTCCGCACGAAGATAAAAATCAGCGTCAGATGGCGCGTGAAATGAAAGTACCACTGGATCGGATCAAGCGACGCGTTACGGAACTTCATGAATCCAATCCGATGCTGGGCTTCCGCGGATGTCGTCTGGCGGTGGTATTCCCGGAAATTCTGGAGATGCAAGTTCGGGCAATCGTGCAGGCCGCGGTTGAAGTGGCGAAGAAGGGGGTCAAGGTCTATCCCGAAATCATGATCCCCATCGTCAACACCGTGAAGGAATTGGAGTTTCTGCTGCCGCGTGTGCGGGCGGTGGCCGATGAAGTATTCTCCAGGGCCGGCACAAAAATTGATTACAAGGTCGGCACAATGATTGAGCTGCCGCGGGCCGCGATTACGGCTGATCAGATTGCCAAAGAAGCGGAATTTTTCAGTTTCGGCACCAATGATCTCACGCAGATGACCTTTGGCTTCTCGCGTGATGACGTGGCATCTTTTGTGCCAAAATATGTTGAACTGGAAATCCTGCCCAAGGATCCCTTTAATTCATTGGATCAAGAAGGCGTGGGACAGCTTATCAGGATTGCCATAGAAAAAGGCCGCAGCACGCGCGGTGATCTGAAGGTTGGCATCTGTGGTGAGCATGGTGGCGATCCGGCGTCGGTGGAATTCTGTCACCGCGTGGGGTTGAATTATGTCAGTTGCTCACCGTATCGCGTTCCGATAGCCCGGTTGGCCGCAGCGCAGGCGGTAGTCAAAGCCACCACCGGCGGCAGCTATTCAACGAAGTAAGCACCATACATGTGCATGCATAGAGTCAGATTCAAAAGGCCCGGCTGCGGTGATTCCAGCCGGGCCTTTTTTCCACTTGACTTCGCGCATTCGCTTAGCTAATCTATATTAGCTAATAGATAGGATGCATTGGGTTCGCCGGCCGAGCCGCCATCCAATGCGGAATTGGAGATGAACATGCCATTTGTGACGGTTCATGAGGCCAAAACGCATCTATCTGAGATCATTGCCCGCGTTGAACGGGGAGAAGAGATTACCATTAAACGCGGGCGTGATCCGGTGGTTCGGCTGGTGGCAATCAAAGATCGGGGACGGCGGCGGCCCGGGGCATTAAAAGGGCGCATTGTGATCAGATCCGATGCTTTCAATCCGCTTTCGCCGGATCAGCAGAGTCTTTGGGAGAAAGAAGATTGAATGCTCTGTTGGATACGCACGCCTTGATATGGTGGCTGGCCGATGATCCGTCGCTGTCGAAGCCGGCACGTCACACGATCAGTGCGATGCGCAACAGATTGTATGTCAGCGCCGCGTCGGCCTGGGAGATTGCCATTAAGGTGCGCATGGGCAAGCTGGAGGTTCCGGATTATCTTTTGGCCGATTTCAGTGGGACGTTGGAGCGGGAAGGATTTGATCCGATGGCCATAACCATCAGCCATGCGATTCACGCCGGAGAATTGCCCGGACCACACCGCGACCCGTTTGACCGCATGCTCATTGCGCAAGCGCATATTGAATCCATGGCCGTTATTGGAAAGGACAAAGTTTTCGATCAATACGGCATCACGCGGCTCTGGTAATGGTGTGTTTGTGTATGTGCCAGGAGTGCCGTTATCCAGTATCATGCGGTATAAAATAGAGGTGGCACGGTGAATGCAAAAACCTATAAACTCGGCTTTGTCGGTGGCGGCAATATGGCGGAGGCCATTGCACGCGGCGGCATTAGCGCGGGGCTTTTCAAGCCTGCCGATATTTTCGTGGCGGACCCGTCACCGGACCGGCGGAAATTGCTGGCTGGGGAGTTGGGCGTTGCCGCAACTGCTGATTCCGCCGAAGTAGCAGGGGCATCGCACTGCATTCTGCTGGCTGTTAAACCGCAGAAAATTCAAGAAGCTCTGGAGCAGATCAGGCCTGTACTGGACGAATCCACGCTGGTTATTTCAATTGTTGCGGCGGTATCCACGGGATTCATTGAAAAACATCTGGTATCCGGTGTGCATGTGGTGCGCGTCATGCCCAATACGCCCATGCTCGTTGGTGCCGGGGCCAGTGGAATTTGCCGGGGTGGCACAGCCAATGACGTGGACATGCGGCTGGCGATGGAAATTTTCGGTTCCTGCGGCGCGGTGGTTGAAATTTCAGAAACACTCATGGATGCGGTGACCAGTCTTTCCGGATCAGGTCCGGCGTATGTATTCTATTTGGCTGAAGCCATGGCGGCGGCGGGGGAGCGGTTGGGGCTTTCATCCGCGGATGCGCAGTTACTGGCCCGTCAGACGGTCATCGGTGCCGGTCGGATGCTTGAACAATCCAAAGATTCTCCCACGGAACTGCGTCGCAAAGTTACCAGCCCGGGCGGTTTTACCGAGGCGGCGATTCAGAGCATGGAAACGCAAAAGTTTGCCGAGATTATCGCCGAGGCACTCTCTGCGGCCGCCCGGCGCGGCAAAGAGTTGGCCCGGTAACAAGGTGTTGAGCAGAAAGCAGCGGCCATGTTCGCCATTGAAGTCCAAACCATGTTTTTCGCATCGCACCAGTTACGCCTGCCGAATGGCACCATTGAGCCGTTGCACCGTCATCACTGGAACGTCACGGTTCGTGTGGAGGCGATGAAACTCGATGTCCTTGAAACCGTTATGGATTTTCATCAGCTTGAGCAAAGTCTCCAACAGCTATGTGCTGTCTGGGAGAATCGTCATCTCAATGATATTCCGCCTTTTGATAAGGCGGTAAACCCATCCGCCGAGCGCGTGGCTCAGCGGATTGCTGAATTGATTGCATCCCACATTCCAGCCCCGGCGAAACTTCGCAGCGTTTCGATCACGGAGGCACCGAACTGCATGGCCATCTATGTGCTGGAATAACACCGATCCATCATGCCGCGGATTTGCAATTATCATCAGACCTTTACAGTCTGTTTAGCAGTCGCGGGTGTTCCGGCCAGTGCCCGGTCAATTCCGGGTAGAACATAATCGCGCGCGACAACTTCCCAGCTCATCCGGGATGCCAATTTGTAACCCTGCTGCAACAAGCGATTAAATTGAGCCTCGGTTCGCGGGAGCCGCCGATGAATTTCCGCTGCCACGGTCCGGGCCACAGAGTCTTCAATGTCTTCTCGTCGCACGCGGTTCATGCTCAGACATTCATCAATGGACTGTGGTTCCACGTCACCGGACCGGGTGTAATCGACGGCGATGGCATTTTCCGTTCCACCCGGTCCTGCAACATGGCGGACAAACCCCGCGCATCCGCACAGCGAGGTATAGACGCATATTGCTCCAAATGAAATTGGCTCGATCTGGGCAATGCCGAACGGCTCATAAATGGATTGGCCGAATTCAAGATCGGAACCGTGGCGAATATCCATGAATTCCATATCCGCGGCCATGCGGTCTCCACAACTGCGGTGATCAAAGCCGAACTGATTGATGTAGATGATTTTAGCGCTGCGGCTGCGGGCATTAAATTCCTGCACGCCGGCGTAAAAGGCCGCCTCGCCGCCGGTGAGATCCGGATATCCTTCCCGGTGCGCGGTGGGCCATTTGTAAGCGGATTCCATGTTGCGCACATCATCGGCGCGCCGCGCGGATGTTTCGGTTGACAGCACCAGAAGCACAGCCGACTTATTTTCATGGTGCAGCAGCTTTTCCAGATGCTCCATTACCCGCACATCACGCCACAATCCCTTGGACAGCACCATGCGCGTCACATGTGTGAGCACAAAATCGGGCCGATAGCCAAGAAGCGTCTCGCAATAATGCTGCAGGCGGACGCGCGAGGCCATTTTTTCTTCCAGTGTTAATGCGAAGGCCGGCACACCGTTATATGCCAGATCGATATTCTTCTCCTGAAATGCGGAATCCAGAAAGCGAAATTCATCAACGATGTAATCACCAACCGCGAAGATATTGTCGCAATGCCGGGCCGCCTCAACCAGTGGATATTTGTAAAAAAACTTCTGGGATCCGAATACGTCATTGACATGCAGCCCCTCGTCCGCGGCGTGCCGCATGGCATTGTAAAACGCGATGTCCTGCCCTGGATGAGATTCCACAATCCGCCGCATGGGAGCCACTTCATGAGCATAAAATATCGTGCGGAAATGGGCGGGGGCGTTAAGCCGGGCTGCCAGGGCGGTGGGCATTCCCATGTATTCATGGGACAAAATCACCGCCGGATGATGCGGATTGCCGCAACCAATAGCCAGCAATGCGTCAATGGCCGGTTCGGCGATGCGCAGATACTGCTCATAATCCCAGACATATTCATAGCGGTTGGATTCAATGCCGAACGATTCGAACAATCGAAATTTGAATACGCCGATCCGGGCCTGGTCAAAATGATTGACGTTGATCAGCAGCACTTCCGGGTGTGACGTTATGCCGGTAAATTTATCGTGATACGCCTTGCGTCCGTAAATCAGATCAACATGATATTTGCGTTCCACTTCCGCTAACGCTGGAGCCAGCGGATGACGGACGATTCCATCCATGGAGCTATATAGCACTTCGCCGTTCTGCCCGAGCCGCGATTCGGCCGGGCCGTCCGTGTTGAACAACGGGCCAACCAGAATATTCCGTTCAACATGCTGGTCATAATATTTGGAAGTCAACAGACCATGGAGAACGGCTCCAATGCCACCGATTTTTTGTACTATTTCATGCGTGACATGAACGATCGTCTTCATACTTCAGACAGTCCTTTCCTTGGTGGGGCGGTATAAAACACCATCCGGCCCAGCCGCCACATCATCGGGTATCTGGCGATTGTTTACAAACGAAGCTCGCGAAAAAGCGTTCAGTGCGGTGATATTACTGTGTCCGCCGGTGCCGACCTGATCGCGTTGTTATTGCTCTTCGCGCCAGGGCATGCAGTCCGGACACGAAAATATCCGGTGCCGGCGAGACTTCGTTGATCGTCGCTGATCCGGAATTTGATGAAGTCGTTGTATTTGTGGTAATCGCCAGCGCACTTTCATGAGTGGAGTTATATTGAGCGCTGCGGAAATACATACAGGCCATGCTGAACTTAGATAGTTCCGTTCGATACATCGCGTCATCCGGCGGAGGCGAATACGCTTGCAGCCAGCCGGTGGACCAGGCGGACAGCGGGGCGTTAACGTGCGGTAGCACATTGCGGCACGCATCCGCCAACACGCGGATGGCCGGAGCGGTTGCGGCGAAATCGGCCCACGCGTCCGAAGTGACTTTGCGGGCATCGGTAGCCGTGCGGTATTCCGACGAAAGTGTCTGCTCAAATTGATTCAACACGGTGTTAACGGTGCGATGTCCCACATGCCAGGCAGCCCATTGATTGAGCTTCAAGAGCGGATGGTCCTTGCCCAGCAGATAGGCAAGTTCAGCGCTGACTTGAAAAATCAGGCGTTGCCGACGCAGAACCCGCAACAATTTGTCTGGTGCAATTTGCGGACGGGCCAGCGAATTGGCAAGTTCGCGTTGGGTGTTCAAGAAATCCGTTACAAAAAGGGCATATCTTCCGCCCGAGAGTGTTTTCAGCAAGCGAGCGGGGCTATGGATCGCCATTTCTCGATGGGTGGCGGCCAGAATCGCCAGCACCATGCCGAAGCGATCAACAGTCGCCGCCGCGGTGCCCGTCTGGTAGGGGTGCATGCCGATATGAACCGCCCAGCGAGCCATGTTCTGTTCCACGCCGTCGGCAGGTTGTGGGTGATACAGCAGGGCCTGCTCTGCCAATGCGGGCATAGCACTGAGCCGCCAAAGATTGGGTGTCAGCTCTGCCACGCGGCTTAGATACCGGTGGATGGCATCACTGTCGAATCCAATATTCAGAGCCGTTATCACGCGGTTAAGGTCGCGCTGTTCATGTCCGGCGATTCGCCGCCAGGCGGTGTCGGTGTAGCCCGCATGCGCCCGGCGGATTAATGCGATAAATGCCTGATGACTTCCGAGCAGTTTATCCATGAGCCGTAGGCGATCAGCGTAGGTTGTGCCGTGGTCGGAACTTTGCAGTTTCACGATAGAATCGTGCATGCAGATTGTAATCGTGCTTTTTGCTTGCGGCGACAATGGCACGGTCTGCAGAAGCTCCAGCGAATGAACGATCGTTCCGATGAATTCCAGCTTTCGCGCTGCGGCACCGCGGGTACGCCTGTCTTTGAAAAAAAGCAATCCCAGCATGAGACGATGATTGAATTCCTGCCTGACCTCATTGGGCAATACCGTTCCCTGTTGTAAATGTTCAGCCAGGCTTACGCATTGCAGGATGACCTGATAATAAATTTTGCTTTGCCGATGGGTGGAACGATGATTTAAGCCGATCTGAAGTTGTTGAAGAATCTGTCGCAGAACCCGCCGCATTCCAGGCATAATATTGGCCTGTTGGAGGGCGGACATTTCCAGCGTAACATCGGGCAAATGATTGCCGGAAGGCAGCGGAATCGGCTGCGCACCGGTGGCCGGAATTACCGGCCAGACCACCGGGGGCGTGGGGCCGGTGAATTGGAGTGCCGCCAGCGGAGCCAGCGGTTTGAGCATCTTATGCAGATAACTATTAAGATCGTCTGTGGAGGCTATGGACGTGTTGACTTTGGCACTGGCCTTATCCAGCGCGATACAGGCCTGCACGGCCGCGGCGTTAGCCGGTGCGGTGCCGCCGAGCAGAGTTTTAATCTGCTTGTCAAAATCCGGCAGGCCCGTCGCAAGCTGATCGGCCTTCAGCATAATACGGGAGCGCAGGGCGGGATTATTGCAATGCATCGCCGATTGATACAAATGCCGGATAATAAGCCGGTACGTCTCCTCCATCTCTTCGGCTGATACGGTTTGGTTCGCGCCTACCGGCAGGTTCAAGAGCAGCTCGCCGATCTGATCATCCAGTTTGGCCACCGCATGCTGGATTCGGCTGACCGGCGGAGCGACTGGTTGAGGCAACTGCTGCGCCATGAGTTGGGGTACGCTATTAGTAAGGATGAGCGCTATGCATGCCAGCATGAAAAGTCTGGCCGATAGGAGCATTCCGCCGGAATTTTCGGATATTTGCCTAATTGCCCGGCTTAATCGCATTCGTTTCTCCTTGTAATAATTGCCGATAGAGTACCAGCAGTTGATCCACCATGCCAACAGCGTCAAATCGCGTGACCGCAAGTGCCCTTCCGGCAGAACCCAGGGTATCGCGCAGTGATTGATCCTGCAGCAGTCGTAATATTGCGCTCTGCAACGCGGCAAGATCGCCGGGGGCCACCGGAATACCCGTTTGATCCGCGATGCAGACTTCACCGGCACCGTCACAGTTGTATACAATGGCCGGAACGCTTTCCAGCAGGCCCTGCACCACGGCCCGTGGCAACCCTTCCCGATAGCTTGGATGAACCATAATATCCATAGCCGGAATGAGTGCCGGCACCTGTTCCGGCGGTACCAGACCGGTTAAAACAAAATGATCTTGCCAGCCTGATTTTTCAATCAAGGCGGTGAACCGATCACGAAATATGCCATCACCAATCCAAAGGAAGGTAATCCGCGGTTCCGCTTTTATCAGCGATTGAGCAATGGCCAGAATATCATCGTGTCCCTTCAGCGGCTGCAAGCGGGCGATCGTTCCGACCACCAGGCGATCCGGCGCTATACCCAGTTGCTGTCGTGCCGAGGCGCGATCGTGGGTGTGTGCAAGAAATGGCTGCGTTTCCATACCGCTGTAGATGGTGAGAAATTTTTCCCTGGTGCCCACACCCGCTTGAAGTGCCTGAACGGTCATCGCATCCGCGACACATACAATTTTATGGCAACGCCGGGCGGCAAAACGTTCCAGATAAATCCACGCGGAATTGGTAAGGCGGGATTGATAGGGGTGGAAGGGCAGTCCATGAATTGTATGAACAATGACCGGAACCTTACACTGCCACGCCGCCAGCCGTCCTATGATGCCGGCCTTACTGGAATGAGTATGGACAATATCGGGTTGCACTGTTTTCAACAGACGTTTGAGCCGCCGAAAAGCTTGCATATCCTTCCACGGATGCGGATTGCGCACCAGGCAGTCTTCCACGAAGACACGGTATCCACCGGTGGTGGCCCGGCGCATGAGCGAGCCTTCCGGGCCGGGGCTGGAACCGGTTACCAGCGTCACATCATGCCCAAGGCGATGCAGGCCCTCACAGGTCAGAATGGTATTTTCCTGCGCTCCGCCGACGATCAAACGTGTAATGATATGTACAATTTTCAACAATTGACTTCCCGTGCGGCGCTGGAGGGCTTCCAACGGGGCGAATCGTTAAAAGCGAATCCATTGCAAACACAAGCCTGACGCCGGCGCACACGGCCCGGCGGCCCGTCGATCACCCGAGGAAAACAGTTCCGTCACCTTATCCGGCTTTCCTTCACCCCGGCCAATGGCCAGGACTGTACCCACCATAGTCCGCACCATGTGGTACAAAAAGCCGCTACCTTCCACGGCAAAGATAATTATCGGTCCGCGCTGATGAATGCCGCAATAAAAAATTTCGCGAATCGTCGTTTGGCGGTCGTCCCGACACCCGCGGAAAGCGATAAAGTCGTGTTTTCCCACATAAAGCCCGCACGCTTCGCGCATCACGGACATATCGAGTTCGCGCCAATGATGATAAACGTAATGACGGTAAAAAACCGGCCGGTCACGATCCGCCCAGATCAGATAGCGGTATCGTTTGCGCACCGCTGATCGGATATTAAACGTTTCATCGACCGGCTCAATTTTTCGGATCAATATATCCAGCGGTAAGCGGCTGTTAATGGCCAACCGAAGACGCTCCGGTTCCCACTGCGTGTCTACCGTCATTTCCGCGATCTGTCCCTGCGCATGAACGCCGGTATCCGTGCGCGACGATCCCAGTACCGTCACCGGATGATTGACGATGTAGCCCGCAGCTCTCTCCACCTCGCGCTGTAGGGTGGGGAGAGGCTCAATCTGCCTCTGCCAGCCGCAATAGGCGGTACCGTCATAAGCTATGGTCAATTTATAGCGGTGCTGTGGCATGACGATGGCATCCCTATTTGATTTCATTGCGAAATGAAATCAGCTCTTGGCCGCCAGCAACTCGGCGATCTGCACCGCGTTCAGGGCGGCACCCTTGAGCAACTGATCCCCGGCTACGAACATGGCAATGCTGCGCCCGGATGGATCGCTGATATCATTGCGGATTCTACCTACGAGAATATCGCCCTGCCCGGAGGCGTCGCGCGGCATCGGAAAATAATTCTTTTGCCGATCATCCACCACCTTAACTCCCGGAGCGTGAGCCAGAATTTCCCGGACTTTCGCGGACTCCATGGGCGACGTGAATTCAACGTTCAAGGCCTCACAATGTGCCCGCAATACCGGTACACGCACGCATGTCGCGGAGATGCGCATGGCGGGATCGCCGAAAATTTTATGCGTTTCCTTAACCATCTTAAGCTCTTCTTCGTTGTAACCACTTTGCGGATCGACGGAGGCATTATGGCTGAAAACATTGAACGCATACGGATGGGGCAGGACAGTGGGGGGGTAATGACGCCCCTCCAGGGCCGCCCTGGTGGAATCCAGCAACTCCTGCATGGCCGCAGCTCCGGCTCCGCTGGCCGCCTGATACGTCGCGGCGACCAGCCGCGTGATGCGGTTAATTTTGTGCAGCGGCCACAATGGAACAATGGCGATAATGGTCGAACAATTGGGATTCGCGATGATACCCTTATGATGCTGAATCTGTTCGGGATTGATTTCCGGAACAATCAGTGGCACCTCGGGATTCATGCGAAACGCCGAGCTGTTATCCACAACCACCGCGCCGGCCTTGGCCGCGATGGGGCCGAATTTTTTACTGATGGATCCGCCGGCGGAAAATAATGCAATATCAACGCCTTCAAAACTCCGCTCGGTAAGCTCATGCACGTTGAGCGACTCGCCGCGGAAGGACAATTGCTTTCCGGCGCTGCGTGCGGAGGCATACAGACGCAGTTCAGATAATGGGAATCGCCGATCCTCCAGACATCGAAGAAATTCAACACCCACGGCACCGGTAGCGCCGACAATAGCAACGACGGGAAGACGATTCATCTACTTGGTATCCTCAACGAGCGCAAATCCGGCATAACCGTATAAGCCGGGCTGGCCAAAGCCAAACCATAGATTATGGATCGTAGCAGATGCAAGGAAATTGGACAACGCCGCATGGGAGGGCGGTATTTGCAATATTATTCGCATTAAGCGCAATTTAACATAATGTATATTATAGGACCTTAAATATTATCCTCAAAATGCAATGAAAAACCATCTTATCCAGTTGCTCATATCTATCAGTGCAAGCGCCGACCGCGCCGATCCGCAATCACATCGGCAATCATTCGATCCAAGTCGAATTGCGGCGAAAAATGAGTTGCCGCCTTGAGCTTGCCGATATCCGGAACACGACGCGGCATATCCTCGAAGTTGCGATTGTACACCTTGTCGTAGGGAATCAGGTTGATCGATGCTTTGCTTCCGGTTGCCTTCAGCACGCGTTGGGCCAAAGCTAAGATACTGATCTCCTCCGAGCCGCCTATATTATAAACATCGCCGGCGGCATGCGGATTATCGATAAGCAGCATGATGGCGTGAACAGCGTCCGCTACGTGCGTAAACGTCCGGGTTTGCTTGCCGTCGCCGTGGACGGTCAGCGGCTGATTCTGTAAGGCCTGATCCACCAAACGAGGCAAAACCATTCCATACGCCGGCGACTGGCGGGGGCCTACCGTGTTAAAAAATCGGCCAATCGTTACAGGAAAAGCCCCCTGCTGATGGTAGGCCAATGCCATAAACTCATCCAAGGCCTTGGAACACGCATACGACCAACGGCTGACCGATGTCGCCCCCAGCACGCAATAATCGTTTTCCCGCAATGGTGCGCGCGTTTGCAGGCCGTATACTTCACTGGTACTGGCTAAAAACAACGGCTTTTCAAACTCGCGGCACGCATGAAGCACACGCTCGGTTCCGACCACGTTTGTAAGAATGCTCTCCAGTGGCTTTTCCAAAATGTATTGCACCCCCACCGCGGCAGCCAAATGCACAACATAATGGCACGTTCCCACCAGCCTGGCCAATACGGCGGAATCCATAATGCTGCCGGGGATAAAACGCAGTTGTCGATTGGAAAACAAATGTTCAATGTTGGATTTGGAACCCGTCGATTGATCGTCCAAGATATAAACATCATCGCCGCGCCGCAATAGCGCCTCGGCGAGATGGGAACCGATAAAACCAGCCCCACCAGTGATTAAAATTCTCTGTGTCACAACCGTACTCCAAGTAAATTGCGCTTCATTATGTCCCATAATGCTTTATAAACATTTCAGGACATATACTTTACATCTGGCTATCTCTCCAGAACCTGCACCAGCAGTTGTCCCCCGGATACACCCAACGCTTGAATCGGGGTGCCTTTTTCAATAATCGGTCCTTCACTGATACACGCTACACGCCGGCCATCAATCAAGGCGGTTCCAGATGGCCGTAATGTGGTGACTGCAACACCGTACCGCCCCACCAGAACGGCAAGATCAGCCTGCTGCTCCTCAGATGCCCCGGCAACTATTCCCGGCTTTGGACCGCGCAGAAGAATCCGTCGCCCCACCGGGCTGTAAGGATAAAATTTCACGAAACCGGCAATGAGAAAAGGTGCCAAAACCAGCGCACCAAAAAGGCTGAAAAGCCCAAAGGCGGTTCCAACCATGAAACTCAAGATCACCCCGGATATGGCAAATAACGCGCACAAAATGGCCATCAAACCGTGCGCCGGTACCACCAGTTCCGCAATCAGGCAGATAAATGCTCCGACAAACAAAAAAATACAGGCAAGCACCAAATCCATGTTCATCTCACGTTCTGTTCACTGTTGAATCCACGGAAAATTCCGCGTCATCACTCATCCGTTGAACAATCACCTGATTTTCCCTGATTTCCACAATCTGCACGGGCAATTCCGCCGCGATAAAATCACCTCGGGAAACAACCGATGTCACCCGATTGTCAAACCGCGCCTGGCCGGCGGGGCGAAGTTCGGATATTGACCGCCCCACCGCACCGACAAACAGCCCCTCCGGCGCTGACGCCGGGACGGATGCCGCAACCGGCTGCAATTGCAATCGGCGGAATCCCGGCGTAATGTGCAGAAATCTTACCAGCAACGCGATAATCAATCCCGCGGTGATTATCCCCAGTGTCACTACCCCCAAGCCGGTTTGCAGAGCTTTTTCCGTCCCGACCGCGGATACCCCTCCGGTCGGCACAAACGTTGCGATCAAACCCGTAATCACAAGTATCAAGCCCGGAAGTGCCAGCAATCCAAGGCCGCCAAAATGAATGAAATCAAAAGCGATAATGACGATTCCAAGGAAAATAATGCCCACTTCCCACCAGTTTGCGAAACCGGTCAGCATTGGGCCGCCAAGGAACAATCCCAGGGCGATCAATCCGATCATCGCGGGAATCAGCAGCCCCGGATGGCTGAATTCCAGATAGCCGCAAACCAGCATGATGACAATAAGGACAAATCGTACATCAAATTGCGAAAAGAAACGCGACGTTCTTTCCATAAAATCAAGCCCTAGGGTGGGAATTCGGGAGCCGGTGATATTGAGCATTGCGGGCAGATCATCGGGGGATTCCACCACTGCCGCCGCCGCCCCCATTCGCACCGCCTCCCGAGCGTCCAGCGTCAGAAGTGTGCCGGATTGTTTGGGTCGCCGCACATAAACCCACGGATGTACTGTGCTATTCCCCGCCGGCGCTGTTTCGATGCTCATCAACTTTCGGCGTTCTTCGGGTGACACGTAACGCGTGATGCCGGTAAGTTTATTATGAACTTGATCAATGTTTATTTTGCTATCGATCATACCGGCGAGAATCAATATCGGATGATATGTTGCATCCGCCTGCAGGGACTTGAGAGCGGGTGATAAAACATCCGCCATCGGATCGGCCGCGACTTTATCCGCATCAGGGCCGGTTAGGGCAAATCCTTCACCATCACCCCATGTTGAGCGGCGCGACATCACAACCTGGCGGCAAGCTGCCGCTATGATCGCCGCCGGCCCAACGGCTCCATGATCGATCCACGCTACCGTGGCCAGATCGCTTTGACGTATGAGTTTCGCGATTTTCAACGCCGGCTCCAACTGGCCGCTCCACGAATTGATTTTGAAAATCAGCAGGGAACTTTTAAGTTTACCGGCCGCGGCGATTCGTCGGCGCACGCTGACCCATGATATGCGATCAATCGGACCGGTGATTGTGATAATCGTCGCGTGACGATGCGCTGCCGCCTCAACCGGCTTAGCGGTAATGGCGTTGGGAATCAGGCTCTGACCAAATACTGGAAACCCAGTACCTATGAGCGCGCCAACCAGAAGTACACCAAGCAGGGCCAGGCGATAACTGCAGATTTCGCCGTGACGTTGTGCCGCCAATTGAAATCTAACCCAACAGTTGTTTATCATGACCGCCTCTCATTGCAACCACCTATACGCCGCCGATGTCGTGTGCCGCGGCAATAAACGCGTGGATTTTCGCCGGAGACTTTATCCCAGGTTGGCCCGCATTCTCCACGCCGCTGGAAACATCCACCGCCCATGGCTGAACTGACGCCACCGCTTGTGCAATATTTGCGGGATTTAATCCACCTGCCAATATCATCGGCGGAAGTTGCGAAAATTCGCCCGCATTCCGTGCCTCGGCCAGCCAGGAGGCATGAATTCGCGCACCGGTACCGCCATAACCTTGCGGTGCGAACGCATCCAGTAATACCGCATGCGTTGAAATCGGCAGCGATTTGACCCATGCGCCCACTGCTCGTAGATCATCACGCCGAACGATTCGCAGGACTGGCCAGTATTGCGCATCGGCCATGGGCAGGCATTTGACGTTTTTCAGATCGCCATATAGTTGAAATATTCGCACCCCATGGCGTGTCGCCAATTCGCTCGCGGCGGTATATCCCACGGCACTGCTTAAATCCACAAGTACAACCGCCATCCGGGCGGCATCGGTTGCCGCAAGAATTGCCGAGGCTTGCTGAACGGTAAGCTTGCGCGGTCCGGCGTAGAGGTTCAACCCGATAAAATCGGCCCCCGCCTGTAGTGCGGCAATCGCATCATCAATGCGTGTAATCCCACAGATTTTAATTCTTACCGGCACCATCCACTTCATTTTAACGCAATCATGGCGGTACCACGAGTGGCGAAGTGGCTGCCCGGAGGGCGTGGCAATCATTCCGGGCGTGGTGCTGGGACCTCCCATCTCTTTTTTGCCGCGTGTGCTTGCACCGCGCGTTCCGCGAAGCAGCCGCCAGTGCATTTTCCCGCCCGCGCCAGCGCTTATTCCTGCTCCAGTCTCATTTGCTCTGATCTCTGCTCTGCGGCAACAGCCGCCAGCCACGGGTGCCCGGAATTATTGCCGCACTCTGGCCGGATTTTAGGCAAGAAGCAACTTTCACTGCGGATCCGGCAGATCGCGGATAAATTCGGCCAGATCGGCAAGGGTGGGGCTGACGGCATTACGCACATAAAAGCCGCTGGTGGCGGTGCCTGTACATAATGATTCCACCAGGTCCAGTCCGAGAAGTCGCCCGGCCACGAAACCGGCATTGAAATGATCGCCGGCACCGGTGCTGATTTTGGGTTGTTTGACAAACGGGCCGGCGAACGTGGCGGATCCATGCGAGTCCGCGGCGGCGGCCCCGGCACGCGGGTGAATGACTACCGTTCCGAGATCAAGTTTTTTTCGGATTGTGCCCGCCAACGATTCGATTTCCTTTTCCGGATCGGAGGAGACAGTCAGACCCAGCGCCGCGGCCACTTGCGTAGCCTCCTTGAGGTTAAGGCCCAGGATTACATGGGCATAAGGCCTAAAAATCTCAAGTTTCTTCAGGCCGATTTGTAAGTCTTCACGCGTGCGCTTTTCCGGATCGGCCAGATCGACAAAAAGAATACGCTCCCGATGCGGGACTTTAGAGAGCACTTCCGATGCGAGATGCTGCCAAATATCATTCATGTATGGCAGCATGGTCCAGTTGACGGTACCGATGAGGCGAGCGGACGCCACCAGGTCGATAAGTTTTGTGATACCAATGCGGGAGACGATATTTTCCCAGGTTATCTCCGCCGTCGGTGTAAGCTTGCCGAGCATGACTTTGCCGTCATCAAATTCAAGCGCGTCGGTGTGGCATGGTTCAGCGATGCTCAATACACGCGATTTCTTGGCGAAATCATGAAACACCGGATGAATATCCGGAAAGCCGAGATTACCGATGTAAGTCACGCCAAGACCGATGGCCGCCAGGGCATTGGCCATAATCGGCCCATTGCCGCCAAGCTTTTGCAAAGTCACTACCAGCTCGATATTGGCACTTTGGCCTGCGGCTTCAGCGATGCGTTTGGCAAAGCGATCAATCGTGGCAATCCGCTCAAATTTATGGGCATTGGCGCGTTTGTCAACAATCTGAACGATTTCGTCAACAAACCCATCCAGGCCGATTACCGCACGGATGGACGCCGCATCCGCCCCGGCAAGTTTGCCTGACGCAGCTAAACATATCGCCGCCCGCTTCCGATCTATCATCACGCCACCGCCAAAAGAAATTACAATTCAGTGAACTGCATGAGTTCAATTTTTTCATGTTGTTGGACAATGACCACATCCGCGTATTGCGGCAGGCCCAGTTCCACCATCATGCGCCGCACTACTGCGGGATCATACGTGCCCGCCATATCCATAAGATCCCAGAAAATACTGCCGGAACAACGCGTATTTTCCAATGGGGCAATCGCCTGCGCGAACGCCTGAATTCGTCCGTTGAAGTTTTCAAATACACCCGATTTTTCCGCCCAGGTACAGACCGGCAGGGCCAATGTCGCGTGCTTCGCCGGACCGTCGGGACGGGTGCTTAGCACGATGAGTGTTTCTAAACCGTCCAGTGCCGCTTCCAGTGCCTGATCACCATGGCCTATGATATCGGCGATAACCAGTCCGGCGCGAATCTGCCCGGACTTTATTTTTGTCGACAATTCCGCCAGCGTGCAGCTGTTACCCCCCACCTTCGCTAAAATGGTTTGGGCTCCGTGCCGATTAGGCGCTTTTTCCGCATGAATCGTATAAGTTACCGCACCGGTTGTGGGGTTTTTGAATACCTGATCATGGCCTTCCACCTGCGGCTCATTGAGTACGAGCCAGGCCTGCGGATCAATGCGACGAATCCATTGCGCGGCGAGAAACATTTCTTCCGTTGAATCAAACGGGCTTAACACCAGAACCGTTGAACCGGGTGCGGCGGCGGCGGCTTTTTTGATGCCCTGATCAATTTGGCCAATACCCTGCGAGGCGGTTAAGTCCTGCGGCATACCCTTGGCCGCGGCAACTTGCAGGCGATTGTTATGGATAAAATCCCAGCCATAGCGGATGTCATCGGAAATCCACCACTTATTCACGTCGGCATTAAAGCGAGGTTTAATGCGATAAACGCGGCCCTGATTATGCTCGATGAATATATTTTCCCCGCCGCTGGTAAAAGGCGAGATGCTGGGCGTCTTTTTGAGAAACCAGACACGTTGCGTAAAAAGAAAGTCTTTGTCCAACAGCGCCCCGACCGGGCAAATATCAATGACATTGCCGGATAACGGATTGTCCAGAGATGTGCCCTGAAATACGTCAATTTCCTCACGATGGCCCCGACCAAATACGGCCAGCTCACCAGTCCCGGAAATCTCCCGCGTAAAGCGTACGCAGCGTGTACACATAATGCAGCGATCACTGTACAACAGCACATGCTTGCCGATGTCCTTTTTGGGTTTCTTGGCCTTATCTTCGTCAAAGCGGCTCTCAGACCGACCATACTTATAGCTGTAATCCTGAAGATGGCATTCACCGGCCTGATCACACACCGGGCAATCCAGCGGATGGTTGAGCAGCAGAAATTCCATAACCGCTTTTTGATTGGCAATGGATTTGGGTGAAACGCTATGGACTTTCATGCCATCGACGGCGGGAGTTTGACAGCTTGGCACCAGCTTGGGCACCTTGATTAATTTGCCTGGCTCCTTGGGATCCGGATTTTCAATTTCCACCAGGCAGATGCGACAACTCGCGACAATCGATAGCCCCTGATGATAGCAATAATGCGGAATCTCCACGCCGGAGTCCAGGCAGGCCTGAAGAATCATTTTCTTGCCTTCCCAGGCAATCTTTTTTCCGTCAACATCCATTGTGGGCATAAACATCACACCTTTTGCATTGCTTAAGTTACGATCCGTATCCTTGTGAAACTCTCGGTTCAATGGGCGACCATTGGTCGCGGTTGTAGCGGCGGCCCGCCTCACACGGCACCGGCGGCTTGTGCGTCGATGGTTACGCCCTGTACCTGATCCGACTTCAGCCGGGCCTTGAAATCCTCTGGAAATTTCTGCAGGAACGTGCGTACCGCCCAATTGGCACCATCCGCCAATCCGCAGATCGTGGTTCCAGGCATGGACCCCATGCTTAAGCCAACTTCCATCAGCAGATCAAAATCCCGCGGCCTGCCATAACCGGCCACGATGCGGTTCAGCATTTTGTGCATCCAGGCGGTGCCTTCGCGGCATGGCGTACATTGACCGCAACTTTCATGGGCAAAAAACCGGACGATATTCCGCAGCATCACGACCAGATCCGTCTTGTCATTCATCACAATCACACCGGCGGTGCCCAATCCCAACACGTTGTATTTACGGCCGATATCAAAATCCAGCGTGGCGTCATATTGATCGGTACCCAATATACCCATGGAAATGCCGCCGGGAATCGCGGCCCGGTATTTTCCACCCTTCACTCCACCGGCGTATTTTTCAATGAGTGTGGACATCTTTATACCAAGTTCCTCTTCATATACGCCCGGTTTATTGACCAGACCGCTGACGCCAAAAAGTTTAGGCCCGGCGGAAGACGGCGTGCCCATGGCCTTAAACCACTCTGCCCCATGTTCAATGATGGATGGCAGACAGGACAGGGTTTCCACGTTGTTGATGATGGTTGGTTTGGCGAACGCGCCGGCGATGGCCGGGAATGGCGGCTTGATGCGCGGCCAGCCGCGTTTGCCCTCCAATGATTCCAGCAGACCTGTTTCCTCTCCACAGATATACGCCCCAGCCCCGCGATGCACGTAGCAATGATGGACAATATCCGTACCGGGAATTTTCCCGCCGAAAATTCCCCTGGCATAGGCCGCCTCCAGGGCTTGTTCCAGAATTTTTGCCTGCCGATGATACTCACCACGTATGTAGATATAGCTATTGGTTATGTTGTTGGCATACGCCGCGATGGCGATGCCCTCCAGCAGCACATGCGGATCAAAATCAATCAGATAGCGATCCTTGAAGGTACCGGGTTCGGATTCATCAAAATTAACGGCCAAATAGCGCGGATGGAGGTCATTGGGCAAGAACTTCCATTTTTGCCCGCATGGGAAGCCGGCTCCCCCCCGCCCGCGCAGGTTCGAATCAATAACCAGTTGGATCAGTTGATCCGGCGTCATGGCCAGCGCCTTGCGCAGCGATTCATAACCGCCGGTGGCGATATATCCGTCCATATCAATTAACTTGCGCTTCGCGGGATCATCCGGGATGCGCTTGAGCAAAACTGGGCCGGCAAACGCCATAATCAAAACCTTTCAATCAACTGTCGATCATCATTCTGATCGTCTTGAACCTCAATGCCCGGTCGCTTCGTGCCGCGCCGCGGGATGATCCGGTAACGCCCGCAATTCAGCGGCGAATTCATCCGGCCTGATGCAACCATGCAGGTCTTCATTCACCAGGGCGCACGGAGCCTGTTCACAGGCTCCAAGGCATTCCACTTCAAACACCGTAAACTTATCATCGTCCGTGGTTTCACCGGGTTCAATACCAAATACATCACGAATTTTATTCAGTACCGCCTGGTGCCCGCAAAGCTCACACGAAATGGACCGGCAGACATTGATCACATACCGGCCCGATGGTTGCAGTCGGAACTCTTCATAAAATGTCACCGCATCCTGTACCTGGGCACGGGAGATTTCCAGAAAGCCCGCCGCCTCATCAATGGCCTGCGGCGGAATGTATCCATAGGTGTGCATGATGATATGAAACAGCGGCAACAACGCCGCCTGTTTCCGTGGATAGCGCGGAAAGTATTTCTTTTCAATATTCGCTTTGATCTCGGCGGTGAGGTACGGCTCACTGCGAGTGGGTTGGTACTGCTTGAGGCGGTCTTCTACAATCCAGGCCATAACATTCCTTGCGTTTAACGATCCAATTCCGCGGCGATGATATTCAAACTGCCCAATACAGCCACCACATCCGAGATGGTGTGGCCTTCCATCATTTTTGGCAGCACGCTTAAATGAATAAACGAGGGCGGGCGGCACCGCGCCCGCCACGGATTTTTGCCGCCATCGCTGACAATATAAAATCCCTGTTCTCCATTGGCGGTTTCACTGCAACCATACACCTCCCCCGCCGGTGGTTGAAAACCGCGGTTGGTCATCACCAGTTCAAAGTGCTGAATCAATCCTTCAATGGAGCCATAAACCTGGGACTTGGGCGGAAGAATGTCTTTGCCTTCCGGGCTGACATTGATGGCCCCCCCGGGAATATCGTCAATGAGCTGACGGATGATCTCCATGGATTGCTTCATTTCTTCAATGCGCACCAGATAGCGCGCCAGCACATCGCCGGTTTTCATAATGGGCACTTTGAATTGCACCGCCGGCGCGCCTTGGCCGTCCCAGTTATCCTGAAAACAAAAATAAGGATCATCCTTGCGGACATCGCGCATCACCCCACTGGCTCTGGCCAGGGGGCCGCTTAAGCTCCAGTTAACGGCCTCCTCACGGGAAATAATGCCGATGCCCTGTGTGCGGTCGATAAATATCCGCAGACGGTTAAGCAGCTTCTCAATATCTTCAATGGCGCGGGGAAGCGATTCATTGATAAAGGCTTTGACCAGCGGGCGAAATACATTGTCGTCCGCATCTTTCATCACCCCGCCGACGCGATTCCAACTGGTATGAAATCGGGAGCCGGTCACATACTCCATAATGTCATAAACGCGCTCACGTTCATTAAATCCGAACAGAAACGCGGTGAATCCGCCCAAGTCCAGAGCCGCGGCCCCCACACAAAGCAGATGACTCTGGATGCGGGCCAATTCACCCAAAATGGTGCGATACACTTTGCACCGCGGCGTCGGATCAACGCCGAACAGCATCTCCACCGCGCGGATCCAGGCCATCTCATTACCCATGGGAGCCAGATAGTCCATGCGATTGACAATGGTCATGTACTGATTGAAGTCCAGCACCTCGGCATTTTTTTCAAAGCCGCTGTGCAGATATCCGATGATCGGAACCACTTTCACGACGCGTTCGCCGTCAATTTCCATCACCAAGCGTATGACCGTGTGCGTGGCCGGATGCTGAGGGCCGAAATTGAGCGTCCATAGATTGGAATTTTCTGAAAGTTGGGGCGTTTTCATGGGGTCATCCATCAGCATGGAGACTCCCTTTTCCATTGTATAGGGCATGTCCGAAACTCCTGCACAGCATCAGCCCCGCGAGAGCGCACCGCTCAAGGAGGCCCGGGCGGCCCACAACAGGCACCTCACCCCTGACTCACTACCTTGTGATGTTATTCACAAACCTCGCCTTGAGCAAGTGAACTGCCTGAAAAATGGTATCACGGGTGCAGCCATATTTTTTGCCAAAGGGCGGGTAATGGGCCGGATGGTGCGCCGGCATTCGTCCTGCTGCCGGCTTCGGTATTCCTGCCAAAAATTATAGCCAGGCCCGGTATTACAAAAGTTCCACAGCCATCGCTACCGCCTCTCAGCCACCAATACATAGTGAGGTCATTCCGATTTTGCCGCCATGTTGCGCCATGGCATGAAGCAGTGTGGTCAATGTTCGGGCCCCACTGTGGCGAGCCCAGTCGTTGCCGCGGCGACGGCTTCACTCTCGCCTCGCCTGGTCCAACGCCCTCCTCTCTTGCCGCGGGGCCTGTGACATACTCTGCCAGGTCTCTCGGGGCCAAATCCTTAACTTTTTAGCGCTGTTGCGCATTATCCCTCTTTCTGCAATCCTAGTGCCCTGTTCCATCCGTAATTACGGGTGGATTGGCCTCAAACCGGCCAGATGCCAGGAGTCGGCGGCGAGAACCGGGTTCGTAAACCCCTTGAG
>JAKBAC010000031.1 GCA_021809365.1 Planctomycetota bacterium | reverse complement strand
TTCCGATCTGTGGTTGAGGGCGTATATGCGGGTATGCACAAAAGCCCGCACAAGGGATTTTCCATTGAATTTGCCGAGCATCGGGAATATGTGCCGGGCGATGAGATCAAACATCTGGATTGGACGGTTCTGGCCAAGACGGATCGATACTATATCAAGCAATATGAACAGGAGACGAATCTGCGGGCGACGATTTGTCTGGACGCGTCGGGATCCATGGATTTCGGATCGGCGGCGACAACGGATATGCGGGGTAAAACATCGGAACCTGTCACCAAGTTTCAATATGCCGCCGTTCTCGCGGCATCGCTGGCGTTCATGCTGTCCAATCAGCAGGATATGGTGGGGCTGATTGCCTTTGACAATGCCATCCGCCTGGAAATTCCACAGGGCAACGGACCGTCGCATCTCGATCAGATTTTTGTGGGGTTGGAAAAACTCTCGCCCGGACGCGAAACGGATATCTCCGGCACGTTGCATCTGCTGGCCAATAAGATTCCCCGCCGCGGTCTGGTCATTGTCATCAGTGATCTTTTTGATGATCCGGATAAAATCACCAGCTCTCTGGAACATCTGCGGCATGCCCGCCATCAGATCGTGCTGATGCACGTATTGGATCGCGCGGAGATGGAATTGGCGTACAGCCGCCCGATTACATTTGAAGACATGGAGGATCATTCGCGTCTGCAGATTGACCCGAAACTGATTCGCGATGATTATCAACGGGAAGTTCAGGCGTATCTGGACTTGATCAAAAAGCGGTGCGGTCAATCCCGGATTGACTATCTGACCGCCTATACGGATGTGCCGTGGGATGTGCAAATCCGTGAATTGTTGCGCCGCACATCGCAGCGCTGATGCGGCTTGAACGCGATGGAAAGGTTGGGCATGAACGAACTGCCGCTGGCTGCCTTAAATTTCTCGGATCCCGTCATGCTGCTGGGCCTGCTGGCGACGGGCATACCCGTGTTGCTGCATCTGCTCAATCGGGTGCGCGCTCCGGTGGTGCGGTTTCCAACTCTGCGATTTCTCCGTATTACCGCACATAAGACTTCGCGCAAACGGCACATCCGGCAGTTTTTGCTGCTGTTGTTGCGGATGGCGGTGTTTGCCATGATCGCCATGGCTGTCGCCGGACCTCTGGTGCACGGCGGCTCACCATTCGCGGCGTATGGAATGTTGCTCTTGCTGCTGGTGGGCATGACGTTGCTGGCGTTGATGAGCGTGGTGATAAGTAACACACTGGATCAACGCAAATCCATTGCGGCCACAACGCCGGAAGCGGCGGTGATGCCGCCCGGGCATCCCGGCGACCGACAGCCAAATCGCCGCCCGGGAATCGTCTGGCCCGCTCTATGGATGCTCATGGGTTTGGCCGCGACGGGGGCCGCTTTGTTTGGCCTGGGAACCGACACGCTGTTTCCCAATTTTGGGACGCACTTTAACGGCCAATCCACCGCATGTGTCATTATCCTCGATAATTCACAATCCATGCTTGTTCACGATGGCTCGCAAACCCGCATGCAAACCGCCATCGACCAGGCAACCACGCTGCTGGGCCCGGGCCTGGCTCCCGCCCGCATGGCCGTGCTGCTGACCAACCCCGGCAACAGTCCGGTTCCCGATCATCTGGGTGCCGACCGCGTGGCGCAAATTGCGCGCCTGGCCGGAATAAAAAGTGTTGGCCGGGCGGTGCCCATGCGCGAGTTGATTACCCGGGCCGTGGCTTTGCTGAAAAATTCCATTCGTCCGAATCGCATGCTGATTATCATTTCGGATTTTTGCGGCCCGGCGGCATCCGATACAAGTATGTTCACGGCTCTTAAAAGCGCTCCCGGAATTCAACTTGTGCTGATGCCGCAGGCGGCGGGCACACCGGATGATGTCGCGATTGCCGCATGGGCCATCCGGCACGGCGCGGCGGTGGTGGGGTCCACCATCCGCTTGCGAGCAACGGTTATTAACAATGGTGCCACCGCGGTTGCCCCCCGATTTGTCCTGAATGTTGATGGCCACGCGGCAACGGGTGCGCCGGTCCGGGCCACCCTCGGCCCTGTCGGCACCGCTTCCAGCCGCGCACATGTCAGCGTGTCCTACGCGCTTGTCACCCCCGGTTTGCACCGCTTTACGCTTACGGACGTGGACAGCGGCGGCGCGATGCCCTGGGGCGATCGGCGCAGTCTGATTATGAAGGTAAAAAAGAGCATTCGCGCTCTGGTGGTTGGCAACCAGCCGCAACTTACCAACCCGTCAACCGCATTTTATGTTAATACCGCGCTGGCACCCTTTTCCACCACCACCCTGGCCAATGGAAAACCGCGGCTTTGGAGTGTTGATCCCGAATATGTGCCGTATGAGAGTCTTCCGTCGGTCAATCTTTCCCGCTATGGCGCGGTGTTTGTATGTGATGTGCCCCGAATAAATGTGGCTATGGCGCAAAAATTGCAACGGTTTGTGGTTGGCGGTGGACGACTATGCTGGATGCTGGGGCCGGCGGTTGATCCGCAGGTTTATAATTCGGTTGCGGCGGGAAGCCTGCAATTATTGCCGGGAGAAATATCTGGCCCGATCAGCAGCCGGGCGGGGGAAGCGGTGAGCTGGGTGGATATGAAAAGTTCGCTGTTTGCGGGCCTGTTCCAAACCCAGCAGCCGTTCGAGCGCATTGTGGCGGTGGGCCGGTGGAGTTTACCGGACAATGCCCCGGTAATCGGTACGGCACTGGCCCGCCTGCATGACAATGCGTTGCTGCTGGTGCGGCACTCACTTGGGCATGGACATGTATATACATTTCTAACATCACCCGGCGGTGGCTGGACCAACATGGCCGCCACCAATGCTTTTCTGCCGGTCATGGTTCGCATTGCGTTGGGAAATGCGGTGTCCAGCGCCGGGCCTGCTTCCTATACTCCGGGACAGTCCATCAAGATTCCCCTGCCCGTTGACGATCCTGGACTGTCGGTCAATATCACCGCGCCGGGTGCGAGGAACCCCGTGAACGTCCGGGCATCACGGGATGCTGTGGGCCGGTGGGTGTGGCGGTTCAGCGGCGCGCAAGACGCCGGCATTTATACCTGGCGGAGTTTTAATGGAAAATATACCGGCGCGTTGGCCGTTAATGTTCCATCGGCTGAAGCGGATCTGCACCCCACCAGCGCGCATATCCTGGCAAAGGAGGCACCCAAAGGAGAGGTGGTATTTGTAGCCGCCACCGCGGATCAGTTATTGCATGAGCTGGCGAAAACCAGTCAGGGCAGTTCTCTGATGCCGGGAGTTCTGGCGCTGGTGATGATCCTTGCGATTGTCGAAGCCCTCCTGGCCAACCGGTACCAGCCACGCTCCACGCCGTCCTCCGATCAGAAAGCGTGGCGGGGAGAGTCAGAAGTCCGCACGGCGGCCTGAGCTCATTGAGCAGCAGAGCGAACCGGGCCGCGGCCCGATTAGAGCAGGTGTGAGTAGAACAGGTGAACAGTCGAGCAAATTCGGCTAAAGCAAGAGCATAGGCCGTCGCCAACAATGCCGCGCCCCCTTTGGTCTACTTACTACTTTCTCAACACTGGCGACTGCCGCGCAAAGCACGCGGTGCAAGCACGCGCCGCGGCGGCTGTTGCCGCAGAGCGGAGACCAGTAGAGAGTTGAGCAGTAGAGCACATAAGGCTGGAACTATAGTGATGCTGTCGCAAGATGAGGCAATCCCCGCGGTCTACTTACTACTTGTTGAGCACCGACGACGGCCGCGCGACACACGCGGTGCAAGCACACGCGGCTAAAATGGGGATGGGGCGGGGGATTTGAGATTTCAAATTTCAGATTTCAGATTGCGCAAAGGGGATGAGGTGCCCCGGTACACTGGTTCGGATTTGTTGTCACGCCCTGCAAATGTCACGTCGGCCTCGCCACTTGTATATGTCCGGGAAAGGAGTAATAATACTCGTAAGAGTATTACCATCCGCCGCCAGTTGTTAATGATCGAAAGAGCGGCTAGGTCGGCGTGCAGGAGTGTCAACCATGAAGGTGACGGTGAAGGGCCAGGTAACGATTCCTCAGGCGATTCGCGAGCGCGCCGGAATTCTTCCACACACGGACGTGGAATTTATACTTCGCGGCCGGGAGGTTGTGTTGCGCAAAATTGCCAAGGGGCGGCGGGGAAACGCCTTGATCGCACGGATGCGCGGCCGGGCCGGCACGGGCTTATCCACCGACGAGATTATGAAACTTACACGGATGTGACACATGCCCGGCATGATGGTGGATTCCAACGTGTTGCTTGATATTCTCACCGAGAATTCTCAATGGTTTCAATGGTCCAGCACGGCTCTGGCCGCGGCGGCGGAACGCCATACGCTGGTGATCAATGCGGTAATTTTCGCCGAGGTATCGGTGCGCTTTTCTCGTATTGAGGATGTGAACGAAGCGCTCCCGCCGGAGTGGATCGAGCGCCGCGTCATACCTTACGAGGCTGCGTTTCTGGCGGCAAAATGTTTTTTGGCATATCGGCGACGCGGTGGTGAGAAGCTAGCGGTATTACCTGATTTGTTTATTGGCGCTCATGCGGCGGTGGAGGGACTTAAGCTGATCACGCGTGACACGGGACGCTACCGAACATATTTTCCACGGTTGGACATCATCAGCCCCACTGGAAAGTAAGCGTGCCTCGCTGTGTTGGTTTTGTGCGGTCTGCTTGTCTATTGTTTATGCGTCAATGATAATACGGCAAAAGTATTGATAAGGACGCATGTGAAAAATCGGCGTAATCATGATGTTGCGAACAAGTACGCCACGCCAACCGGCCAAGCTGAATCATCGGCAGCCGCGCGGCGAAAGGGCAATTCGCGTCAACCCAATGCGCATACCTCCGATTGGGGCCACGTATGCGCATGGTATGACGATCTGGTTGGGCAAGATGGCACGGATCATCATCAGAAGATTATTATTCCAGGTGTCTTACGAATGCTGAATCTAGTCGCCGGGCAGCGGCTGCTGGATGTTGCCTGCGGACAGGGGGTGTTGTGCCGCGCTGCGGCCAAGGAGGGGATCCGCACACTGGGCCTGGATATGGCGGCAACATTGGTTCAGGCCGCCAATCAGCGCCGTGAATATCCGGATCTGGAACATTATGTTGATGGTGATGCGCGCAATCTTGCCGCATGTCCCGCTGCCGCCGCCGGAGGATTTGATGCCGCGGCCTGTATTCTCGCCATAGCCAACATCACCCCTCTTTCACCAGTCTGGCAGGGTATTTATGCCGCCCTGAAGCCCGGCGGAAAATTGGTTGTGGTGCTATTGCACCCCTGTTTCCGCATTCCGCAAAGAACCGCCTGGCAATGGGATCCGGAAAAACAGATTCAGCATCGACTCGTCGATGGCTATCTGACCAGCGAAAAAATGCCCATCGCGATGCACCCCGGCAGCGATCCCGGTGCCACAACACTCACCTTTCATCGTCCGCTGCAAGCCTATATCAACACGCTTGGCTCCGCCGGGTTGTGGATTGATCATATCGAAGAATGGATCAGCGGAAAAATTCCACCCCAGGGCGTGCGCTTTGCGGCGCTGGATAAGAGCCGACGTGAAATTCCCCTGTTTCTGGCGCTGCGTGCCGTGAAGATTGGCTGAATCCGCACCGGCGAATGAGATTCGCTTATATATGTATGTGCGGAGGGGCAACGCAACGCCTATTTGCGTGAATAAACGATAGGGCGGTATGCGCTATCGTTGATATAGCGGTAGATAATGGAACGGAATGCACAGCGCAAGAATTGCCATGGAAGTGGCATAAGGTTTTCCACCCTGTAGCTCAATGCCATCGGTTGGCGTCCATGCACCATCGGCGGCCTGTAACTTGATCAACTGACTGCGGATTGTGAAATAAATGTGCTGATAGTATTTTCCACCGAGTTGATTGGCGGCTTGCGCACAATAATATATGGCGTAAAAGTAAAAATTTTCTCCGGGATTCACCGGATGCGCCAGAAGAAAATTTCCCCCGGCGATGGCTTGCGGGCTGTTACGTTGGCCCATGAGTTCCAAGGTCAAAATACCGGTGCCGGTTCTGGCGCGGCCAGGCGCGCCGCCGGGCTGGTAGGAAAATCCTCCACTTGGGGTGGCATCACGGAGGACAAAGGCAATGCCATCTTTTATAGCCTGCATGGGAATGGGCGCACCGCTGTCGGCCGCTCCGCGTAAGGCCATGAGTTGCCATCCGGTGCATGAAATATCCGCATCCGGCGATGTGGGCTGATACCGCCAGCCGCCGGCAAATTGTCCCTTCGGATATTTTTGCGCGGCTAGAATCAATGCGACCGCTTTGGAGAGTGCATGGCTGATGCGCCGGCGCATGCTCGGCTTGGCCATGCCATAAGCCTCGGACAACATAACCGTTGCAATACCATGATCGTACATGGATCCGCCAGCCCTTGTTACGAGGTAGCCCGAAGGTTGCTGATGATCCAGCACCCAGTCGACTCCACGATCAATGACTTGATGATACGGCCCGGAGCCGGGTGTATACCCACGCGCCATGAACGCCATCACTGCCAGGGATGTCACAGCGGGGCGGGTCGGCGGAGCCGAAACAAAGGTTCCGCTTGCTTTCTGGTGATCGGATAACCAATGCAGTCCATGCGCAATCGCATTTTTTATGTACGGCGGAATGGGTTGTTCGGCATGAACCGCGGGCGCGTTCAAGCAGGTCGCGGCTGATATCAGCCCCAATGCCACAATCACTTGACGGAAAATGAGCGTGTGCTTTCTATTGCCATCATCTCTATAAGCCTGTAACTTCATAGCACCTGTCTTCAGTGAAGAGCCTGGCTGTTGTCAATGCGATTTCATTTCGGCAAGTCGCACGTAATAATCCCGCACCATCTGTCTGTAGCCTGCGGGAATGTCCTGTCGTGCAGTACCTAGAAGGTGCTGTTTGGCCAAGGGGCCGAGTTTATTCCATTGCGCCGGGCTGATCCCTAAAGCAAGTACCGAAGATGGCGCTGTACCGGCAGCACCGCCATCAATTGCGCCGCTGGATTTGGAGGCCATGCCCTGGCCCATCATGCCTGGTTGTCCGGGGGTTTGGCTCATGCCCTGGCCCTGCCCAGGACCGGATCCGGACCCCTGCGCAATAGATTGGCCTGCTGCCGCCAGGGATTGAGCCGCTTGACTGGCTGCCTGGGCGTTACCCTGTTGAGCCTGCTGCTGCTGCTGCAAAGCGTTCTGCACTTGCTGTGCGGCACCTTGGCCCTGACCTTGGCCCTGACCTTGACCTTGACCTTGACCTTGCCCTTGCTGTTGCCCTTGCCCTTGCCCTTGCCCTTGCCCTTGCCCTTGCCCCTGACCTTGCTGTTGGCCCTGACCTTGCTG
Source organism: Planctomycetota bacterium (assembly GCA_021809365.1). The sequence continues at coordinate 18,647 of JAKBAC010000031.1, read as the reverse complement.
TTGACCCTGGCCTTGTTGTTGGCCTGACTGCTGTTGGCCTGACTGTTGTTGGCCAGACTGCTGCTGACCAGACTGTTGCTGGCCAGACTGCTGCTGACCGGACTGCTGTTGGCCAGACTGCTGCTGACCAGACTGCTGTTGGCCAGACTGTTGTTGGCCGGTTTGTTGCTGGCTATTATTTCCCTGCTGTTGGAGCGAGGGATTTTGCTGAACCAGAGAACTCACCTGGTTCTGCAGTTGCTGTTGCTGAGATTGAAGTGCGGGGGAGTTGGGTTGCAATTGCATCTGCTGTGCAAGTTGTTTCTGTTCTTCCGCGAGTTTATTGAGATTGTCCGCGAGTTGCTGCTGTTGTTCCTGCTGCTCCATGCTCTTGAGAATTTCACGTAATGTCTTGGCTGCCAGCCGCAAGTTTTTCTGAGCATCGGCAAAATCGGTGCGCCGAATCTTGAACTGTGTCGGCGGCGCAAATGTCCCCGCCGCGAGGTCATTGGCGGCCTTGGGTAAGCGGGTACTGGCCACCGTTTCCACCTGCTGACCCTGGCGGGCATAGGCGGTATTCGCAGCCGCCTGCCCTGCGGACATCAAATGGCTCTGCGTTTGGGCCAGACTCTTTTGCACTTGATCAGACATGGTCTTTCGGTTATCCGAGAGCTGGGCGTTTGCCGGGCTGTGCTGAAGGTTGGTGATGTGCCCACCGTCCAGCTTGATATCGCGCAGCGCTTTGAGAATGGCCGCCCGAAGATCATTAAAAGCCTTGGCGTTGCGACGTTCGTTGTAGCCGGTCAGAAGGTGTTGATTGATAATAAGTTCATGCATTTTGGTGTGGCTTGTCTGATGTGTCGGCTCGGCATTATCAACGGCCAGCAGGCGATAATAAATAGTATGACTTCCCGATTCACCGGCGGCCTTCAGTTGGTCCGCGACCGACAGTTGCCATTGCCCTTTGAGGCTCAGCAGGCTGGTTTTCATCCCCCGATCAATTCGGTAACTCATCGGCGACGAATGTCCCACGGTCACCTCGGCCCGCAGCCCGGTAAGCCCGAAATCATCCGATGCTTCATAATGAATCGGAACCACATCATCGGGCCGCACTTGGACCCGCCGGCCGGGATCAATAATATGGATTACCGGCGGCTGATCCCGCAGTGCGACGATCGGCCAAGCCTGATTGTCGTTGTTTTTTACTCCCCGGTTGTTCACGAGGTCGATGCGATAACTGGTGTTGTTTTGAATATCCAGCGTAGCCTGATATTCCAGTCCGGTCAGTTTTGTTAATGGCCGATGTTCCAGCACCCCGGCGATGGATGTATGCAGGGTGAGATTGCTGTCCTTGGACAGCGGCTCTGAGGCATAAACAATCAGATGTACCTGCGTGCCCGTGATTGCTTTGATCGTTCCATTGCGGCCAGAATAGGATTTCGCCGGCAATTTGGTATATGTGGGGAAGTGATATTGCAATTCCATCCGAGCAATCCGGGGGCGCGCCACCACCTCTGCGCGATACCATGGTGAGGCAGTATCACTGGCGGCCACCTGATATTGAAAACTGGCTGCCACATTTCGGATGTCGGCGCGGAATCGGCTGGGGCCGATCCGGGTCATGGCGAGTTCCCGCTGGGTACCATCGGACGAAGTTTCGGAAAGCGTCATCGATCGTACTTTTTCTCCGCCCATGGTAGAGCCGGCTTTCGCGATCACTTCAAGCTGGTCTCCCTGTCCCAGCGCCACATTGCCGGGGGTCACGCGGATATCCAGCCCGGAACCGGCCGCCGCGCTCCAGGGCGCAAAAATCCGCCAGACGCCGGTGGTGATAATACGCGGGAACACTGGCCAGAGGATCAGCCACACCAGAACCACCGGGGCGCAATACATGGCCCAGCGCAGAACAGTTTTCCCCGACAGTACGGTTTCCATATCAATCTGACCTGTATGCGCCTCGGCCTGGATCATCACATGCTGCACCATTTCCGGAGAGGCCATTTGTACCGACTGGGGGCTTTGTGCAAATTCCACCGCACTGAGAATTCTCTCTTCATGTTCAGGTTCGCGCTTTTCGACGATTTGCGCAGCGGCCTGTAGGTCGATGGATCTAAGCGTAGGAAGCAGGTTTTTCAATGTAATAGTTATGGCCGCGCCCCATGCCGCAACCACGATAATCCAGCGCATCGCCAGAGGCATCCCTGGAACAATTCCCAAAATCAGCACTACCGCCAGGAAGATCAGCAGATCTGTCAGCGCCGCGCGCAGGAGCGCTCCGAGAATAGTCAGCCGACGATACCTTCCCGCAACGCGGAGCAGGGGTTGTGAAATGTCAACCGGCACGACATGTTCCGTGGGGGGGCTATCATTAGAAGGAACTTCCGCCATGATAAAAACCTCCGGCAAATGCTCTTCAGCTCGCCAATGGGTGCCTACTGCTCCCATCACACCATGCCTACTATTTATGATAACATCGGCTGTTGCCAAGTCAATGGAATAATGTTCAGGCAGGTTTTGGGACGTGCGTGACACTTTACGCGGGTCTGGCTGCAATGCCCCGCCAACAGGATTTTCCCGGGAGCACCGTCATGATAATGCGGTGCTCTGGGGAGATACGATATGCGGTATCCGTAATCCGCATTACGTGTCACGCAACCGGTTTTGGGAACCGATAATCCACAATGTGATGATAGTGCTGGCCCGATTGCAGAATAATCGACGGGAAATGGCTGTGATGGACGGAATCAGGAAAATGTTGCGTTTCCAGACACAATCCGGCGTGTTTTTGATAGGCTCCGCCTATGCCCGTGAGGCTGCCGTCAAGAAAATTGCCGGTATACAGCTGCAATCCCGGTTGCGTGGTCCACACTTCCATGACCCTGCCGCTGGTCGCTTCGATCAGCCGGGCCGCCTGATGCAAAGGTTCATCACCTGTGCGCAAAATATAGTTACAGTCATATCCGCCGCCGGGCACTTGCGCGATTCGTGCTCCGATGGCAGTGGCATGGGTGAAGTCCATCGGGGTGCCCCGCACACTGCGAATTTCACCGGTGGGGACAAGTGCGGCATCCACGGGAGTGTAATAATCGGCGAAAAGCGTCAGCTCATGGTTCAGAATATCACCTTGCCCGGCCCCGCGTAAATTAAAATAGGCATGATTGGTGAGATTCACCGGCGTGGGGTGGTCGGTGCGGGCTTCCATAATCAGGCGGATGGTATGGTTATCCGGCATGAGATAAATGGCTTTGAAATCGGCGTTGCCGGGATATCCTTCCTCCATGTCCGGACTGTGATAGCTGAATTCCACCGCCGGTACGCCATTGACTTTAATTTGTTGGGATTTCCACACTCTGCGGGACAAGCCGACCTTTCCGCCGTGCAGGCTATGCGCGCCATTGTTGGCGTGCAGGGAATAATCTTTTTTGTTCAGGCGGAAACGGGCGTTGGCAATGCGATTGGCCACACGACCCACCACGCAGCCGAATGATGGATGCTCCGCGAGATACGGCCCCAGCGTGGCGAATCCGAGGGTAATATCGGCTGAATGACCGTGACGATCCGGTGTATGCAATTCGGTAATCGTCGCCCCATAAGAGCAAATCTTCAGCATCAGACCGGCGGGGCTGGTGAGGGTGAATACATCCACCGGTTGTGCCTCTTTGGTATGACCGAATATTTCATGGGTGATGTTCATGCTGCCGATTCTACCGTGTGTTGCTTCGGCTGCAAATCGGGATGCGGCACAAATTTAATGGCCACCCGCCCATGCACGGTCACTGTTTCTGTTTGGCTGTTTGCGGATGCCGGAGGAGGGAATCGAACCCACACTCTCTTGCGAGAACTGGATTTTGAGTCCAGCGCGTCTGCCAGTTCCGCCACTCCGGCGATTTCTGTGGCTGTAACTATACCGCAATTGCCACGGCGTGAAAAGCGGCGAGAGACAACGCCAATTCACCGATGGTTGTCATCATGGATCAGGGCAAGTTATAATCCGCTTAATGGCGTGGTGAGGGATGTGCCCATTCCAAGGATGGTTGCCACGGACGCCGGTCATGACGGTTGCCTTTCTTTTTGGAGAAGGTTGAATGTTGTCTCGCCGATGGGTTTATATTGCGGCAATTGCGGCGTTGCAATTGTCGGCGGCGACACGTTTCGCTACTGCCGCTCCGCGAAAGGATTTATCAATCCGCCGGCAACTGCCGGCCACCAGCGCTCTATGTATTGTATCGCAAAATGTGCTCCAACTTGATACGCGCATATTGCGAATGCAGCGGCGGATTTCCGGGCAAGCGCCCCCGGATGATATCTTTGTAATGGCGAAGATGATGCTAGGCCCCTATTGGGACACGGCGGCCCCCGTCGCATGGGTCATACCAACGCCGCGTAAGGCCCAGTCGATTGAATCACGCCGATCACTGGTAATATTGCGGGCGACGGACGCGGCCAAGTTTATTGCGGGATTCAAGACGGGTGCCACCAAAGGCGGAATCACGCCAGGCGCAATCAGAGGGGGCCATTGGTTTATGACCAACCGGGGGAACTGGATATTTTTGTCCACATCATCGTCCACGCTCAAAGCGTATCTTAAAGGCCAATCCGGCCTGAAACTTTCAGCCGACATGCGGAAATCTCTGGCAAAATCAGATCTCGCCATCGAAGGCGATACCGCCGCCCTGCGAAAAATTTTGAGCCAACCGACCACCGCGATGGCATTGTCACAACTTCCAGTCAATAAAATGCCGCTGGGTTCGGCACCGCTGGGCATCCTATTGCATGAACTGGATGCGGCGATTGCCAGGCAAACGACCGACTCGACGGTACGTAGCTTACTAACGGCTGATTTTGGCCGCCGGGCGATGGTCTACAACCTTACCGTACAATTTAAGGCCGACTCGTCCATCGTAAAGGTTGTCGGCGCACAATCGCCCTTGCCGGCCAACGCTTTGGCGGGATTACCATCGGTACGCTATAACGCACTTTATGCAGACAGTATCAATGGCGCGGCAGTGGCCCACTGGCTGGGTAAACTGCTGCCCGCGCGGCATCACGCGGCCCAGCCAGCCGGATCGCATGCATTTGACCCCCACAACGCTTTTCAGACCTGTTTACACATTCTTGCTGATCACACCGGATCAAGTGCCGTCATGCTGGCCCGGCCATCTGCTGTTTCACCGACGGCACTAACTCCCGGCGAATGGGATGGCGGCCCAGCCTTGATCCTCATCCGCACCCAACATCCCTTGGCGCAACTTCACCGTCTGGCAAAACTGGCGGCCTGCGGGCACTCACCACCGGCCCCGCACGCCGCGGCTACGCGATCCGCCGGGGTACCAGCGATAAAAATATCCAATGTGCAAATTCTGGGGCTGCCGACCCTCCGAATTGATATTGGCCCGGCAGGCGTCGCACAACCCGCCCACCATGTTGAAATTATAAAGGTGGCAACGCATCGCTTACTGGCATGCGTTGATACCACATCCGCGGTGACGCAATCCGCAATTAAGACCGCCCGGATGAATGTTTCGGCTATTATCAAGCGCCCCGGATTGGCACAAAGTATGGCTGACCGGTTACCAGGCTCATTTATGGTGGCTTATTTGCCGATTGCTCGCTGGAGCCAGAGCCAAGGCGGCACAGCTGCGCCCAAGGCCGCCAACGCGCTGACCTTAGGCTTGCCTCCGCCGCCGGCGGTGTTCAGCGTTGCGGCGGGGAAGCAATCATTGAAAATGCAAATGGTTGTGCCGATGGCTACGATGGAGCAGTGCATTCCCGGTAGTCCTGGCGGCGGATTATTCTGATTGGATGTCATAAGGTTTTCGGTGTTTCAATTACGTTCAGGAGAATTTCCAGATGTTGAAGAATAAACTCTTTCGAGCGGCCATGCTGGCGGGGCTATTTTTGGTGGTGGGCGGTGGCACTGCTGGTGCCGCCGTGGCGGCGACCACGGATGTTGCATTATTGAAGCAGATACCGTCTTTCGCTCAGGCCGTGGTCATTATTCACGATCCCGCACTGCTTGATAAGAAAGTCGCAACCCTGGCACAGAAGCTCAAAATACCGGTTCTACCGCCCCCGCTAAAACAAATCGAAACAAATATGAGCCTGCCGCACGGTATTGAGGCGGATGGTGCCGTAGCCTTGGTCGGCATTCCGGATAGCGCCGCCGATAAAACCGCGCATACCGTTATCATCGCTTCGGCCAAGGATCCCGCGGCGGTTATTGCCAATGCCAAGATGCATCTGGCATTCGGAAAAGATGGTCTGGCGCACGGACAATCCGCGGATGGCCGGGACATCTACGTCATGCCGGGCAAAAGTTGTATTTTGGAATCCCATGATCGGCTGGCGCTGCTGCAATTTAAGACCATCACAGAGTCGGTGGCTCCGATGCTCACAGAATCCGAACGGCCATCGGCGGAACATTCGGATATTTATGCCCTGATCAACATCGCGGCCATTCGCAAGCCGGTGGAAGAGCACATCGATAAAAGTGAAGCACGCGATGAGATGACCGCTGCCGATGCGTCGCATATCCAATTGGAAAGGCTCGGCAAACGGGCCGCTGTTGCGATGCTCAACAGCACGGATTCCGCCCTGTTCGCTTGGCGCATTTCATCGGATGCGATCACGCAGTCCGTCATTGCTGACGTTAAGCCCGGCACGGGCGTCGCCAAGGTGCTGCAATGCCTGCGCCCGCTTCCAAGCACGCCATTCAAGGGGCTGCCGGATGCGCACAATATTTTCGAGCTTGGCGCGCAGAATCTGGATGGTGCCATGGCCGCCAATCTGATGAATCACTGGGGCCGTCAGATTGCCGCAGCGGAGCACGGCAAGAAGGACAAGTACGGCCTAACCGATATGCTGTCCAAACTTGCCGCACTGGTGCATGACATCACGATGGCCCGCAGTCTTGCGGTTATCTCATCCAAGCCCAGGGGATCGCTTTATTCCGCCGTTCAGATTGCAAACTCGACCAACGCTCAAGCATCAGCGGCGGTGCTGACGGAACTGCTGGTAAAAGAGATGGCCGTGCTTACCAAATTTGAGACGAACATGAAGATGGGTATTCAATATCGAACCACGGTATCGCCCAAGCCGGTCGTCATCAAGGACGTACCCTTCACGGTGATCAGGCAGAAAATAATTCCGCCGCCGGGCGAAACACCGCAGGCCGACGCCATGCGCCACGCCATGGCAATGCAACAGTCGCTTACGGGTCTGGGCAAGCAGACAATACTGGTGGGCGGCAAAGGTGGCCATCTTATCAGCGGATCCGATGCCAATATGGGGCATCCGCTGATTGCTGATGCAATCCAATCTCTGGATTCCGGTTCTGATGCACTGGACGCCAACCCGGATATCATGGCGGCTGCAAAACATGTCCTGCCCCAATCCTCCGCTATCGTCTATCTGGATTTTTCTCCGATGATTGCCACTATGACACAACGGATGAAGGTGATGATCAATATGAACACACCGGCGATTCAGATGCCGGCCACAGAGCCGATGAGCTTGAGCATCTCCACCCATGACGGCACCGTGCACGGAAAAATGCGAATGCCTATGAAAAATCTGGAGCAACTGTCCGCGCGGATTCATGCCCTGCTGCCACTCTTGATGATGATGGAAATGCAGGCGATGCAGGGTGGCGGCGGCGGAGCCAATCAGCCGCAATAAGGCTGGAACTAAAGTGATGCTGTCGCAAGATGACGCGACCCACTGCGGTACACTTGCTACTTTCGCAGCACCGACGGCTGCCGCGCGAAACGCGCGGTGCAAGCACACGCGGCTAAGCGGAGATTTGAGATCTGAGATTTGAGATTTCAAATTTCAGATTGGGGAAATGGGTGTGGTGCTCTTTTGTTTAAGCGATCTTCCGGAGAATATCAGCGTATATCTATTTTTCTGGAGACCATAATATCCATCCGCATCCGATTCATCCGCAATTCATTTTGAATGGCCATGGCATTGGTGCCATTTTACTGACAATTAGCCTGTATGTGCTGATACGTACCGGCGTATTTTCAGCCGCACCGTTGCGGAACGCCCCGCAACGCACCAATATTTTAAGTTTCGCGGCCATTGCGGTGGTATTTCTCGTTTATGTCCTTGCGGGCGGTACCTTTGCAATTCTGGCACGTTACCTGCCGCCGACGCAACAATCATCCGCGATTGAAATTGTCTCCGGATTATCGGCCATCGCGGCGGCGTGCGCGTTTGGCACGCGCTGGTTTGAGAAGGGGCTTTCCGGTCTTGGGATTGCGGCACGCAATATCCCGCGCGGCGTGGGCCTGGGCATATTGAGCTTCGGAATCATCACGCCGATTTTGTATCTGGTTCTGGTTATGACGGAAACGGTCGCCCGTGACATGACCCACAAGCTGCCACCGGTACACCCGGCGCTCAAGGCCATGGCCACGGACCATTCGCATGTAAGCGTAGGGTTGCTGGTAGTGCTGGTGGTGGTGATTGCGCCAATATCTGAAGAATTATTTTTTCGTGGGTTGATTCAATCCTGGCTGTGTCAGAAGTTGGCGGGTGTCAGCGTGAAATCACCCGCCGCGCCTGATTCGCACGCCTACGCCATTTCCGCACCGCGGGAAGGGGACGATCCCGCGAGTCTGGCGGACCTGGCCGTCCGAAAGGCTGTTTTTACGGACGGTGGCGACTCGTCACCCTGGCCACTGGGCCAGTGGTTGCCCCGGAATCGGTGGATCGCGATTCTGATCACCGCCACCGTATTCGCCGGTGTGCATTATGCGGTTACGCCGGGATATATTGAATGGTTTCCGAGCCTGTTTCTGCTGGGCGTGGCGCTGGGATATATTTATGAGCTTACCGGAAATATCTGGACGGATATTACCATGCACGCCTGTTTCAACCTGGTGCCCACGCTGCTGATACTCTCCGGTGTGAAGCCGAAGTGACCGAAACTGTGACGGGAATTGATCCATCGGCTAAAATCGCCCATCGTGACTTAATGGAGTATATGCAATGACCGCACCGGCCCATGCAACCAATATCTCGAATATCCAAGTTCTGCTGCAACGCGTGGATCATGTTTATTCGGCCAGGGAATTGCAGGCTCGCGTGGAACAGGCTGCGAAACAGGGCCGGCAGTTGCGGATCAAACTGGGCATGGACCCTACCGCACCGGATTTGCATCTGGGCCATGCGGTGGTGCTGCGGAAGTTGCGGCAATTTCAGGATTTAGGCCACCGGGCGGTACTGATTATCGGTGATTTTACCGCGATGATCGGCGATCCAACGGGCAAAAAGAAAACCCGCCCGGTGCTTTCCGCCCAGCAGGTTGAGGAAAATGCGGCGACTTATTTTTCCCAGGCCGGGAAAATTCTCGATACCAATCCTGATAAACTGGAAATCCGGCATAACAGCGAATGGCTTGCCAAAATGAATTTCGCCGATGCCCTGCGCCTGGCGCAACAGATGACCGTGGCGCGCATGCTGGAGCGTGATACATTCAGTGAGCGCTACAAAGCCGGCGAAGCCATTTATATTCATGAATTCATGTATCCGCTGATGCAAGGCTGGGATTCCGTGATGATCCGGGCGGATGTTGAACTCGGCGGGACGGACCAGACCTTCAACAATCTGGTGGGGCGGGATTTGCAGGTTGGCCAGGGACAGGATCCCCAGATTGTCATGATTATGCCGATTCTGTGCGGCACGGATGGTGTGCAGAAAATGGGGAAGTCCCTTGGAAATTACGTGGGCGTGGCGGAATCGCCGGAACAGCAGTTTGGAAAGATCATGAGCATTCCGGACACGCTGATGAAACAATGGTTTGAGCTTTGCACCACCCTGCCCGAAGAGCAAATCGCCACGCTGGTGGATGGTCGCCAGACGCATCCCCGCCAGGCCAAGGAAACGCTGGCACGCATGATCGTTGAGCAATTTCATTCCGCCGCCGCGGCACACGCTGCCGCCGAAGATTTCCGCCGCCGCTTTTCCGAAGGCCAACTCCCCGAAGAAATTGCGGTGCAGGAAGTCGATTCCGCGCTTGTGAAAGACGGGCTAATCGGCCTGTTGACACTGATCAAAGCCGTAGGCTTCGCCCCATCCACCAGCGAGGCGCGACGCCTCGTGGAAAGCGGGGCGGTAAGTATTGACGGCAATAAGATCAGCGACCCACGGATACAGGTTGCGATAACCGGAACGCCTATTTTGCAGATCGGCAAACGCCGCGTATGTCGAATTAAAGTTTAATTGGCCAATGTCCTACCGCGCCATGTCCACTTGGAATTGGACTTTCACCGGCATATTGCCCAGCGGTACTTTCCAGAGGCCGCGTTTTTCTTGACCACCCGAGAGCCAGCGAATGCTTATCCCCGCCGCATATTTCTTCAACCGGATATAGGCATTGGGTGCGTATGGCCGAGCCGGCGCAAGCGCCAATGAAATCAAGCCGGTTTTCGTATTGATGTTCGCGGATATAATATGACCGGAAAAAAGTTTGATGAACAACTTGAAGGGTGCCACATAGAGTTGCCGATTAAACGCGGTTCGCATGGCCACATGCACGGTACGATGTTGCGCACGCACATTGCAGCCGAATCCCAGCCAGCCGAAGGTCGGGCTTTTGACCAGATATGCGGCATCGGTAAATGCAAAGCCCCAAAATTCGATACCGTAATCTCCGCAATAGGGATCAAATTGCATGATTCGCGGATCGGCGTCAAAACATTGCGATCCAAATCCATTCGGCTGGATGTCGGTTAAAGCGCCCATGTTTCCCCCGTAACCAATCCGCAGCAGCGTCAGATCGGATGGATGATCCCGATACGCCTGCAGCAGAGGCACCGCGCTGATGCCGGCCCCATATTGGTGCAGCAGTCGAGCCGTCCATGGCCATTGGGTGCCGTTGACCTGTTCATCAAAATACCTGTAGCCGGCACCGTTATAGCCCCAGTTCGGCATGGTGGGGTCAAAGGATACAATAATTCGCAGGACTTGCGCCGCCTTGGCCTTATAGCCAAAATAGCGGCAGACACTGTAAATCTCCTGCTGAACCACGGAATCCCATGACATTTCGCTTTCGTATGGATACCTCTCCGCGCTCCAATAGGCGGCGCGGCCGCGTTCGTAATTTTCCAGCACTTGCGCCTGTCGCGTCCATCCCTCCCGTTTGAGATCGTTGAGAATATGCAGATATACTTCACCGTCGATCTGCCCCTGTTGAGGCTCATTGCCGCAAAAGTTTTTCATGGCCATGGCCGTGCGATAGGCCTGGCTTAAGTACCAATTCCATGTTCGCGCGGTTACCAGACCGGGATGGTAGCGGGCAATGCGGTAAAGGCACCAGTAAATATCCGCTTGGTGGGCATAATTAAACGAACGATCCACCGCCTGCGCCGATGCTTTATCCTCTTTATAGCCATTGCCGCCGATGGTGTAATGAAACTTCTTCCAGATGCGTTTACTGTACCAGAACTGATCCCGGCGCACACCATAGTCCTTACGCTGCAGATTCCCCCACAGGGCGTGATCCACGTATTTTTCCAGCATCGCCACCTGTGCGGGGTTCGGATACCCCATATTTTTTTCCGCCATCGCCTCATTCGGGCCGGCCCCCATCTCATCGCTTAAGCCGCACATCCATATACTTGGCCAATGATCCAATATGATTTTTCCCGTCCAGTCGTTGAACGGCATAAACGCATCGGTGCGATGAAAGGGATCGTTCACATTGGTATACCATTGATGACGCGCCTCAAATCGCCCGAAATTGCGCACCGTCTGCCGCTCCGGCAAGGTGACAAAGTAATGGATGAACTGTGTGGTGCCATTGGCATAATGAATGGTCAGTCGGCAGCGACCCAATTGTATTCCATAAAGCGTATAGCTCTGCCAGCCATCCGCGGAATCGCGCATCGCGGGCAGCACCCGCATCGCCCCGCGTGGCCAAACGCTCATGGAACGGATGGCATCCGGCCCATGAATAAATAATTTCCCCTGCTGATCCGTCGGAAGCACATATCCCGGAACGCCGATGGCCACGGGGTGCCGCTGGTGCATCAGGGTTGCATTGATTGCTCGCACACCGCCGGTCAACACAAATTTCCAGCCCCGGGTAATGCTCTGGCCCGGTGCCAGCGTGATGGCCGTGCCCCGATTCCATTCCTGCGCATGCTTCCACTGCGTTTGACAATACGCCAGGGAGTTGGTCATCCATTCATAAAAACCTTCAAAGGTCGTGCCCCGCGGCGTCGGATCACGCAACAATGGGCGATAGGCCTCAAAGGATGTCCCCTTTTCCGGCAGCACAAGCATCACCGGCGGCTTATGATTCAATCGCGTGACCTGTATATATCCGGCGTCACCGCCGATATACGGATTGGAGAAACAACACGAACCATAGATCTGCCGCGATGATTGATTGGAAAACACATTGTTGAATACCATTGGAGCACCCAGAGCGCCGATCCGCACGGTTTGATGTGTGCGATTGCGTATCACAAATTCCAGGGCAAGATTGCCATGCCGCGTCGCCCGCCATTCGCGAAGGATTGTCAGAGGGCAGGTGGCACCGAACGTTGCCGATATATTCTCCGCCGCCAGTGTCCCCGGAACGTTCATTGCCGCAACCGCAACCCGATGGTTGGCTGAAGAATAAAAATGCCACGCCCCACCGACCTTCTCGCGCAGCGCGAATGTGATGTCCCCAAGCTGGTTATAGTGATTGCCGGCCCGTGTCGGAAATTGATCTGTGGGAAGAAAATTATATTGTTCCGCGCGCCCGGTCATGGCCAGAGCCACACCGGTACCGGAAGAAAGGGTCAGGCGAAAATGTGCTGTGGCATAATGCGCCGGATTGTTCAGCATCAAAGCCCGCACGGAAGCGGTTGAAGCGCCGGCCACCGACCGCATGCCAAAACTCAAAAGCAATCCGCATACCGACACCATGATCGCCCTGCCATGGGCATCTGTTTCAATTTTATGGTTCATGGACAATCGTTCCCCCATTCATGGTTGATGAATCTCACCTTGTGCGCCGACGCCCGCCTTCACATGAAGCCGAACCTGCGAGGCATTATATACTCACCCGCCCTTGTATTCGCGATCCAATCGTATTCGCGATGCACTGGTCAAGCAAGCCGGAAATCTCTACAATGTTGGACTTGGATGGCTTTTGGATTTTATTGTCAAGATATACAGGAGTAATAAACAATGCCATTAATGACCACTAAACCGATGTTTGACCTTGCCTACAACGGCGGATTTGCCATAGGCGCGTTCAACGTGAACAACATGGAACTGGCCCAGTCCATCATTGAAGCCTGCGCCAAAGAGAAAAGCCCATGTATCCTCCAAATTTCCAAGGGTGCCCGCAAATATGCCAACATCCGCTATCTGAGGCATATCATCAATGCCGCGGTTGAGGATCATCCCGAAGTCCCGATCTGCATTCACTGTGATCACGGGGATACCGTTGAGTTGATCAAAACGTGCATCAACGATGGCTACACCAGCGTGATGATTGACGGCAGTCACCATCCTTATGAGGAAAATGTCCGCCTGACTTCCGAAGCTGTCAAAGTTTCCCATGCCGCGGGTGTGGTTGTGGAAGCGGAATTGGGCATGTTGGGCGGCATCGAAGAAGATGTTGTCGGCATGGACGCCCATGATTATGAAAAGAATGTCGAAAAATATCTCACCGATCCACAGCAGGCGGCGGACTTCTGCAAACGCACCGGTCTGGATTCTCTGGCGGTGGCCATCGGCACCAGCCACGGCGCATTTAAGTTCAAGCATGAGGCCAAACTCGCCTTCAATCGCATCGAAGAGATTATGAAAACCTGCCCCGGTATACCGCTGGTCATGCACGGCAGCAGCAGCGTCCCGCAGGAATTTATCGATCTGGTCAATAAGTACGGTGGCGCGATGCCCAATGCCAAAGGCGTGCCGGAAGATCAGATTGCCATGGCAGCGCGCAAGTATGGCGTGTGCAAAGTCAACATCGACACCGATTTGCGCCTCGCGATGACCGCGAAGATTCGCGAAGTGTTTGCCACGAAGCCCGCTGAATTTGATCCGCGCAATTACCTTGGCCCCGCGCGTGAAGCCATTATTTCCATGGTGCAGCGCAAACTCCACATGCTCAACAGCGCCGGAAAATCCGACGCCGTCATTGCCCAGTGGAAAAAACTCGGCAGCCCGATGCCGACGTATTACACGCACAAGAAGGCCGGCTGATAGGTTCACGCGGCGGCATCTCGCATGTCTTTCACACGTAGCCATGGGAGCAATCCCATGGCTGCGTGAGACACGGGTGGGCTGATGAAAACCTTGACGTTACATGTGCCTTTTCTGGCCGTTGAGAATCCGCATCTGTTGCGCCGGAAAATCGGCGTCATAGCATTTCAAACGGAGGAGCGCGACGGGGACGCGGCTGAATGCCATTAGCTTAAGCAGTGGACCGCGTCGGTGAACACTGCTCTGACGAAGCGGGGCTAACAAGGAGACTGGGCATGGTGAAACTCGTCGCGTCCCTTATGCCGTTAAGTCGCGGCCCCGCTTTATTTCTCAAATTTAATATCTCACCAGCAATGCGGCGTCATTTGGAGGACGACGAAGCCGGCGGCACCATCGCCGATCCCGCCGGCCGTTTGCGAATCGCCACGAGTTCCTCGTGAATACGGAAGATGACGATCAACAATTCGCAATAAATGCGGACGAAGAGCGGGCCAAGGAGAAGCGTCAGCAACCCCTCCAAAACCAGAGTACCACCGCCGAAATCGGCTCCGGCTCCTCTGATGATGCCGATCAGGCCTGCGATAACGCATAACCCTACGCCAATCCAAAAGATCACCTGGATTAGAAGAGGAGTGATCATTTTCCGAAAGGAGAGAAATTCGTTCATGCCAGCATCCTCGAGTAAAGCAACTGTTCACGGCCTTTGGGCCAGTCGGACTCACCGTAGAATCCGATAATAACTAAGTTTACCCACATCCAGAAGAAACGTAAATAAATTTTTACAGGACAGTTCGGGATAAAATTTGGGCGTTGCACACAATCCGTCGGATCAATTCGTCGAATCCAAGGATTGGTCTGCACGAACCGCCGCGAAAGATTCAGCAGGTGGCCTCCAAGGTGGAACTTCAGACCAAAAAATGTAACAAGGCCGGGGAGAACAGCCGCAAATAGAAGCGGATAGATGCTTAACCATATCCACTTAAACAACCCGACGTGGGCAATTATTTCTTGTCGGCACCTTTGCCGCCGCCGGTGGCTGGTCAGGGGCCCGACTCTCCACCCGCTTGCGGCATCCGGGGCAATAGCCGCTGATGGTGTGATAGCGGCAGGCCACCACCTTGGCGAGGAGGATGTCTTCCACGATGCGATCATGTTACTGGCGATGTTTTTGTATTTCGCCATTCAAAGCGAAATGCAGCATGCCACCATATTGCCCAAGCGCGCCAGCGATGTTCTTGCGAAAATTTGCCGCGGAGCGGTAAACAGTTACTACCAATCAATGGATATGGTAACATTCCTGAAATAACCGCCCTATTTAGCGGTGCGGAAAAGCTACGTATCGCGGTGAATGAATTGCGGGTAGCCTTATACGCCAGCTAGGAGCCAATGATGCCTGGAGCGATAATTTGGGGTATTCATGCGGGAAAGACGGGGAATGCGGATTCACTCTTCCTCAAAGAGAACGTCGTCGCCGTCGGTTGGCCCCTCGTTGGTGATCTATCGCTACTAGAAAAGAAGCGCCAGTCATTCAAGGAGGCCTTTGCGAAGAAGTTCCCGGGAAAAACGTCCCCCGCCGTCGCGAACAGCGCAGGCCAGTTGTTCCGTTTCGTCACCGAAATGAAAAAAGGGGACCTTGTGGTATACCCCTCAAAACAGGGCCGCATGATTCACATCGGCACGGTCCAGAGCGATTACCGCCACGACCCCAAACTTGATCCTGCTTATCCCAATGTCCGCGACGTCGAATGGGTAAAAGAAATTCCGCGAACTGCTTTTTCTCAGGGTGCACTTTACGAAATCGGCTCCGCAATGAGCTTATTCCAGGTGAAAGCCTACGCCGAAGAGTTTAGAGACGCGCTCGCACGTAATCCAACACTGGCACCGGCTCGCGCGGACACAACGATACCAAACGTAGTCAGCGATATCGAAGAGACGACCAAAGACTATATACTTAAGACCCTCGCAGAAGAGATGAAGGGCCATCCCTTCGCTCGCTTTGTGGCAAATCTGCTAAACACGATGGGATACAGAACCCGAGTCGCGCCCGAAGGCCCAGATGGGGGGATTGACATCATTGCACACAGGGACGAACTCGGATTCGAACCACCAATCGTGAAGGTCCAAGTTAAAAGCTCTGCGGCCAATATTGGCGACCCGGACGTATCCGCATTCTACGGCAAAGTAATGCATGGCGAATATGGATTACTCATTACACTCGGCACGTTTACCAACCAGGCAAAAACGTTTGCTCGGGGAAAAACAAATCTCAGGCTTGTCGACCAGGACGAGATTATTGAACTGATCCTCACGCACTACGAGCAGATCGATTCACAATATAAGGCGACGCTGCCGCTCAAAAAGGTATATGTGCCCCAACCACCAGCAGAAGACGGGGAGTAAGCCATCGCCGCATCAGCTTTGCTAAACAATGGACAAAACAAATGATGGAGCACGCAGCAGCGTCTTTTTAAACTTTCTCCCAGCAGCTTGGCTCGCCAGTAAAATCCGCGCACGGTACTGGCTGAATTTATCCTTGTGAATGCCATATTGCTTAAGAAACAACTTGAAAAGCTTGGCCAGATCACGGAATCGCGCCATGCTAACGGTCTGACCTATGGCCGCCTTTGCAATCCGGTGTTTGCGTTGTTTTGTATTTCGCCATCCATAGCGCAATGCAGCATACCATCAATTGCCCGAGCGCGCCAGTGATGTTCTTGCGAATATTTGCCGCGGAGCGGTAAACAGTTACCCCGCTTTATTTCTCGGCGGGTATGAATGGAGAAAGAAGGATGTAACCCGCTTCGCCGATGACCAGCCCCACGAGAAAGCCCATCACGCCAAAGGCTATGCGGACATTCCAATACAGATGCAGCTTATAGGTGGCGACCTCGGTCCCGTGTTTGACAAACGCGGCGGCAGCTGGTTCGCAAAGGGTCGCAACTTGCGTTCCGAGAGGCAGCCACAGCAACGTCATCAATGTTGCGAAGAAAAGGTATGCGGCAACACGAAAGATAAAATGACGGCGAATTCGCGGTGCTGCCAATGTGTTAACCGCTTGCCTGCAGCTTCCTTCAGCGCGAAACGCAACCGCATGAATGGAATCGACGGCATCGTCCACCACTTCTGCGGTGGCGGACGCACCGCCATGCCGATTGATCCATCCGAAACCCCAAGCCACCGTTGCCCCAATTATAACCATGAGTATCAGGACGGCTATTATCGCAGCGAAATCCATTGTTGGCATGTCATGCTCCTGAAGATGTCAGTGGGTTATTCACGCACGGGCATGATTTTCCATGCATTACGAACCTCAATTTCCGCAGTCCGCAGGGGGAGAACAAATCATGCTTGATTCTCCGGCTTTAAGCCGTGTAATTCGTAACCGGTCACGGCCTTTTCGGCCTGTCAGGCTCGCAAGGGGCCAGACCATGGATAAAGTGTACCCCTCCCCGGAAGAAACGCAAATAAATTTTTACAGGAAAGTTCAGGATAGAATTTGGGCGTTGCACACATTCGGTCGGATAAAATAATTGGACCAAATGATTGGTCTGCACGAACCGCTGCGAAAGATTCAGCAGGTGGCCTCCAAGGTGGAACGTCAGCCCCCAAAATGTAACAAGGCCGGGGAGAACAGCCGCAAATAGAAGCGGATAGCTGCTCGATCAGGGACATTTGAAAAACCCGACGTGGGCAATTATTTCTTGTCGGTACCTTTGCCGCCCCGGCGGCTGCTCAGGGGCCCGGCTCTCCACCCGCTTGCGGCATCCGGGGCAATAGCCGCTGATGGTGTGATAGCAGCGGGCCACCACCTTGGCGGGGATGATGTCTTCCACGATGCGATCATGTTGCTGGCGAAGTTTTTGCATTTCGCCATCCAAAGCGAAATGCAGCATGCCACCATATTGCCCGAGCTCGCCAGCGATGTTACTGCAAATATTTGCTGCGGAGCGGTAAACAGTTACAGGCTGGGCATGGTGAAACTAGTCGCGTCCCCGTTTTATTTCTCGGAATGTCCCTTTATTTGTCGTCGAAAACAACGACAATCTTCCCATGCAGAGTTCGGTGCATTGGTCTGTGAGTTGCGCGTGCTTCCCATCCGATGGCATCTTGTCCGCCGAAATAAGATCGTGACATTGGGCGTTGCAGATTCTCCATTACTGCGCGACAGCAACTGTGCGAGCGTTCGTTAACTGTTTTGTCATCGAAGCGTAGAGTTGAACATCGTTAGACAGGCCCGCAGTAAGGTGTGCGCTTTGCCGCTTCAATGTTGCAAACCAACGACGCTCTGGGAATTTCTCAAGAGCCACGGCATATATGGCAGATGGTGTCAGGCCCATCTTTATCAGGGGGGCGGGGCCACTCTCACAAAGAGCCAAGAGTTCGTCCTCTCCCACCGCAGGAGCGTGGTCGACACCATCGTACAGATTGCGGTGCCAATTAATGATGTGCTGCTG
>JAKBAC010000193.1 GCA_021809365.1 Planctomycetota bacterium | reverse complement strand
CTTTAATTCTACTGGCGGCTTCTATAACCGCGATTGTTCTGCGGAAAACCACCGCGAGCCTGCGTCACAATATCTGGCTGGCGGCGACTCAATTAAGATCGACATGCGAAGAAGCCTGCGACAACCGGGTGCTGTGCTGCGGGCGCGAGGCAGCGGACTATGCCGACGACCTTGTCGCAATTGCCGGATCGTTGCAGCCTCCTTGCAGTACCCCAGTCGCCGCGGTGGCCATGGCGCGGCCATCAACCTTGAAATACCGCGTGCTGGCGATCCTTGATGAACACCGCAACCGGCGCGGAATCACAGCCCCGGTGCTGGCGATCATTCTACTGCTGACCCTTGTATTTTTAGTATGTATTGGCACCCTGCACGTCGGACGTGGGATGGCGAGCGTCGCTCCGACCCCGGCGTTATCCACCCCTCATCTGGAATCGGCCGGCTCGGAAACGTTCGCCGGGAAGCAACGCATGTTGCATCTGGTTATTACCGGGCCAACAGGCCGACGCATTGGCCGCGCAAAAGTTTACTGCACACTTGCGTCCGATCGATCCTATTGGATTCCCATCACGACAACCTTCCGCGGAACGGCGGATTCGCTGGGGCGCATTGCTGTGCCGATTCCGCGCAACCGACTTTGGCCGTTTGAGGTTCATGTACAAGCCCCGCATCATGTTAGAATACTTGTGTCATGGCGGCCCAAGCCGTTCAATAAACCAATCAGAGTCCCATCTCATTTGCGCGTGATGTTGCCCAGAGGGACCAAAATGGGCGGGATCGTTTTGGGGCCGCACGGGAATCCCGCCGTGGGGGTGCATGTGTTTCTGCAGTTGGCCATGTACTACACGGGGCAGCGGTTCGGCCCGCTTGAGCGTGTGGACCCTGCGGATATTACGACGGTTTCAACGGCGGGCGGAAAATGGTCATGCGATGAGGCACCCTCCCGTTTGCGAGGGATGGTTCTCATCGGCAACTGGAGCCACCGCTTCGTCACGCACACCGGGAACAGGAGAACCCAAGCTGTAAAGTCGCTGACAGCTTTGCGCGACGGCAGTCTTATAGTAAAGCTCCAGCGCGGAGTAAAAATAAACGGAACCATTCTTGGGCCTGATGGACAGCCCCTGGCCCATGCGAAAGTCGGGTTTGGGGGCCAGCCCAGGAGTGGCTACTATGGATTTGAGCCTCCGCCAATGACTACGGACAGCCTTGGCCGCTTTTCATGGGTGGCACAGGCGGGCAAAATAGTAACCCTTACCGCCTGGGCACCACACTGCGCACCGCAAACAAAGGACTTCAAACTGGGCGCAACACCACAATCCGTTTCATTTCATCTTGAACCGGGGAGAACCGTAAAAGGACGCGTACTGGACCGCTCCGACAAGCCGATTGCCGGGGCCGTTCTCTCGCCCGACCGGGCCGACTGCATGAGCTTCCTTGGTGACGCTTACGTACAAATGGTCTGGATGCCGGCGCTGCGCACGAATGGCGATGGCCGGTTCGTCTGGCATCATGCACCGCCGGGAGCGCTCCAATTTGATGTAACCACTGGCGGATGCGCCACGGTGAGTTGGACCGTCGAACCGACCTCCCGAAAGCCCCGCTTAACGCTCTATCCACCCGTGCGCATTCGTGGGACCGTAGTTGACGCGAAGACTGGCTTGCCAATCAAAAAATTCACGGAAATCCTGGGAACCGAATTTACCAGTTCGCCACCGGCTCCCCACCCCGTCCTGCAGTTTGATTGGCCAAATCCCCGGACGGGCCATAATGGGCGGCTAAAAATCCACCTCCATTACACGTACACAAAGGCCGGCATGGGCCTGCTGATCCAAGCGCCCGGCTACAAGGCGGTGCAATCGGGCATTTTCCACCGGAACCAAGCAGTGGTGGATATGCACTTTGCGATGGTGCGAGCACCGAACCTCGTAGTGAAGATTATCAATAATCGAAGGCGACCTGTCGGCGGAGCCACCGCGGTAATCGTGCAGGCGGGCCCGGTGCCATTTACTATTGCTAATGGCCGCTATCCATACCTCGACCGGGAGCGGTTGGTTTCCAACGCCAAGGGCTATGTGAGATTTCCGCCTCAAAGAGGCAAATTCCGACTATTGGTGCTCTCACGGCAAGGATATGCCGATCTAGGGGAAAATCAGCTTCCCAAATCGGGCGTCGTGCGCTTAATCCCCTGGGCAAAGATCATTGGCCATGTAGTGGTTGGCGGAACACCCGTGGCCGGATGGCCGGCAACTTCGGCTTGGCGAGATTATGTTGGCTCCGGTTTCAATTCCTCGAATCCGGAAATTTGGATGTCCTCCGATACCAAGAGCGATCACGCCGGAAACTTCGTCCTTACGCATATTCCGGAAGGCCGGGTAAGGGTAAGCATGTACAAAATGCCTCCGGGGCCGAACACTACGGGAATTCCTGGCAGCGAAATAAAGTGGCTTCATATTAAGCCCGGCCAAGTGGTGTATGTGTCGCTCTCAGCCCCGGCATCAAAATAAGGAATGTTTCCAAAAACAACTTCCTGATCTGTGCTGCGCTTGAAATCGCCACCATCGGCAGAGCCGGCGGCTATGTGAGGGATGGTAAGTCGGGTTTTGAGGAGGTTATAAGCGATGCAAGTTGGTGCCCAGCTTCACGCGATTTTTTCATCCGGCGGCTCGGCGATTGGGGCGGGCGGCGTGGCGGCCGGCGCAGCGGCGGAATCGGCGTCAAACCGGAGTTGGCGATCCGCGTCGGCCTTTTCCAGAGGAGTTTTGTCGTTGGGGTGCATGCGCCGCCAGATTTCATCGCGGTCTACCGACACTTCGCGCGGGGCCTGAATCGCCAGGCGAACGCTCCCGCGCGACCACTTCACCACTTTCACTTCGATTTTGCCGTCAATAATGATGCTCTGCCCTTCGCCACGGCTTAATGCCAGCATTGTCCACCCTTTCGACGCGATTTCTCTATACACCATCAACCACAGGAGGCAGGCATTACATCGCGGGTCCGGCCCATCCATGGCATTGCGGTTCCTTGCAACCGGGAAATTATAGCAATAGAAAGAGAAAATTGCCTGTGCCGTCAGATTACCGTCAGATTACCGCCGCGGAACATCCGCCACGCAATCGGACGTGGCGATATTTCCGGGCCACACGGTCGTGCAACTTCCCGTAGCCGCCGGCTGTGCCGGTTGTGGAACAGACCATAAAGGTACTTCGGACAGACTCCAGACTTGTCGGCACCAATGGCCGTGGTTTGCCTCTGATTCAGCATTATTTCGGCAATGCCCCGAAAAATTGCCACGCCCGCCACCGACCGGCTGTTGCCCATCATCTCATTTCCTCGGTCTGGCTTTTTTTGCAGTGGCGCAGATGGCGTCGAGTTTCAGGGTTATTTCCGGGTCGATGCGGTTCGGGGGAACGAATCGGGCAAGCTGATGGTAGTCCGCCTTCCGAAACGTCATTGGGAGGTTAAGTTTGCGAAAATAGGATTTGAACAATGGGTCCAGAAAATCGTCTGTCGCCTTGATGTCCACCGACCATGGGCTGGGCCGGTCCAGCGCTGCCAGTGCCTCAGTAGTTTCCTTAATCGCTTCGCGCATGGCTAATTGGCGCTTCGGTTCCTGGGAAACCGTAAAGAGGTCCGTCTCATCATTGCTGGACGCATAGGCCAGAAGCACTTCTTCAAAGCAGAGGTAATTTTCCAGCTCACGTCGCGTCCACATCAACTCCGTAAGCCCCTTTTCGGTCTGAAGGCTCGTTTCAAGCCGATCAAAAATAGCAATCCCCGCGAGGTCGGGCTTGGCCTCGCGCAGCCCGAAAAATACGCTTCGGGCATTGTTGGGCAAATTGGTGGCAACGTAATGAACGAACGGACTCTGGAGGCAGGCAGCCGCGGGGTGTCCCATCTCTGCGGCAAACGTCTGTAGTATTGCCAGATCGGTGGCACCCTCAAGAAATAATATCCAACCCCTCTCCTCCGCTTGGAAATATAAATCCCAACCAATGTCGGTGAGAGATTTAATAACTTGGCTGCCACGATCATTCATGGTATGCGGACTGCCCACGAAGGCGATAACTTTGCCCCTGCCGGCCGCCTCATTAAGCACGACCTCAGAGTGACTGGCGGCAATGATCTGAGATCCCTGCTGATCCGCAACATCCGACAATACTTGGTAAATCTGCCGCTGCCGTAATATCTCCAGGTGGGCATCAGGTTCATCCAGCAACAGTATGGTTTGGGGATTGGCGTAAAGATGCGCCAGGAGAAGAAGCGTTTGCTGCAATCCTCTTCCGGAGCTGGACAAGTCGAGGCGCACTCCCTCCTGTTTATACTCCATGGTGATCTCACCGCGTTCGGCGACATAGACTGGCTCGAGCAATTGGATGCCGAAAAGGTTGCGCATCTGCTCCACCAGCGAATCCCAGGTATCAGATCCACTGCTGCCATCGAAGACTCGGCGGCAAAGATTGCGCAAAACCTCCGCAGTCCGTCCCTGTCCGATCAGAAAATCAATCTCGCCCGCCTGTTTCAGGTGTTCGCGATCCGCCAAGCCTGACATAGGGGGCAGATAGGCAACTTTGGTGGTTTCAGCCTGCGGCGGTATCTGGGAGAATTTCGCCTTGCTGACTGGGGATTCTTGATATTCCGGCAGGCGGCAGGGCCGGCACACGAAGGATTCCTCGTTGGAGTAATCAAATTCAAAACCACAAGACCAGGCGGCATCAGCCGTGATGCCCTCCACCGAAACTTCCACCCTGATATTGTTGGTTATCGTTTTCCCGTTCTCTTTTCGCACGTTGCGTGTGTGGAGTCCGTGCCACAGCAGATTGGCTACCGGGACGGGAACGGAAATAAGATCGCGACGATTGATGGCCACCCCGGGCCGCTTTTCCGGCGATGCTGTACCGCCCCGTCTGGCCAGCCAAGATCGCAGGCCCACGTCCCAAAGGGCAAGCGATTGCAGGGCCGTGGTCTTGCCGGAGTTGTTCGGGCCGATAAACACGACGGATTTACCAAGGTCAATCTCCATATTCTCAAAGCGTTTGAAATTTCGCAGTTTTAGTTTTGTCAGCATTTTTAACTCTGCGCAGATTTACCCTTGGCCACCGCGACGGCAATCATAATCGATTTTTCGGCGTTTGGCATTTCACCGTGCGGCCAGTGCGCCGGCGGTACACTTATTTCTTCGCTCCGCGGCAGCGTTGGGCATCGGAATTCAACAGATTTTCTTTAATCTGTGATAAGCAGCGATGGAGTATTCTTCTCTGCATTCCATGTGCACTACAGACGGATGCCGTTTACTGGCCTTTCCGAGCCTTCCTGCGTAGGATTGCACGCTTAGTGTACGTGGTTAACCGCAGGCACAGGAGACTTATTGATGACTCTCATGGAAAAAGACACGGCTCCGGCGTTTTCGCTTCCCAGCACCACCGGGAAGGATATTAGCTTAAAAGGACTGAAAGGGAAAAAGGTGGTGCTCTA
>JAKBAC010000192.1 GCA_021809365.1 Planctomycetota bacterium | reverse complement strand
ACTGCCGCGCAACACGCGCGGTGCAAGCACGCGCGGCGGCGGCTGTTGCCGCAGAGCAGGAGAACAGTAGAGAGTTGACAGTAGAGCGAATCGGGCCGCAGCCCGATTAGAGCAGGTGTGAGTAGAACAGGTGAACAGTAGAGCAAATTCGGCTAAAGCAAGAGGATAGGCTGTCGCCAACAATGCAGCGCCTCCTGCGGTCTACTTTCTACTTTCTCCGCACCGACGAGTGTCGCGCGCAACGCGCGGTGCAAGCACACGCGGCTAAAAGGGGGATGGGGCGGGGGATTTGAGATTTCAAATTTCAGATTGCAGATTGTGCAAGGGGATGGGGCGTCCCGGCACCACGGGTCGGATCTATTGCCACGCCCTGGTCTGATCGCGCCACCGCTATTTGTCGTCTTGTGCAACGGTATTGTTGCGTGATGTCCTGGCAACCAGCCAGTCGATCCATGGTGCGGCTTGATCTTTGGCGACGGAAAGTTCCAGCAGCGGGGCGGTCTGGTTGAGGTGCCGCACATCCTGCCGGAAACGTTCGAGATCAAAGGGAATGTAAGGCAGCAAATCCATTTTATTGAGGATCAGCAGATCGGCGGAAATGACCAGGTTGGGGTGCTTGGCGGCTTTATCATCGCCTTCGCTGACGCTGAACATGCCGATTTTGCAGTGCTGGCCGAGATTGAAGGAAACGGGGCATATCAGATTGCCGACGTTTTCAATGATGAGCAGCTTCAGGCCCGCCAATTTGAGGCGATCCATGCCATGCCGAATCTGATTGGCATCAAGGTGGCAACCGCTGCCGGTATTGACCTGGACGATATGGTCTGAATATTTTGCGAGGCGATCACCGTCGCGGCAGGTGGCGGGATCGCCGACGATAACACCGACTTCCATGATCCCTTTGAGCTTACGAAGGGTTAATTCCAGCAGCGCGGTTTTACCGGCTCCCGGCGCGCCGATCAGATCAATAACGAACACACCGGCGCGTTCAAATATCCGGCGATTCTGCAGGGCCAGTTCGTCATTGATCTTAAGAACGTTTTCAACGATGGGAACTTTGGTGCTCATGGTATACTCCAGCTTTGGATGATGTCATGCCCGCATGGCGGGTTGGGGCGGTTTTCCGGCGGTGTGACGGTGATGGTTCCCGCACGTCAATGGAAACCAGTTGAAATTCATCTCCGCCGAGAATTTCACAGTCAACGCTTCCGCACAGGCAATGCTCATCGACCGTCGTGGGTTCCCAGCATCGTCCGCATGATACGCATCGCAATCGCCACGGCGGCGAATCAATGATCAAACGGGCGGTGGGCCAGCCGGCCTGGGCGGAAGCAAGTTTCCAGGCCAGGCGCATCGCCTCCGGCACAATACCATGCATCGGGCCGATACGCACGGTGGCATGGAGCAACGTCCGGTGTGCCGGTAGATGCCGGCGGATCAATTCCACCAACGATTCCGCAATGGATAATTCGTGCATGATTCAACTCCAGAAAGAATCCATGCCGTTTTCGGATTTATTCCACCCCTGAAGAATCCGGATGTAATTGCCGCGTTCAAAAAGTTCCGGCTCCGGTGATCTGGCCAGACTCATGCTTCCCTTCATTTGCTTGAGGGATACATATTCATTGGCGCGCATCCATTCTTCCAGGGAGTCGCGCAACACGGCCAGATGTTCGGGGCCATATTCCAACAGGGCCGAGACGATCTGTACCGCATCGGCTCCCACCATCACGCACTTGACGGCGTCGCGAGCATTTTCCACACCACCCGTCACCGCGATCCGGCAATCCACCTGTCCGCTGATCGCGGCGGCCCAACGCAGTCGCGGTAATAGCTCATCGGACGTGGAGAGCTTCAATTCGCGCTTGACGGTGAGATTTTCAATATCAATATCCGCCTGGTAAAAGCGGTTGAAGATAACCACCGATCCGGCACCGGCTTTGACCGCCTGCGCGACAAAATGGACCGGTGCGGTATAAAAAGGTGAGAGCTTGACGGCCAGAGGCAACCGCACGGCTTGGCGCACCGCCTGTATCACGGCCAGGGATTCCCGTTCAATTTCGCCGGAGTCCCGATTGGGAGAGAGCGCCAAGTCGTAGAGATTCAGTTCAATTCCGTCCGCACCGGCCTGTGCGAGCAACTTGGCGTACGATATCCACCCGCCGGGCGTATGTCCGTTGAGCGAGGCAATGACGGGCACCCGCACGGCGGCCTTGATATTCCGCAATTGTGTGAGGTAAGCATCCGGCCCGAGGCGAAAATTGTACGGCGTGGCCAGATACCCCGATGCTTCGCCGGAACTTTCCTGTCCCTGCATGAGCGTCCAATCCACATAGAGTTCCTCCTGCACCAGTTGCTCTTCAAAAATGGAGTGCATGATTATCATCGGCGCGCCGGCATCCTCAAGGCGACGGACGGTATCAAGATCATTGACCATCGGAGACGCCCCGGGAATAAAGGGATGCGGAAGGTCAAATCCCATGTAGTTTGTGGACATATCCATTGTGTTATGCTCCTTTCGCCGCCGGGGCCATCGGATCCGCCTGCGCGGGCGGTTTGACCTCCGGAAAGGCAATGCCAGCCAAATGCGTATAAAGTTCCAGACGTTCGGCGGTATTGCGCACCGACGCATCGGAAAGAACACGGAAGCGTTCGGGATTGATTTTTTCGATCATGGAAAATCGCGTTTCATTGCGCAGATAATCGCGCACATTGGCGCGGGGTGCCGGGCCGTCAATTTGTAATGGCGGTTTGCCCTGTACAATAAGCCGCGGATCATAGTGATAGAGCGGCCACACACCGCTATCCACCGCAAGTTTCTGCTGGTTCAGGCCGAACTTGAGATCATATCCATGAGCGATACAGTGGCTGTACGCGATAATCAGAGATGGGCCGTGATAACTGGCGGCTTCACTGAATACGCGGACGGTATGGTTGTCATTGGCCGCAAAAGCGACGCTGGCGACATAGGCATGGCGATAACTCATGGCCATGAGGCCGAGGTCTTTTTTCTGGGTAGCTTTGCCCGCGGCGGCAAATTTGGCGACCGCGCCAATGGGCGTACTCTTGGAACTCTGGCCACCGGTGTTGGAGTAGACTTCGGTATCCAGTACGAGCACATTGA
The DNA here is from genome assembly GCA_021809365.1 of Planctomycetota bacterium. The sequence continues at coordinate 2,484 of JAKBAC010000192.1, read as the reverse complement.
CATCAAATGGCAGGCTTAACACATGATCCAGCCCGCCAAAATCAATGTCATACGCCCATCCGTCGCCGCCGATGATCCAGACACTTTTTCGCACCAGATAATCCGCCATCTGATGGAGAAGTGCGGCTTGCGGGTCCGTTGATCGCGCGAGAATTTTGCGGAGTTCCAGCACGCGGTTGCGTTGATCGGCAATGCCTTTTTCGGAACTCTGGTCGGCTTCAAGCAGCGCCGCGGCCAGGGTGTCACCGGTCAGGCTGGAAAGATTTCGGACGAGGCGTTGCGCGTGCTGGATATGCTGATCCAGGCCCACGCGAATGCCCAGACCGAATTCGGCGTTGTCTTCAAACAGGGAGTTGTTCCAAGCGGGGCCACGTCCGGCACGATCCGTGGTGTAGGGCGTTGTGGGAAGATTTCCGCCGTAGATCGAAGAACATCCTGTGGCATTGGCGATAATCAGGCGATCTCCCAAAAGCTGTGTGAGCAATTTGAGGTAAGGCGTTTCACCGCAACCGGCGCAGGCCCCGCTGAACTCAAAGAGAGGCAGCATAAACTGGCTGGCTTTGGCATCGAGGCGGGTGATGCGGGCGCGATCCAGTTCCGGGATGTCGAGAAAGAAGCTGAAATTCGCACGCTCATGATCCCGGATCGCGGGTTGCGGTGTCATATTGATGGCTTTATGTTTCGGATTGGTCTTATCCTTAGCGGGGCAGACTTCAACACACAGTCCGCATCCGGTGCAGTCTTCAGGGGCAACCTGCAGCGTATAGGACATGCCTTTGAAATCCGGCGCTTTGTAAGGCATGCTTCGGAATGTTTCCGGAGCGCCGGCCAGGGACGTTGAATCGTAAACTTTGGCGCGAATCGCCGCATGGGGGCAGACAAATGAGCATTTGTTGCATTGAATGCAGAATTGTTGATCCCAGAGGGGAATCTCCAACGCGATGTTGCGCTTTTCCCATTTTGTGGTGCCGGTGGGCCAGGTGCCATCGACGGGAAACGCGCTGACCGGCAGCAAGTCTCCCTTACCGGCCATCATGACGGCCTGCACGCGCTTGGTGAATTCCGGCATGTTCTCCTGCGCAAAACTGCCCTGATGATGTGTGGATGTCGCTTGCGCGGGAACGGCGATTTCATGGAGATTGGCCAACGTTTGATCGACCGCATCAAAATTGCGGCGCACCACTTCTTCGCCGCGCTTGGCATAGGTTTTCTTAATCGCTTTTTTAATGGCTTCAATGGCGACCTCACGCGGCAGTACGCCGGATATGGCGAAAAATGCGGTCTGCATGATGGTATTAATTCGTCGGCCCATGCCGGTGTTTTGTGCCACGGTGTTGGCATCAATGGCGAAAAAGCGAATCTTGCGATCAATGATCACCTGCTGAATTTCCAGCGGAAGATGATCCCAGACCTGTTCCCGCGGCAGCGAAACATTAAGGAGAAACACAGCGCCGGGGGCGGCGGTTTCCAGAATGTCCATGCGGTCCAAAAACTCAAACTGATGGCAGGCGATGAAATTGGCCTTGCGGATCAGATAGGGCGAATGAATAGGCTCTTGGCCGAACCGCAAATGCGAGACAGTCATGGCACCGGACTTTTTGGAGTCGTAAACGAAATAGCCCTGGGCGTGCAAATCAGTCTGATCGCCGATAATTTTGATTGAATTCTTGTTGGCTCCGACCGTTCCGTCCGCGCCGAGACCGAAAAACATCGCGCGGACAACATCCTTGCTTTCAATGTCAAAGTTATCATCCACCGACAGCGACAGCCGGGTAACATCGTCATTGATGCCGACGGTGAACCGGGATTTGGGGGTGGGTTTATCAAGTTCATCGAAAATCGCCTTGACCATCGCGGGCGTAAATTCCTTGCTGGACAGGCCATAACGTCCACCGATTACCAGAGGCATTTCTCCCATCGGCAATGCGCCGGCCATTCCGGCTTGCGCCAGGGCAGTGATCACATCCTGATACAGCGGTTCGCCGGCGGCTCCCGGCTCCTTGCAGCGATCCATCACGGCAATCTTCCGCACAGTGGAGGGAATGGCATTCACCAGCATATCCGCGGCAAAGGGGCGATACATGCGCACGATCACGCATCCGATCCGCTGACCATCCGAAGCCAGATGATGTATGGTCTCACAGGTGGTTTCGGCACCGGATCCCATGATGATAATGATGCGCTGGGCCTGCGGATGGCCGCGATATTCATAAGGCTGATAATTCCGGCCCGTCAGCGCGCCAAATCGGCGCATCTCTTCGCTGAGAATTCCGGGCAACGCATCATAAAAGGAATTGGAAGCTTCGCGGGCCTGAAAAAAGGTGTCGGGATTCTGCGCTGTTCCGCGCAGCACCGGCGCATCGGGCGTCAGACCACGCTTGCGATGCGCCGCCAGAGATTCCACCGGAATCAGAGCATGGAGTTGATCGTCGCTGAGCAAGTCGATGCTGTTGAGTTCATGGGAGGTGCGAAAGCCATCAAAGA
>JAKBAC010000191.1 GCA_021809365.1 Planctomycetota bacterium | reverse complement strand
GAAGATCCGTTGACCTGCGTGGCACGCGGTACCAATGTACTGTTGGAGAATCTTGAAGAGCTTAAGGAAGCCTTGGAATCAGACGTCGACGATATGTGATTCGCTGTCGGGGCTGTACACCGCGCCACGATACGGGCTGCATGATGTTTTAGCCGCCCGGCGTGGTATGCTTTCCGGAAGAAGGCATGATGAAAATGACCCCGCGAAAGTGGTTCTGGATACTTAATCTCGCTGCACTGGCTACCGTGATGATCGGCGCGCGGCATCCGCAAGTCGTCAATCGGCCGCGCGGGGCCGCAGCAGACGCTGTGAAAACCTTTGTTGCCCCATTTTCTTCCGTGTTTACCGGTCTGCAAACCGGGGTGAATCGGTTCCTGCATCCTCACCAGAATTCCAGCAGCCGCGTTAAGTCACTGCGCGTGCGGTATGAAAACGAAATCGCCATGCTGGTAACGCGAATCAGCGATTTGGAAAAGCTCCTGCGCGAAACCCGTCTGATCCATCAGCGTTTCCCCGGGTTATCCGTCCAGCGGCTAAGAGCTGCCGCGATTGACGGATTTTCCACCGGCCACGGTGATGAATGTACGCTGGATCAGGGCTGGCGTGATGATAAAGCTATTCGCCCGGGAGATGCTGTATTAGCCAATCGGGCGGTGATTGGCCGGGTGGCGCATGTCGGGCCGGAGACGTGTTCTGTCCGGCTGCTGACGGATCCGCGAATGAAGGAAATCGGGGCCATCAGCCGTCCGGTGCATGCCGGCTTGGTCAGCATTGCGCCGCAAGCCCTGATTGAAGGGGCCGGGGCGGGCCTTTTACGGTGCGAGCTGGATCAATCCATTCATGCCATAGCCCCGAAGCCCGGCGATCTGGTGCTGCTGAATGATACCGAATGGCCACAGGCGGTGGCGGGTGCCGTCATTGGCGTTATTAAAACCGTACATCAATCCTCCCGCACCAGCCTGCGCTGGAGCCTGCACATTACTCCCCGCACGGATGTGCAGCAGATTCGGCAGGTGGTTATCGTACTTTCCTCCCGCAGGTAGCCTGGAAAAATAATGCTCACGGTCCCCGGTTGTAGTCGCGCATGCGGACTTTTTTTGACACACGTCCGTTCACCCTTGGCCAAAAATGCAAAAGTGTGCTAATTTAATGGTTTCCCGGTTTTGGCCATGGTGCCGCCGGATAAGGTTTGACCGTACTTGGAGCTTTAAAATGAATTTGTGTATTGAACATGTCCACGCCCGTGAAATTCTTGATTCCCGCGGTAACCCCACGGTTGAAGTGGATGTTATTTTAAATGACGGCACACTGGGGCGCGCAGCGGTGCCCAGCGGTGCGTCCACCGGAGAGAACGAAGCTGTTGAATTGCGCGATGGTGATGCCAAGCGTTATGGCGGCAAAGGCACTTCCAAAGCGGTTGAAAATGTGAACACCAAAATTGCCGCCGAACTTATTGACCTTGATCCCCGCGATCAGGAACACATTGATCGCCTGATGATTGATCTTGATGGCACGCCCACCAAAGCGACACTGGGTGCCAACGCTATTCTTGGCGTATCGCTGGCTGTGGCCAAAGCCGGTGCCGCCGCCTGCGGTCTGCCGTTGTATCGTTATATCGGCGGCACGTTCGCCAACGTCCTGCCCGTGCCGATGATGAACATCCTCAACGGCGGCAAGCACGCGGACAACAACGTGGACTTCCAGGAATTCATGATTCAACCCTGGGGTGCCAAAAATTTCGCGCATGCTCTGCGTATGGGCACGGAAATTTATCACACCCTGAAAAAGGTCTTGCACAAAAAAGGTCTAAGCACCGCAGTGGGTGATGAAGGGGGATTTGCCCCGAGCCTGAAATCCAATGATGAAGCGCTGGAAGTCATTGCCGAAGCGGTCAAGGCGTCGGGTTATAAACTTGGTAAGGATGTATTTATCGCCCTGGACCCCGCCGCCAGCGAATTGTGGGATCACAGTAAGAAAAAATACAAGCTCTTTAAGAGTGATCCAAATAACTACATGTCTGCCGATGATATGATCGGCATCTGGTCCCGCTGGGCCGATCAATATCCCATTCGCTCTCTGGAAGACGGCCTGGCGGAGGGTGACTGGGACGGTTGGAAAACACTCACTGATAAACTGGGCAAAAAAATCCAACTGGTCGGCGATGATATTTTCGTGACCAATCCGAAATTCCTGAAAAAGGGTATTGAACTGGGTGTGGGAAACAGCATCCTGGTGAAAGTGAATCAGATCGGCACGCTCACCGAAACACTGGAGGCTGTGAATACCGCCATGCGTAACGGTTACAGCGCGGTATTAAGCCATCGCAGCGGCGAAACCGAGGATTCCACGATCGCTGATATTGCGGTAGCTACAAACTGCGGCCAGATCAAAACCGGTGCCCCGGCCCGTTCCGATCGCGTGGCCAAATACAACCAGCTCCTGCGCATCGAAGAAGAACTCGGCGAACACGCGGTGTATGGTGCCCGATACTGGAACAGGTAAGCCCTCAGTCTTCCCAGTATGGATCTGAAAGAAAAGCGATCGTTGCCACCGGGGGTAGCTGGGGGATAGGCTTCTGCGATCCGTGCGCCTGAAAAAGGGCTCAACACAGTCTGCCCTAATTGGGCGTGGCGGCGGCCGGCTCCGGCACCGAGCCGGTGGCTCTGTTGTATGATAAAAATATCGACATCAGTCGCCGGCACCAGATTGGACCACCGATGTAAAGCCCTATGCAAGCTGAGCCGGTATATTCCTCTCGCCGGGTGCAGGGCACCACGCAGAGGTGTATTCAAGTTTAAACATCGCAGGCCACGATGAGTGGGCCGTGGCGGGGCGGCTCAAAACCATCCACCAACGTGGATGGGATTGGCGGCCAGCATGGGCCCCGGGCAAACCGCCCCGGAGAGCTTATTAGCGACTCGGATCAGATCGTCGGCAGTTCCGCGAACTTCACCGCTCTCTTGCGGAATGACGGATTGTTTCGGATCAGGTAAAGTGGTCCAGTGTTGGTGACGGAATTACGGGTTTGAAAAAGCAGATTTTAATTATTGCAGGGCCAAACGGAGCGGGCAAGACGACATTTGCTCGGGAGTTTCTTCCCGATGAGGCGGAATGTCGCCTTTTTGTTAACGCGGATTTGATCGCGGCGGGCCTGTCTCCCTTTGCGCCTGAATTAAAGGCTTTGCAGGCCGGCAGGATTATGCTCGACCAAATAACGGCGAATGTGCATGCCGGAGAGAGCTTTGGATTGGAAACTACGCTTGCGGGATTGAGTTATTCACGCCATATTCCGCAATGGCGGAGCGCCGGCTATTATGTCAGGTTGATTTTCCTGGCACTTCCGTCCGCCGATGTGGCTGTGGCCCGGGTGGCATCCCGGGTAATGCAGGGCGGCCACGATGTTCCGGAGGCAGTCGTCCGCCGACGTTTCAAGGCGGGATTAGACAACTTTCACATAGTATATAAATTCATTGTGAATAGCTGGGTATTATACGATAATAGCGGAGAAGCGCTTAGGTTGGTGGAAACTGGAGAAAACAGATGACTGGCCCCCTATCGACCAACAATTCCCTGGTTCGCGGCTCTATGGCCGCGTTGCGGCGGGCAGGCCTGCGGGCGCGGGAGATTGCGCGCGCTACCGGTACGCCGTTGGTGGTGGTGCGTGATGGCAAGATTGTTGAAATTATGCTGTCTAAAAAGCCGTCTCGTTCGCGTAGGAAAAGCGAACGCCGGACTGCGTGAGTGGTTCACCTCAAGCCGTTGCCAATGCGGGTAATCATGACAGGGGGGTAATCTTGCGATTGTGGAACACTGCGCTAACCGCTATCTTATCTCTCCGGCGGTTCAACCGAAGGCGCTCCAAGGGGCGTTTTTTTGCTGGAGAAAAAAATGAAGAAACGGGCGGCTTTACGGCTCTGGAAAATCGGTTCGGCGAATTCTCACTATTTTGCAGTCGGTGCGATAGTACTGGCGGTATTGGTGGCGGGGGGGTGTGCAATGCAAGGCGGTACGCCCGCGCAATTGGATGCCACCGCAGCACCAGCACACCTGCAGACGCAGTTGCGGGAAAATCCGTTGGCGATCAATTCTGTGCATCCTCGCCTGGGTTGGGTGTTGCCATGGAAAGGTCGCGGAGAGTTTCAAAGTGCTTATGAAATTCTCGTGGCATCCTCGCCGCAGCTTCTGGCGCAGAACCGGGGCAATATCTGGAATTCCGGCAAGGTCATGTCGGGGCACTCAATCAATATCCATTACGCCGGTTTAGCGCTAGTCGCGCGGCAGCGCTGCTTCTGGAAGGTGCGGGCTTGGAATCAGGCCGGCCAAGCCAGTCACTGGAGTTTAACCGCTCAATGGCAGGAAGGACTCTTAACGGCTCGTCAGTGGCACGGGGCGCAATGGATCGGCTGGAAGCCGACTCCCAAAATGGGCGTCAAACACCCGTTACCCGCGATTTACCTGCGTGATCAATTCAACATTGCCAAGCCGGTGAAGCGGGCCGTGGCCTATTTCAGCGGCCTGGGCTTGGGACGCATGTATATCAATGGGAAACGCACCAGCGATACGCAACTTTCTCCGGCTTTAAGCTGGTATCCGAAGCGTTGTTATTATGTCGCGCGCAATGTCACAAAATTGCTGCGACGCGGAAATAATACGCTGGGCGTCATTCTGGGCGATGGCCGGATGTACGGCATGAGGGGATACACCATCCACATTTCCCCACGTATGATGCTCATGCTGCATATCACATATCAAGATGGCACTACATCTATTATTACCAGCAATCCGCATTGGAAGATCAATGATGCAGGTCCTATTCGCATGAACAATGAATACAATGGCGAAACGTATAATGTCGCCATGCGAATGCCGGGCTGGAACAAAGTTGGCTTTGCCGCCAAAGGCTGGAAAAACGCCCATGTGCTGCACTCGCCCGGCGGTCGTCTGGTAGCGGAATTTCAACAGCCGATCCGTGTTACCCAGATCCTTCACCCCGTTAAAGTATCAGAAATTGCCCCCGGCAAGTGGATGTTCGATATGGGGCAGAACATGGTTGGCTGGTGCCGGATTCATATCCCCAATGGCCCTGCCGGAACCAGGGTAATGTTACGCCATGGAGAAAGCCTCGTGCGTAATGGACAGCAAACCGTGGACTTAAACACCGCCGGGAAAGGCCGCATTCACCTGTATGTGGCAAACCTGCGAACCGCCAGGCAGACCGATACGGTCATTCTTAACGGTAAAGGCCCAATCACCTGGCATCCCATATTTACGTATCATGGATTTCGCTTTGTAGAGCTTATCGGCTATCCCGGCACGCCCACGCTTACCACGCTGGAAGGGCAGGAAGTTCATGACGCATTGCCGGTAACCGGCGGATTTGCCTGTTCAGATAAATTGGTGAATCAGATTGTTCACAATGCCCGCTGGGGCATCCAGAACAACTACCGCTCCATTCCCACCGACTGCCCGCAACGCGATGAACGCCAGGGCTGGATGGGCGATCGCGGCATGGAGTCGCGCAGTGAATCATTCCTGTTTAATACCCAGCGGTTCCATGACAAATGGCTTTGGGACATGCAGGATGCGCAACGCCCCAGCGGCGATGTATCGGATGTCAATCCGCC
>JAKBAC010000190.1 GCA_021809365.1 Planctomycetota bacterium | reverse complement strand
CAGGTTGTTCAAAATACGTTTCTCGTATACCGCGTCCTGCGTTTGAAAAAATAGATCGAAACCCGGTTTGCCAGCCGCAATGGCCGCCACGGCATTGCGTATCTTACGCTTGATGCAGACATCGGTGACGAACCCCTGCATGGTTTGCGGATCAATACGCGGAAGATTTCCCGCATCCGGATCCCCGTTGGGGTTACCATCCTGCACGTCAAATAGAAATACGAAATCATAACGGCGATCAACTACATGACTCATGGAAAGTTCCTTTCAAAAACATACATACTGAAACCTAACTTAAGATTGCGCTTCCTGTTTTTGTCCCTCGCGCCGCTCGCGGTTCATCGCCCCCTGCCTGCGGTACTCGGCACGCTGATGATAAAACCCCAACGCAAATTCGCCTTGCTGCTCCAGCTTGAGCAAATGGGGAATATCCTTAACCTGGCTACATAGTTCCTCAATATCTTTTTTGATATTCGTTGCCATGCCGGGCTTATCATTTTCCAACTTGCTGATATGCTGCCGTGCGGATTTGAAAAGTCGTGGAAACACCAACCCAGGTGCCGTACTGGCGGTACTGTAGAATTTGTCCACGACATTCGCATTGACATCGCCGAGCGCCCCCCATTGCGCGCGCTCAAAGACCGCCATTAACCTGCCGCACACATACGCCTGTGATTCGGCGTCCATCACTTGTTCACTCATGGTAATTCCTTTCCTTATAAGAATTAGTTTAATCAATCCGATTCGTACCGCCGTAAAACCGCTGGTGCGCTCGGCCTGCAAGCGCCGCAGGCATGAGGCCAAAATGCCCTCGCCGATACCTTGTCCCTTTATAGCCCCGGCCAGCAACTGCGGCGGCACCGTTGGTGCCACAGCCTCCGAATCCAGTGCGGTTGCCAACGCCAACTGCCATAGCGGAAATGCGGTGGTAGGTTCGTTGCCCAACGGGCTGATAATCCGCAGGTCAGAAAACCACTGCCGCAGATTATTTTTAACCTCAGAAATCGGCGCTTCAAGATAATCCCGCACCACAGCGCGGGCAGAGTTTCCCGAAAGGGCAAGGCAATAGAACGTGTTCTCGTTAACGACCTTGGCTTCCTTGCCGCCGTGGACGCCTTCCAGAAGCTTGGCCACCAATTCCGGATTGGTTCCATCAAGGCATGACAACAGGGCATCGGCCTCACCTTTTTCGCGGCCCCAGAACAAAAAGATTTCGCCCGAATTGTTCTTACCAATGATGATTCTGCTGCGATGCAATTTTTCCTGCACCAAGGCTTGTATCGCCCGAGTGTAACCGTCCGCCGCGCGATATCCGATTGCCGCGTTGGCTGCGCCCTCGAGACCGTAGCTTTCGAATGCCTGTTTGTCGTTGGAAATCAGGCTCACGCCGGATGCAATTCCGCCGGGAATGCCGGATAACTTAGTGGCGTGAACGGTTGCAATCGGTCCTAACTCGCCGGTCACCTGGCATATTCCGCGCGGCCCCTCGCCTTGGCGATCCTGGTCAAATCGCTTGTAAAATTCCCGCCACCATGTCTTAACCGGCTGGCGATCCAGAATCGTAAGCCCCTGGTCCGGGAACCATGCGAAGGTGCAGCGATCGCCCGGGCCCGGCTGAATGGCTTCCATTTCCATGCGAATTCGGTCCGCAAGCTGTGGGTCGGCCATCAGCTCGCGACCAAAGGCGGAAATAGCGATAAGAGCAGGGTCGTTCGCGGCGGTGGCGGCTTCCGCGACCTGTCGCCAGAAAGTGCCACGGCTGGCGTTGCTCTTTTTTCTATCTTTCTCCGACAACATACTGTCAACGGGCAATACGCGGGCAAATGTGTCAGCGAAGAAACGTGCGAAGCCCGAATTTGCCGTGTTGCCGTGTGGCTTTGGAACCAGTATTTCTTTTCCACGGTCCGGCCTGGTTTTAGGTGCGCCTTTTTTACTTGTAATAACAATCTCGCCACGTCTCTCTTCAATGCCCAAATATTTACCGCTTTCACCAACCTTGATAATTATCGGCACGGGCTGAGATTCAAACGCCGGATCGTCCAACAGTTTTTCGCGTTCGGCCAGCTCATAGAGTCGCTTCAGTATCATGCCGATTCCTCCCAGCCGAGCACCTTCACCGGCGGCTCGCCGTCGGTTGCCGGAGCCGCGGTGTCGCAGTGCAGCACGCCGTTATTAACGGCTGCCATAAAGAATCCCGGCAGGTTGTTTCCTTCGCCATCAAACTTCATATCGTAGAGCATCAAACCCAGAGATTCCGTCCATGCCATAGCCTTTTCGGTGCCATCCGGAGCGGAGAAGTGGCACGCAAATTCTCTGCATCCCAGATAGGGCCGGTGGAAGCATTGTCCCTTTTCAACCCGCCGCAGGAACATCTCGCGGTATTTAATCGGCGGATCATTGGCGTCAAACGGGCCGACATCCACGCTGGCCTCAATTAAATAGGCCACATCACGTAAGGCCATGGTGTTGCGTTGCGTGCGATTCTGCCCACCGGCACTATCACGTCCGGCGGAATCAACCAGGTACGGCTCCGCCGAAGACGGGTCTTTCATCCAACCGCCAACCGTGCGCGGTGCGATTTTCCCCTGAATCTCGTTACGGCGGATGCTGATAAACTGCGGGCGGTCCGAGGCGTTGCCATTGAGCCACCAGGGGCGTAATGCCGTTACGCGACGAACATGCCAGTGAAACGCGGGAATAAGTTTTCCGTTGGCATCTGTTTTCTTCTTAAACAAAATGGCATCCAAAACGCCACGCGCCGCGGACGGCGTCATGATGGGATAGGACAACCGCTCAACCTTCAGCTCAGGGCGCGTAAAGCACGCCAGATCACCCCAAACCTTTACCGCGACTATTTCTTTTTCAGGCGTTCCCATTCAATTCGGTTCCTTGTTCTCAAAACACCGCCACCGTCGCGGCACCACTGAAGATCAATCCCAGCACACGATCATACGGCAGACTGCAAACGTTGACGCCTCGCGGATCATCCATTAGGCACGCGCTGGCTACCTGCCGCAACTCGTGTTCATAAACGTTGACGGTGAATTTCTGCAACCGGCGATAGGCACTGCGCGAGGGTTGCCGCCGCAATTCACCCAACAGATTCTCAACTTCCCGCCGCGCCGGATCCCATGTCGTTACAACCAGAGGGGTCGTAACATCTTCGATGATCTGATAACTCGCGGCGACTTGTTGAAAATTATACCGTGATCGCTTGGTGTGTATATCCTGTGAGTCAAGATTCCCGGTTGGATAGAGCCTGCGATAGTATTCGGCCATGTCTGCGGGATGGTCAATCCGCGGCTGGTGCCCGCACGCCAGGAAATCCTGCTCGACGATCTTAGCGCCGTTGCGATACCAAGCGCTTTGCGGCATCTTTCCGTCTTGACTTCGGAATACGACTACCCGCCCACCGCCGCCGCTGGGCGCATTCAGCAATCCCTCACGGTTGCAACGCCCCGCCGCTTGCACAATGGACTCCAACGGTGCCATTTCGCGCATAACCACTGGAAAATCCAAATCAACGCCCGCCTCGACAAGCTGCGTGGCAATCAGCCGACACGGCTTACCGCCCCTCAGCGCCGCCGTTATCTCGTCCAGCACACGCAAGCGGTGTGCCGGACACATATTGGTCGAGAGGTGAACCGCCGCACAATCCAGTTTTGCCAACTCGCGGTAAACTTCCGCTGCGGCCTTTCGCGTGTTTACTACGCAGAGAACCTGCTTATGGCGGGACATTTCTGCCGCAATTTCAGTCCAGCCAAGCGCTGGCGCACCTGTCTCCGGCCATGCAACCTGCACTCGCTCGAGCTGGCGGAAAAGCGCAACAGGATCAGGCGCAATCTCGCGAACTTCTGAAATCCCCATGGGCAGGCGAACGGGGTCTTTTTTCCATGTTGGCTGGGTTGCCGTGCATAGCACAATGCTGCAACCAAGATATTTCGCCGCCTGTTCGAGCATCTCACACGTTGGGGCGGTAAACCCGGGCGGCAGTGTCTGGCATTCATCGAGTATCACCACACTTTGTGCAATGTTATGCAACTTGCGACACCGGGAGGGCTGATTGGAGAATAGCGACTCATAAAACTGCACGCTGGTGGTAAGAACGATCGGCGCGTCCCAGTTTTCAGCCAGTCGCTGGGATGTTTCTGACTCTGGGGCGTCTTGGTGGGTGCTTCCGTCCTTTCCCGGCTCGACCATGCTATGGTGCTCAAGAATTAGATTCTCGGCGTCGCCCAGCGCGGCACGGAAAACCGCCGCATTCTGCTCAATGATGCTTAAATAGGGCGCAACATAGATAATTCGCCGCAGTCCGTATGCGGCGGCATGATTCAGCGCAAATGCCAGCGACGAAAGCGTCTTACCTCCACCCGTGGGGACGGTCATTGAAAATATGCCCTTCGGCTGGCGAGCGGCCTTCTGAGCCGCCGCGAGAATCTCGGCGCGAATTCGCGCAACATCCGGGCTGCGGCATTGCCCCGCGCGGGTTCCTATGTAGCCTAACACCCTTCCCAGAAGAAGCGGCGCATCAAGCTGTGGGGCGGACGGCGGCGCGCCCCAGCCTCCACGGCGTGACCGAAAATCAGAGGTATCAAGCCAGTCCGCGTCCACAAGGCAACTGAACAAAAGTCGCGTGCGAATATCAAAATCCATGCCACGCACCGTTACAGCTTGGCCGCGATCCGTAGTCTTTACTTCCGGAAAGTCCAAATGCGCGACGGGAAGCACCGCCTCCGCCACGCGCTGTCCACCATTAACTCCTTCCGCCATATCTGCCGCATCCGGAATCCCCCCATGGTGTCCCAATATGGCAAACGAGATGTCCAGGTGGTCGGTGCAACGGGCCTCTGCCGCTCCCGCCTGCTTATGCCGTGTGGATTCTCCCTTTGGCTGAAGTCCACGGATCATCCGTTGGAACTCTTCGCGGTACTTCCCCAAATCATGCAACACCCCCGCCGCGTACGCCGCTTGGGCAAATTCCTTATCCCCCGGCCTTGCTTCTTTGGCAAACTGTCGTGCCAGCTTTGCCACATTCTCCAGATGTTCACGCAATGGCTGCCAATGGCTTTCGTCGGGGTCCCGCGTGCCATCGGGCAACTCAAATGTATGGGCATAATATTTCATGGCATAATCTGTAAAAAGTTTTTTTTCCGACGCCCCGATCCTGAAACGTTCATCACGGAAACAATTATACATTCACTTGATATATCCACCAGATCATTTTTGTTTTACCAGACACCTCGATGTGTTGTCTGATACGCACCACCGGCGCGGATGGCCGCCGATTTTCCACACATTGTTTAGCGTGGCCGCCGGGCGGACAGCGCCCCCAACTTCCCGTACCGCGAGTTTCGGCCCCGCATCGGGTATTGTCCAATACGCGCTGCGCGATCACGGTTTCGTGGGGCCTGTGACAAATTCTGCCAAGTCTATCGGGGCCAAATCCCTAACTTTTTAGCGCAGTTGCGCATTATCCCCGTTTCTGCAATCCTATAGCCTTCCCGACGAATAGCTCAGACCCGCTGAACAACGTCATTGGCAAGTGAATAACATGCCGCCACAGTGATCGCGGAAAAGAATCCTGAACGGGAATCGGCACCCACGCAACCCTGTTGTTCGTTGACACCGTTGCAGCGCTTCCCTATTCTCCTAACTCCTGCCTCCTGAAAGCTGAACACTGAAAACCGCCATTA
>JAKBAC010000189.1 GCA_021809365.1 Planctomycetota bacterium | reverse complement strand
CGTAAAGTGGCAAAATCATATCCGCCTGGCGGGCCAGTCGGGCGTAAAGTTTGTGGTGCTCCTCCACGGATTCACTTAGGCCCAGTGCAATGCGCTGCTCAAAATTGCGGTACGTGAAAATGGCATCCGTCATCGCCACGCGACCCAACGAAGTATGAACCATATAGACCATGCTGGAACGATGATGCCCTCCGCAGAACCATGCGCGCAAGCCGGGAATAAATTCCGTCTCCTCATCCGGCAGTAACTGGATGCGGGATGCCGCTTCCATAACCAGATAGCGCAGCACCGCCGGTGGAAAGACGATATGGCGTGGCAGTTGTGGAACCTCAGGATCCGGGGCATGGAAATCAAGCCACCCCCGCCGCGACATCCAAAACCGCGCCTTGGGAAATTGATCCAGCCCGCCCGTGGCATAGGCCGTCAGCGGCGTAATAAGCACATCATCGATTTGCGACGGATCAATGCCATGCGCCGCCAGCGCCGACACAATCCCATTTTCGGGTTTGACCACCGGCACATGTCCCACTTCACCGGTTGCGGCCATGGCCCAAGTTGTCCAGTGTTTATGCAAGGCGGAGAGATCTTGTGGAAAGCCGGTGTTCAGAAGAACCCGGCGTTCACCATCGGTAATCAAAAAGGCCCAGAAAACAAGATCTTCCCAACCGGTCAGCCGCTCCATCCAATAGAGTTCCGCCGCCGGCACACGGGTTTCCCCCATCTTCAATAGAGTAATCTGGTAAGGCTTCATAATTGCGCGTTCCAACCTCCATCTACAGATACGGTGGTACCGGTAACATAAGATGCTTCTTGACTCGTCAAATAAAGCAGCGCCGCCTTCAGATCACCTGGTTGGCCCAGGCGGCCCACCGGACAGTGCGCCTTGAGCCACGACTTGACCGTGGCCGAATCGCGTGACTGTGTGTCGTTAATATCCGTGTGAATCCAACCCGGAGCAATGGCGTTTACCGTAATGCCGTATGGCCCAAGTTCCAATGCCATGCCCTGCATGAGCAGATCCAGTCCGCCCTTGGTGGCACAATAATGTGTTTGCGTGGCGTTGGACCGAAATGCGCCAATGCTGGTGGTAAGAACAATCCGACCTCCCCGCCCCGCCGCCACCATGATCTTTGCCGCCTCCTGCGTTACCCGAAAGGCCCCGCTCAAATTGACGTCCATGTGCCGCGACCAAATCTCATCGGTGATCTCCAAAAACGGCGTGAACCGGCAAATCCCGGCGTTACTGACCACAATATCCAGACCGCCCAGCAGCCCGGCCGCCCGGCGTACCATCTCTCTGGCCAACTCCGGATTGGCTATATCAGCGTCGATTTCATGGCACGCAGACATGGTTGCCAGCCGCGCGCATTCCCGTCTGGCCTTTTCGCCATCGCCAGAATGATTGATAACAACGCTGCATCCGCTTTCAACCATCGCCTCAGCATAAGCCAATCCAATCCCGCGTGATCCGCCGGTTATCAAAGCCCGTATCCCGTAACAAGTACTCAAGACATTATCTCCTTTTCATGATGGTGCCGCGCGGGTTCCAGCGCGGCGGTAATCTGCCGCGAACAAGAACGCAGTTTCGGTAAGAGCGATTGTACCGCCATGGCCCTTCCACCCGCGGAACTATCACGCGAACGCAAAAATGAACATGCGACCGCTGCGATACATTCCCCTCCCGGCGCTGTTACGCCAACGGCCAGATCATATATGCCATGGTAAAGAGGGCTTTCCACACACTCATAGCCACGGCCGCGAATTCGCGCCAAGTGCCTGTCCAAAGATTTAACTTGACTTGCCGCGATCCCGGTTCGCTTGGTGTAAGCCGCCAAATCAACTGCGGACATCGCCGCCAGAAGAACTCTTCCCGATGGGCTGAGCATGGGATCGTGCAACGTGCCGACGTTGACACCCAACTGCAGATAGCCGGGCCCGGGGACATTGGCCAGTATCAGTAATCGATCCTCCGCCATCACGCTTAAATGCACGGCCTCTCCGCTCCGGTGCGCAAAGACCCGCATCGGCACACGCGAGCGCGTCAGCACATCTTGAAACGGGGGGCAGGCCTGCCCCATCTGAAAAAGCTTGCTGCTGACGCGATAGGCCCCGCCCGCATCGCGAAACAGATAGCCGCGCCGATGCAGACACGCCACCACACGCTGAAGTTCTGATACGGATCGTCCGCAGGATCGGGCGATGGCGGTGAGCGTCAGCGGTGTATCCACAGTGCTGATGTGCTCCAGCACATCGAGACCGCGCTCCAATGCCGGAATCACCGTTGCAGTTTTATTATTAGCGAGCAACATCATCAGTAATGATAATCTGTATTCAGGGGACCGTCAACTCATCTCCGTCGAGCCTGACGGGGCGCGCGGGGCATGGCAATAAATCCGAACCGTGGCGCTGGAACGCCCCATCCCACTGTTAGAACAGGGGAGCAGAGGAACAGGCGAGCAGGGGAAGGGGTACCGCTGGGGATTGCCTCATCTTGCGACAGCATCACTTTAGTTCCAGCCTTATGCGCTCTACTGTTCAACTCTCTCCTGACCCCTGCTCTGCGGCAACAGCCGCCGCCGCGTGTGCTTGCACCGCGCGTTTTACGCGGCAGTCGCCAGTGTTGAGAAAGTAGTAAGTAGAAAGTAGACCGCAGGGGGCGCTGCATTGTTGGCGACAGCCTATTCTCTTGCTTTAGCCGAATTTGCTCTACTGTTCACCTGTTCTACTCACACCTGCTCTAATCGGGCCGCGGCCCGATTCGCTCTACTGTTCAACTCTCTCCTGACCCCTGCTCTGCGGCAACAGCCGCCGCCGCACCCGCCCGGAAAAATTGCCACGCCTGCTGGGGCAGGGTACGTGACACTTCACGCGGGCATGGCTGTGTTGCCCCGCAAACGCGCCTTTAGCGCCCATCGTTAATTGGTGTGAAAAAAAACGACGGCTGTGTCTCAATAATTTCCATTTCCGGTGAACAAAGAGTATTCTTTTTACCCTTTGGTATTTTTGCGCACGGAGCAGACTTATGACGGCATCCACGGAATTCATTAAGCGGCACGAAGCCGCGCTCATCGGCAACTACGGCAAACTTCCCGTTGTACTGGCTCGCGGGCGGGGGGCCACGCTTTGGGATGCCGATGGTAAGGAATACATCGACTTTTTTGCCGGATTCGGCGGCACAATTCTGGGGCATTGTCATCCTCAATTGGTTGCCGCCATGACCCGGCAGGCACAATCTTTGTGGCAGGTTGGCAATCAGTTTTACAGTGAGCCGCAAATTCGTCTGGCGGAGCATCTGAAGTCCAAGGCTTTTGATGGCCGCGTGTTTTTTTGCCATAGCGGAGCGGAGGCGGCGGAAGCGGCCATTAAACTGGCGCGGATTTCCGCCGGCCCGGATCGACCGAAAATTGTAACCATGCAAAAGGGCTTTCATGGCCGGACGATGGGCGCGTTATCCGCCACCGCTGGGCCGGCGCAAAATGGCTTTGCCCCATTGGTGCCGGGATTCGTCCATGTTCCGTTTGACAATCTGGAAGCTCTGGAGGAAGTGGTGGATGGAACGACCGCTGCGGTGATGCTGGAACCGATTCAGGGCGAAGGCGGCATCAACGAGCCTACGAAGGGATATTTGCGGGCGGTAAGAGAATTATGCGACCGTTGCGGGGCGGCGTTGATTTTTGACGAAGTCTGGACGGGAGTGGGCCGCACGGGACATTGGTTTGGTCATCAGATCGCGGGCGTCACACCAGATATCATGACCATGGGCAAAGCTCTGGGCGGCGGTGTGCCCGTCGGGGCTATTCTCGCCAATGAGCGGCTGGCGGCCAATTTCAAACCCGGCACGCATGGCTGTACGCTGGGTGGCAATCCGATATGCACGGCAGTCAGCGCGGCGGTTTTTGATGTCATTGAGCGGGACAACCTGCTGAATTACGCCCGCAGCGCCGGCGCGGTCATTCGTGAAAGGCTGTCACAACCCCGACTCAAAAATCACGTCAAAGCCATTCGCGGAGCGGGGCTGTTTATCGGTGTTGAATTGGCTATTTCCGATGCGCTGCCGGTGGTGCGCCGGGCTTTGGAAAATGGATTAATCATTAATGTGACGCAGAAAAACGTGCTTCGATTATGCCCTTCCCTGGTCATCACAACGGCGCAGATTGAACGTGGATTGGACATTTTGGAAAAAGCGTTGCAATCAGTTTGATTTCGCTTTCCGATGTATACAATAAAGTGGTGATGTAAATGTTGAGCCGGGAGGGCCGCCTTGCTTATTAAAGAATGTATGAAGTGTCCGCGACCGGCGGTGATCCATGTTACGGAGATCGCCGCCCAAGGGCCGCCCGCGAAAATTATTGAGCTTCACCTGTGTCTAGACCATGCCTTTGCAGCCGGATTTATGGGGATCCCCGTGGTAACCCAGAAAGCCGCTGGTGATAATCCGGAGGGCCAAATACTCTCCGGCGATTCCGATCTGGAAATCATACAGCAAATGGCATCCGACCTTGTTGCCGGCACCACGGATGAGGCGGACGCGGTGGTGTCGGTTTGCCCCATTTGCGGGCAAAGTTGGGGGCAATTCAAGCAACATGGCCTGCTGGGCTGCCCGAATGATTACGCGCAATTTCAGCCGCAACTTGGCGATCTGATCACATCCATGCATGAGCGCCACGCTCAGCACATCGGGAAAATTCCGCCACAGAGCAAAGCGGCGGATACCGTCGTGCGGGCGAAGAGAATTCAGCTTGAGATACAACTTAACGCCGCGATTCAGGGCGAGCGCTATGAAGAAGCGGCTCGGTTACGCGATCAACTCCGCACCCATTTCGGCCCGGAAAGCAAATTGGCGTGAAACCCGGCCTGCGGCACCCACTACCCCCAACCGGATTCGAACCGGTGTATGCAGACTGAGAATCTGCTGTCCTGGGCCTCTAGACGATGGGGGCGCACACCTAGTGCCCTGTTCCACCCATAATTACGGGTGGAACAGGGCACTAACCTATGAATTTAGGTTAATCGTGCCGTGAAGTCAAACTGTCGCCGATGCTGGCAGCAATGCGGTGAATCGTATATTGTAAAACATTATGCAAACGCCCGCGGCTGATGCGCCGCTTAATCCAAGCTCCCCGGTACAACTTCTGGCAGACGCCCAGAACGTTGTGCGATCCGAAGCGTCCACGCTTATGCGGGTCGCGGATCGATTGACCAGATCGCTCCCGACCGCGATTGAATTGATCTACCGCGGCACCCAACCGGATTGTCCCGGCACGGTGGTGGTCAGCGGAGTAGGCAAATCCGGCCTGGCCGGGCAGCGGATCAGCGCCAGCTTCGCGAGCACCGGCACACCGTCGCATTTTCTCCATCCGGTGGAAGCCCTGCACGGTGATCTGGGCCGGGTGCGACGCTCGGATGTCGTACTGTTGCTGTCTTATGGCGGGGAAACCGATGAACTGACGCGCTTGATGGATCAGCTCAAGCGTGTCGGGGTTTCCACCATCGCCATTACCAGCCGCGCTGACAGCACGCTGGGAAAACTTGTGGATATTTGTATTGAACTGGGAGACATTGAAGAAGCCTGCCCGTTACGACTGGCCCCCACCACCAGCATCACCTGCATGAACGCCGTCGGGGATGCGCTGGTGCTGGGAGTGATGAGTCTGCGCAATTTTTCCGCGGAAGATTTTGCGGCCTTTCACCCCGCTGGAGA
>JAKBAC010000188.1 GCA_021809365.1 Planctomycetota bacterium | reverse complement strand
GTTGCCCACTCGTTACAGAATCCATGCGGATATGCGCCTCGCGAGCGCCTTGCCGGCGGCCAAAATTCCTGCGCCATAATTGCTCACGTTATTTCTTCGCGATGCCTAAGAGAAGGGTTTGTCCCGAAAACTCGTACCGGTGGCCGCGTGGTTCGGATTGATTGCCACGCCCTCATGCACCGGCTTACTTTTGTGTTTTGGGCGTGGGCTGGCCGGTGGTGCGCCGGCCTAATATCTGAAAGCGATGCGACACGGGGGTAAATCCCATTTCCTGGGCAATGCGATCCCGCAGCAGCGCGATTTCCGGGCTGGCAAACGGAATAATTTTTCCGGTTTGCACGTCCACAAGATGATTATGCCCGCGCTGGGTGCCGAGAAAATCGTAGTAACTCTGTTTTCCGGTGCCGAAAAAAATCTGGTTGATTAATTGGCATTCGACCAATTGTTTGAGTGTGCGGTAGACCGTGGCTTTGCTTACGCGATGCTGTTCCCGGCGCAATGCCAGCAGCAATTCCTCAGCTTCAAAGGGGCGGTCAAAGCGCTCGATAACTTCCAGCACGACACGCCGTTCGAGCGTGTATTTGAGCTTGTGGTCATGAAGAAACGTCCGAAAGATATTTTGCGCTGATTCCATGCGGCAGATTATCCATCGTCCGTGTCCAATGGGCAAATGCGAATGCCAGAAAACGGCCATGACGGCCTGTGAGAGATTCCGCCAATTGCGCGGATAGCGTGGATACGACGGAAAAGCGACTATTAGCGAGCAACGAGCGGCAACTGTCGCGGCGAAGAAGGAACTGCGGTCTGCCACGCCCGATGAGGAAAGTTGGTTGGCGGGGTTATTCTTCCACGCCGTATTCTTTTATTTTGCGATAAAGGGTGCGTTCACCGATGCCCAGAAGTTTGGCCGCTTGTTCGCGGTTACCGCCGACCATGGCCAATGTTTTTTGGATTGCCTCGCGCTCCAGCTCCGCGAGGCTTACGCCGGCGAGACTTGTCAGCGCGGTACCGGTGGCAAGGTCGGGTGGATGAATGGGGGCCAGCGCGGTGGAGGAGACAGTTTCCACGGAATAATGGCCGAGAATATCGGGGGGAATATCCTCCATGGTCAACTGGGGGCCGTTGGACAGCGCGACCATATTGTCGATGACATTTTCCAATTGTCGCACATTGCCCGGCCAGTTATACGAGATCAGAACATTGCGGGCGTTGTTCTCAATGCCGGTGGTCGGCTTGTTGAGCCGCTGTGAACTTTTCGTGATCAGGTGGCTGATGAGCGGCGGAATATCTTCTCGGCGCTGGCGCAGGGGCGGCAAAACAATTGTGGCTCCCTTAATGCGAAAGTAGAGGTCATCGCGGAATTCATGCTTGCGGACCGATTCCTCAAGGTCTTTATTGGTGGCCGCGATGAACCGCACATCGACCTGAATGGGATCATTGGTTCCCAAACGGACAACCTGCTGATCTTGCAGGACACGCAGAAGTTTGGCCTGCATGGTCAGAGGCATATCGCCGATTTCATCAAGAAAAAGCGTTCCTCCATCGGCATATTCGAAGCGACCAAGGCGATCGGAGCGGGCATCGGTAAAGGCCCCGCGGACATGGCCGAAAAGTTCATCTTCCAGCGTACTGTCATTGAGGCCTGCGCAATTGAGCGCGACAAATCGAGCGGCATGGCGGCGGGAGTTTTGATGCAGTGCGCGGGCGATGAGTTCCTTGCCTGTGCCGGATTCCCCCAATACCAATACATTGATATCGGTAGGGCCGATCTGCCGCACCAATTGCATGGCCCGCCGCATGGCAGGCGAATTGCCGATGATGCCTTCCATGCCATAGCGCTGATCCAGCGCAAGTTTGAAATTTTCATTCTGGCGGGCGAGGAGAACTTTATCCGCAGCCCGGCGAATCTGGGCGCGAATGAGGTCCAGATCGAGCGGTTTTTCAATAAAGTCATACGCGCCGGCGCGCATGGCATTGACCGCCGTGGAAACATCGCCATGGGCGGTTACCACAATGACTTGGGTTTCCGGGCGCGTCTTTCGCACGAATTCCAGAAGATCAAAGCCGTCCCGCGCGGTATCCATCCGCAGATCGGTGACGACCAGATCGAACTCTCCTTGAGCGAAAAAGTGTTTGGCGTCGCTGATATTGTGCGCCTGTTTGACACCAAAGCCGATGCGGGCGACGGCTTCGCTAAGCGCGTCGGCATGGTCAAGTTCATCATCGACCACGAGTACGCGAATTGTTGGTTCCTTACTCATGCGGTAAAAGATAGCCGGTAGTCGCCGCGTTTTCCAGTAGCCCGGTGGGAAGGGCGTGGGCCGACGACCAACGAAATGCTTTGCGTAACGAACAACGAGCAACACTACATTCTCAGCAGTGACGTCTGCCGCGGAGAACGCGCGGTGCAAGCACACGCGGCGGCAGCTGTTGCCGCAGAGCGGAGATCAGTAGAGAGTTGAACAGTAGAGCGAATCGGGCTGCGACCCGATTAGAGCAGGTGTGAGAACAACGAACAACAGGGCGCTGCGCTTAACGAGCAACGAACAACTAGCAGACTCACCTGCGGTCTACTTTCTCAACACCGACTACTGCCGCGCAACACGCGCGGTGCAAGCACACGCGGCAAAAAAGGGGGATGGGGCGCGGGATTCGAGATTTCAAATTTCAGATTGTGCAATAAGATGGGGCGGGAGATTTCACATATCAGATTTCAGATCGCGGAACTATGATTCGGATTTATTGTCACGCCTCGGTGGGGATAATGAGGCTGAAGGTGGCACCGTGACCGACGTCGCTGACGAGTTCAATGGTGGCGTGGAGCATATTGGCCAACTCATGGCTGATGGTCAGACCCAGGCCGGTGCCGCCATGAGAGCGTGTGACGGAGGCGTCCAATTGATTGAATTTTTCAAAAATGGCGGCATGATGTTCGGGCGCAATACCGGGGCCGGTGTCGCTGACGGCGATTTTTACGCGGTCGTTTTCGACCAGGGTAACACTGATGCCCACGCGTCCATCGGGTGGTGTAAATTTGATTGCGTTGGAGAGGAAATTGTACAAAATCTGTTGAAACCGGGCCGGATCGGTGGTGATTAATGGTACGGACGGCTGAACGGACAGCGATAATTCAATATTCTTCTTTTGCGCCAGCGGTCGCATGAAATTCATCAGCGAGTCACAAACATCCGGAACGTTGACGCGCTCCATGCGCAACACCATCTTCCCTGCTTCAATTTTCGCCAGGTCCAAAAGGTCATTGATCAGCTCCAGTAACTGCCGGGCGCTGGTGAGAATGTTGTCGGTGTAGCGGGTCCATCGCAGGTCTTCGGGAGAAGGTTTGGCGGTGGAAAGCAATTCCGCAAAACCGATAATCGCATTGAGCGGCGTGCGCAGCTCATGGCTGACATTGGTGAGAAACTCCGATTTCATCTTATTGGCCTGGAACAGGTCCGTATTGGATCGGGCAAGTTCACCCACGCGGGTATCGAGGCTGCGATTGGTGGCCTCCAATTGATCCTGTGAGGTTTTCAACGTGGTGAGCATGGTGTTGAATGTGTCGGAGAGTTGTTCAAATTCATCGCCGGTGGAAATGGCGGAGCGAATATTCAAATCACCCCGGGCAACTTTTTCAGCGGTATTGCGGAGTACGCGTACGGGCTGGAGAATCAAGCGGGTGGTGATCAGATAGAATACGACAATGGCCAATAACCCGCCGATGAGGCCGGACACCACGATGACAACACGGTTCAAAAGCAATTGATCCTGATCCGGTGTAACCGGCATGGCTACCTGAACCAGTGCCACCAGTGGTGCGGTGGTCAGCGGGGTGGGTTGCGTGGAGGTGGTGTTCCCGCTTTTGGAATCAATATTCAGATTGTCGGAGGGTGCGGGATGGGAGGTGGGCGTGGCGAATCGATGCGCCCATGGGCCGCGCCAGTCGGCGTGACATTGCAGGCAACTAACCGAAGCGCGTACGGCGGCGGCATACTCATAGATGGGATGCCGACGAATGGCCAAAGATTCGTGGCCATACTCGCTTTGATGGGGGTGTTTGAGAAAGAATTGGATAGCGGCGGCGGTAAAAGCGGTGGTGTGGGGCGTTACCGCGCTGCGATGGAACAGGGGAATGATAACAGGCTGCGGATAGTATAGTCCGCGCAGGTGGGCGGCTTGCCACAGCACATGCGGGCTATTGCGTTTCCCGGACGATTGATTGAAACGATGGGCCGGGTTTTGGCGGGCCAAGCTCTGGCTTTGGAGGTGGACCTGGCGCAGAGCCATGTCCGCGGCCATGCGGGCTTCATAGACCGGTTCGCGGCTGGTGAGCTGCTCCATGCGTTGCCAGGGCACCGCCAGTGCTCCGGCAATGATGATCAATACGGCGAAGCCGAAGAGCAATTGGCATTTGGCGGCCAGAGAGATGGTCAGCTCTTTTTTTTGCATAACCGATGTTACTTTTCAAACAATTGCAATATCGCCGCTCCATTGTATTTCCGAACTGTTCAATTCCGCCGCGGATTCGCCGGTGATGGATTGAAATTTTCGGATTCCATGGCGTGGCGCGTGTGCATACGCAGCGCGGCGTAATAACCCATGATGGCACCGGCGATACCGGCGGAGAGATAATAAATGGGTAAGGCGCGAATCAGACATAGACCGGCATGCGCCGGGTATGGTTCGGGGAAAAAGCCGGCCAGAAATCCTCCAGCGGCCGCAATACAGGGCGCGGCGATCCATATCGTCCAGACATCCGCCAGTGGGGCTATAAAAGCCGCGGCGAAGGCCCCGGCGAAGAAGGCAGTGAAACAAGCGAAAATGGCCTGCCCCGGCTGTTGCGATTTAAGCAGCAGGAACAGAACAAAAAGAGCCACGGCACACGTGCAAAAAAATGACATCAGGTTTTGCGGAACCAGCGCCGAGCCGGCGCGATTTTCCGGATTATCATGGGCAAGAATTCCGGCGTAAGCAGGATAGGGTGCGGGCGGTTCCACGACTCCAGAGCCTGAAAATCCAAGCGGCCATGGTAGACCAATATACATGGGCCAGCGGCGTGATCCGATCAGCCGATAGATCACGCGTGAAATAAGTTCGCCGAACAGCACATAGACAATCCAGAAAATATTCTGCAGGGCCAGGGTATGATAAGCCGCCGCCAGATGTGCGGGGTGCAATGCCAGCAGCATGGTAACGGATCCCCAGTGGCAGGCGGGAAAGATCAGCCCCACCGCGGCGATGAAAAAGCCCGCGTGCGGGCTGTCCGGCCAGGTCAGGAAAGTGCCCAGTGCCACGGCGACAACCAGGCCGCCGAGCATCGTCAATTCAGCAACCAGCGATACGGCCGGCCCGGCGGCCAGCGCTCGGGTTCCATCCATATTGGGGGAGGGAATAACCCGCGCGGAAAGCCAGAGGTAAAAGATTCCAACAAGGATGCACGCGACCACATACCGCGTCTGCCGCAGGAAGCCCCATGCCACCTGGTGGCGCACAAGAAATGATTCGGTGGTGTCCACCGGTGCAAGTGTCAACGTGTCATTGGTCACATACTACTCCTTTTGAGAATCAGGCCGCGTGCCCGCACGGTCACGGGACGGCTTTGCGCATATTATGTGTGGCAATAGAAGACAACGCCATTGATCTCAAACAAAATTCCGCCATTGACGATCAACCACGATTGAATATCCGGTGCAGCCGCATCATTTTTGGATCGGGTCAGTTGCTGATCCAGGACAATCGAGCCATTATCCAATCGTCCCTGGCGAT
>JAKBAC010000187.1 GCA_021809365.1 Planctomycetota bacterium | reverse complement strand
TGCCGCTGCGGCCGATAAGCACCGTCAACGGCGAGAATTTCACCTCTGTGTCAAGCAGACTCTTAAAGTTCCGGATGCCCAGTGTTTTTATCATGTTTCACCTGTTTACCTTGCGGATAATTCTAACACGACTCAAGCAAAACGGTGAAATGCGTCGCAGGGAGAAGGAATTGGAGGAGGGGCACCGTTTGTTACGGTGAATTGGAGACCATTCCCCCGCCCCACCACAACATGTCATTAGCTCAATGCGGCAGCGTTGAGTTGGATGCGGAACAGCAGGTGCGATCATCCACCGGTTTGTTCGGCAAAAGCGGCCCGGCACCGTGGCCACCGGCAGGGTCATGGCGCTGCCGGCCCCAGCGTCGTGGTGGTCGTGGGATTAAACGGAAATTCCTCAAGAACTTTTTTTATCGCGGCTGCATCGACGCTTTCCAGCAACTGTAGATCTTCTTCCAGGGTTTTGTATTCCTGATTGTAAATCCATCGTGAGCAGATATTGCGCATGCGGCCCAGCGGCAGTTCGCCCTGTAAAACGGCGGCGGTGGCGATCTTGTTTTTGCTGCGGGAAATTTCCTGATCCGTCAGGCCGTGGGAAATGATTTTCTGCAGTTCGCTGCGCAAAATATCCGCGACCTGCCCCGATCGTGCCGGATCGCATGAGGCGTAGGCAAAAAAGCTGCCGACCTGATCATGCGGGTAAAACGAAAAGTCCGCTTCATCCGCCAGGCCCGGCTCAACCAGTGCCCAGTAAAACCGCGACCCGTCATGATCACCGATCACATCCGCCAGCACTTGCGCGGCATATCGTCCGTCATGCTGCGCGGAGGGGCCGGGGCACATTAAAGCGACGTAATGCCGTTTGAGTTTGGGATCGGCAATATGCCGTACCCCGCCGGTTATCTGTGCCACAGGATATTGCCGGTGCACATCCAGATGCTTCCACTGCCCGCATTTTTCTTCCGATAGCCGCAACAATTCGTCAAAGTCCATATTGCCGGCCACGGCCAGTACCATGTTGCCGGGGCCATAGCGGGCGTCAAAATAAGTTTGCATCTGATCACGGGCTAACGCTGTGATGGATTCTTTGGTGCCCAGGATAGAATGCGCCATGGGATGGCGGTGGAAATGGTCTTCCATGATCGCTTCATACAGGACATGGCCGGGGCGATCCAGATACAGGGCGATTTCCTCAAGGATCACTTTTTTTTCCATGTTAAAATCATCGCTGTTCAATGCCGGGCGCATCATGTCCGCCAGCAGATCAAGGGCGGCTGGCAGGAACTCCGGCAGAATATGGGCCCAGTAACAGGTTACTTCATTGCTGGTAAACGCATTGTTACGCGCTCCCATGGCGTCAAATTCCCGATTCACATCCGCACTGGAGCGGCGGGCGGTTCCTTTGAACATCATGTGTTCTAGAAAATGCGATACGCCGGAAACCTCACCGGATTCATCCCGTGAGCCGGTCTTCACCATAAACCCGATGGCAACGCTTTGTGCGTCAGGGTTTATTTCCGCGACAATATCCATGCCGTTTTTTAATTGTGCATGCTTGAACGTAACCATGTAAAAACTCTCCGGGAAATTTTCCGCCCGGCTACCGCGCCCCCTGAGGCATCGGACACCCTGCAGTCTTCCAAGTTATTAACCAATCATATCCACAGGAACGGCCAGGGGGGCCGGCCCGATTGTTACGACCGTCATTTTGCCCGGCCGATGCGCCTCAAGAAAGGCATTCAGGCGTTTCAAATCCACGCTTTCAATGCGGGCACGCAATTCATCCAATGTGCGCGGGCGCCCATAATGATAAAAATCATGGGCGATGGCACCGGCGCGGGCGGCGGAGCTTTCGCCATTCATAATCACCCGGGCTTTCATGCCCACCTGCGCCCGTTCAAGTTCATCGCTTGATGCCCCGGCGCTGAAACGCTGCAATTCATGCAGAAACGAATCCAGAGTTTTCTGGGCACGCTCCGGCACTGTGCCGGCGTATCCCAAAACGGCACCGGCATGTTTAAGACTCATATATCCCGCGCTGACGGAATAGCACAGGCCCTGCTTTTCCCGAATTTCAGAAAACAGCCGTGCCCCCATACCTCCGCTTAAAATATTCATCGCCAATTGCAACACAATGCTGTCCGGATCAGATTCCGCAATGGCATCAAACGCCAATCCGATCTGCACCTGGTTACTGGCTTGCTGCTCATGCCATACCCCGCCCACTGCCGCCTGTGTCGGCATCTGCACGGGTTCTTTCGACTGCCACGATCCGAAATGGTGTTCCACCATATCGCGCACAGCGGCAAATTCTACCGCCCCCGCCACGGCCAGAATGGCCCCACGCGCGGTGCAGCGGTTCTGGAAATCCTTCCGCAATGCTGCGGGGGTTAGCGCTGTGAGGTGCTCCTTTTTCCCTGCCACCGGCCGGCCATACGGTTGGGCGAAATGACGTGATTTAATCAGCATATTCAACTTTTGAGCCGGTTCATCTTCAATGGCATCTAATTGCTGCAGGGCCAAATCACGCGCCGGGCCAAAACCCGCCTCAGGCAGCATCGGGCGCAATAATATATCCCCGTAAACCGGCAATACCTGCGGCAGCTTATCCGCCAGCATGGATGCATTGAATCGCATGAAGACTGTTTCGGCACTCGCGGCCCGCTGCACACCCAGTGAATCCAGGTAATCGGTCAGTGCCCGGTTATCGCGTTCGCCCGCCCCGCGGGTAATCCAGTCGGCCAGGACATTGGAACTGCCCAAACCGTCAACCGGATCTGATGCGGCTCCCATGGGGGTCAGAATTGTCAGAGCGGCGGATCGCACGTCGGGCATGGATTCCACCAGCAAGGTTAAGCCATTGGATAATGTTGCTACATCCTGCCGCGCTTTTGCGCCGGCGGTTTTTACTATTGACACATGCGACTCCTGATTGCTGCGAGCATACTACCAAACATTCAGATGCGCCACCAAAACCCGGACCCCTTACGCCCAGGACGGCGCTGATTGCAACGCCGCCGGCAGCTTCCGCTGCCGATGCACCTGCTGGAAAATTTCCGGCAGCGTATCGGTGGCGCTCCATGGGGCCTTTTTGATTTTCCAGTCTGCGCTCTGATAACATGAGAATACAAAATCCGTGGTTTTGCAAATGGCGGAAAAATCAGTCATGGGGCGAGAACCCGTTCGTATCGCCTGGGCAAAGCTGTTATACACGCGCGATGTACCGCCGAATTCCTTGTTGTCATCGGTAAATTCCAACGCCGGTTGCCCGTCAACAAATACGTAGCCCACGCCATTCCATAAGGCCCGGCCATGGGTTCCAATTAATTCAATCGAGTGCCGATCCACCCGGCTGCACGTCGTGGCGATCGCCCACAGCCGCGGTGCTTCGGGCGTATTGAGCGTGGCGGAAATAAAGGCACAATCTTCCATTTCCAAAGCCGGCGTGTCATGAAATTTGTACAACCCCACTTCCACATCCCGGGTCCCGGCTACGGCCGGTAAATCTCCCTGGGCGCACAAGATCAACGTCTGATTGATAAAATGAATCGCCTGGTTGAACATAATACCATCAAGATTCCAGGTGTTACCAAACATTTTCTTACCGGCCCATGCCACGCGCTCAAAATAGGGATTTTCACGCCACCACAAACTCGATAAAAATATCTCTTTAATGGGACCGATAGCGCCGGCTTGAATATGGCGGCGTAACTCAAGAAAGGAATTTCTTCCCACATGCTGCATTTGCACCGCACCAACCTTGCCGGATTTTTTCTGGGCCTCCAGCATAGCCCGGCAATCATCCGGGTGAATCGCCATGGGCTTTTCCACCAGCACATGCTTGCCGGCCTCAAAGGCCGCCACGGTCATTTCCCGATGCAAAAAATGCGGTGCTGCAATACAAACCGCCTCCACCTGCGGGTCTTTGAGTAATTCACGGTAATCAGCGTAAATTTTCCCGCCCAGCGCGGTAATTCGTGCGGCATGTTTGGCAACTGCTTCACTCTCCAGCCGGGAATCACACCCCGCCACAATGGAAAAATTCGGATTTTTTTCCATTTCATCCAGGTGCAAAGGCCCTATCCCGCCACCGATCCCGATTTGTCCCACCCGCACCGGGTTATTCACTTTGTCCACCACATCCAGGGTCATAGTTTTGAACTCCGCAAGTTTCTAAGTCGGTACTTTAGGCCTTTCGCGCTGTTCCGTAAAGCATCGGCCCTGATTTCGCCCCTGATTTCACGCCGCTTGCCCGCCCCTTACGCAGCGAGTATCTTGACCGTTGATGATTATTGATTGTCACACCAGTATCTGGCAAAGCCCCGAGCAACTGGGCCGCGACGCCATTAATCGCATCGCCCAACCGACACGCTTCGGGCATGAACAAGTCCGGCTTCTGCCCAAGGCCGATACCGCTTCTCATTATCTGGCCTCCGAGCCGGTGCAGCGCAGTTTCGTGCTGGGCTTTAAAAGCCGCTATCTCGGAGCGTGCATACCCAATGATCTGATCACAGATTATTGCAGTGAACACGCGGATCAGATGATCGGGTTTGCCGGACTTGATCCAACGGACCCCGACGCCTCCGCACAGGTTGCTGAAATTGGACACAGTGCGTTGCTTAAGGGCCTGGTCATCGCCCCGGCGGCGCAGGATTTTCACCCCTGCGATACTCAGGCCATGCGCATTTATGAAGCTGCGGCGATCTTAAAATTACCCGTGATCTTTTCCAGCGGACCCTATAATTCCGCCCACACCCGCTTGGAATACGCCCGCCCCCTGCTGCTGGATGAAATTGCCCGCAACTTCCCCGATCTTAAATTAGTCATCAGCCATATCGGTTATCCCTGGGTCGATGAAACCCTGACCCTTCTGGCCAAACACAATAATGTATTTGCCGGCATCGCCGGGCTACTGCGGCGGCCTTGGATTGCGTGGGACGCGTTATTGCGTGCCTGTCAGATGCAGGTAACCAGCCGCCTGCTGTTCGGCAGTGATTTTCCATTTTCTACCCCCGCGGATTGCATCGATACGCTTTACAACATTAACCAGTTTGCCATGGGATCCCCCATGCCGACGATTCCCCGGGAGGTTTTGCGTAATATTGTCCACAATGACGCCCTTACCGGACTTGGCATTCACTGCCCGTCCAGCCGAACTCTGGCGGCTCCCGTGAAACTTCGCCGGGCGGGCCAAGACTAAATCCCCTGGCCGAACGCGAAATCCGGCAAGTGTTGCGTGCCTTACGCATCATGCGTTACTATCGGGGGAACTTTGGCATCGAGAGCATGTCTACATCTCGATCAAAGCTTAGAGGATGACAGTGTATTTATGATTATCACCACCACCAATAGCATCGATGGACATCGAATTCTGGAATATAAAGGACTGGTGCGCGGAATCGTGGTTCGCACCCCTACCATCAGCCAGGGGTTCATGGGCGGACTTAAATCCATCGTCGGCGGACGCAACCGCAGTTATATCATGATGTGTGAAGAAGCCCGCAGTGAGGCATTCGAAATTATGGCGCAACAGGCGGCTGAACTCGGTGCCAATGCTGTAGTCGGCGTGCGTTATGACGCCGCCGACCTTGGCGGACAGAGCGGATCATCCGAAGTGCTATGTTACGGTACTGCGGTAGTTATTGAATAATCCGCTCAAACAATTGCCGCGAAGCCGCCGCCGTACATCCTCACGGTAGAACCCGGTCCCAGAAATCGCCGGAGGCGAATTATGGCCGTCTTCCACGAAAACCGGTGATGAGCGAAACGATAAAAATAATCAGAAACAGCACGAAAATAATTT
>JAKBAC010000186.1 GCA_021809365.1 Planctomycetota bacterium | reverse complement strand
GCCGCAGATGGCCGGTTTCAGGCCAACCCTACGGGCGGGGGCCAAGGGGCCGTGGGCTTTGTCGCTCGTCGTCAATGTATGTATCCATACGTAATCCTCCTCGCTTCGCGCCCACAACCTCTTGGCCCTCCGTCCACCCGTAATTATGGGTGGAACAGGGCACTAGGTGCCGGAATCGCCGGACATACCGCCGCGTTGTTCGTCCGCCGCAGGTTGCCGGCTTCCCATCAGGTTACCGTTGTTTCCCCCAAGGACATTTATAATTGGATAAAAAAAATTCTGCACTATATGTTTATCTATAAAGCGAAGGCCAAGCCATTGTGGTGGCTTATTCCGGAGTGATGCCATGAGAAACGATGATTCCGTACCCTTTGCCCCCCGACCCACACGAATGACGCGATTCTTTCGCACATTTGTGCCCTGGCAGCTTATAAAATTCGCGTCGATCAATCTGAAAATGCTGCGTATGATCCGCAAGTCTCATTGAGAGCTTCATAATGTATTTCAAAATGGTATGGGAAAAACGGCAGAGCTTCATCGCCTTCCTCGCCGTGATCGGCATTCTTGTCAATTTATTCGTGCGGTTTATTCTGCATCTGCTTCCTTCCGTTTACGATATGCCGCTGCTGATCACGCTGGTGCTCGGCGGCGTGCCCCTGGTAGGTGAGTTGCTGATTAAATTATTGCGTCGGCAATTTGGCTCCGACCTGCTGGCGGGTATTTCCATTGTTACAGCGGCGCTGCTGGACCAATATCTGGCCGGAGCGTTGGTGGTCTTGATGCTTTCCGGCGGAGAGGCTCTGGAACGCTATGCGGTGGGTAGTGCGTCATCGGTGCTGCGTGCTCTGGCGGGTCGCATGCCGCAGATTGCTCATAAAAAGCAAGGCAATCAAATTGTCGATATTGCACTCAATGATGTTGCCGTCGGAGATAATTTGCAGGTGTTTCCGCATGAACTTTGCCCTGTGGACGGCGTGGTAACGGAGGGCCACGGCGTCATGGATGAAGCATATCTTACCGGGGAGCCATTCAAAATTTCTAAAACCCCCGGCTCCAATGTGCTTTCCGGCGCGATCAATGGCGAAAGCGTCTTGGACATCCAGGCGACCCAGCGCGCGGTCGATTCGCGTTATGCCAAAATCATGCGCGTGATGGAGGCCAGTGAACGTGATCGTCCCTACCTGCGCCGGCTCGGCGATCAACTGGGCGCATTTTATACGCCACTGGCAGTGGCAGTGGCAATTCTGGCGTGGATTGTCAGCGGACAGGCGGTGCGTTTTCTGGCGGTGCTGGTAATCGCAACACCGTGCCCACTTTTAATTGCCATTCCAGTGGCGATTATCGGTGCCATCTCCCTGTCCGCCCGCCGCGGCATTATTATTAAAAAGCCGGTGGTGCTTGAACAGGTGGAGGGGTGCCGCACGATTATTTTCGACAAAACCGGCACATTGACTTATGGGGAACCTAGCCTTGCCGCGCTGCATGCCCGCTCCGGAATTGACACTCAGGAAATCCTGTTGCTCGCGGCCAGTTTGGAACGCTATTCCAAACATCCCCTGGCCGGTGCCATTGTGAGGGCCGCGGCGGATGCCGGTTTGTCCCTGCGGGAGGCCGCCGCGATCAGTGAACCACCCGGTGCCGGGCTTACCGGATCCATCGCCGGCCATCAGGTGGAAATTACCAGCCGCCGCCAACTCGTGGCACGCGATTCCTCCCTGGCCGGAATACTTCCGCCGCCCACCAGTGGGCTGGAATGCGTGATTCTTCTTGATGGCGTGTATTTTGCGACCTTTCAGTTCCGGGATGAACCGCGGGCTGAAGGTGTATCATTTGTGCAGCATCTTGGCCCGCGACACCGTTTTGATCGCCTGATGCTGGTATCGGGTGATCGCGAATCCGAGGTGCGTTATCTGGCCCAGCGGGTGGGAATATCGGAAGTGCATGCCGGCAAAAGTCCCGAAGAAAAATTGGAGATTGTAAAAGCGGAAACGCGAAAAGCCCGAACGCTTTATATCGGTGATGGCATCAATGACGCACCGGCGCTGCTGGCCGCGACGGTGGGCGTGGCGTTGGGCCAGAACAGCGAAATTACCACCGAGGCCGCCGGGGCGGTCATCATGGATAGTTCTCTGAAAAAAGTTGATGAATTCTTTCATATCAGCCGACGTATGCGAACGGTTGCGTTGCAAAGCGCTCTGGGTGGCATGGCGCTGAGTCTTATTGGCATGGTATTGGCGGCATTTGGTGTTTTACCTCCGGTGGCGGGTGCCGTTTCCCAGGAAATCATTGATCTGCTGGCCGTGCTCAATGCGCTGCGTGCCGCGTTTCCCCCCCGATCCTTGACCGATTTTTAAATAACCGGCACACAGGCCTCAACGGCGCGTAGCAATTAATCCGTAGCACGGTACCCAGACCGCCCCAACCCCTTTTAATCGCATGTGCTTGCACCGCGTGTTTTACGCCTAAATGCCACCGGTGCCCGCAATTATTGCCACACCCCCTCAGGGGAATAATTGAAAATAATGCGAATTTTCTTTGACACACCGCACCAGTGGTCTATAATCGGCACCCACCGTGGCAGGGAAGGTGCCCTATTTGGCCACGGACGAGATCGGGCGCAGCAGTGCCGCGGCCCGGGTGGACGGGATATTCTTCGCAGAATAGTCCCGCTTCGCTGCGGGCAAAGCGGCTCCTTGCAGCCGAGGTAATCGGGGAAGCTTTTTGGCGGAGCGGGTAACACCGACTCTATGACATTTTTGGAACGCCATGTATTGCGGAGGCTTTATGCTCAAATCGCGGTCTGTTCAATGGATGCAACAGGATTGTCACAACCAGTGGGAAGTGACGGTCCCGGCCAACTGTTTGGTTCATCGGAATGAAACAAATCGTCGGATCAGACGCATGGCACTAAGTGCCGCGGTTGCGGTGGCCCTGACAGGCTGGGCCATGCCGCAGCTTCCTATTCAGGCGCAGCAGGCTGCCGGCACGATGTCGGGTACCGCGGCCGCCGCGGTTCCGTCAGCATTGGTGAACAATGCTGATTTGTTTTTGCATTATTCTCTTCTCGGAAAAGAACAACTCGCCAAAAATTGCGGTCAGGCCTTTCTGGCCGCCAAGCCATCGCCGGTCGATGCGCTGCATGCTTTTGAGGCGGCTGCCCATGGCCGCAATGTGTCGGAAATCCTCATCGGCAATCAACAGAACAAACCACTGAAGAAAGTCTCCGCGGAAATTTCCGCTCTGCTGGAAAAGGGCCATTTGGCCGTCGCGCGCAATCCTGGCCGCATCATTGCCGCGATTAAAGCGATGGTGGAAAGCCCGCGTGCATATTATGTTTCCCGCCAGCGACTCCGCGCCGCCGGCGAATTCGCCGCACCATTTTTCATTCAATTTCTGAACAGTCCGTCTGATACCAGCTATGGCCCCACCATTATTCGGATGATGTGCGATCTTGGAAAACCCCTGATTAATCCTCTGGTGCGTCAGTTGGCCACGCCATCAACACCTGAAAAAATTGAAATTGTGCGGGTGCTGGGGCATATCGGCTATCTGCAGGCATTGCCTTATCTCAAGGCCATTGCAACCGACCGGGCTTCGGCTCCTGATCTTAAAAAGGCTGCCGATGCGGCTATCTCCCGAATTTGCAAGCTGCATCCGACTGCGGATTTCAGTCAAATGAGCGCATCGGAGTTATTTCTTTTGTTGGCTGAATCGTATTACCATAATGCGCCGTCGGTGGCCGCCAATCATCCTAATGAAGTTACCAATCCGGTCTGGTATTACGATGCCGGGCTTAATAATGTCGTAGGCGTGCCGGTGCCCACACCGATCTGGAAAGATATTGAGACCATGCGAGCCTGTGAGGCCGCGCTCAAACTGAATCCAGACAATTCCGCCGCCATCAGCCTTTGGCTGGCCGCCGCGATGCGGCGCGAAATTAATCTGCCCGCGGGGGCCACCGATCCAACCATTAAGGCCGGGCAGCCCATGGCTCATTATTACGCCGTGGCCGCCGGGCCGCGGTATCTCAATCCCGTTCTCAGTCTGGCCCTGCAAGCGGACAACAGTCCACTGGTTCTCAAAACCATCCAGGCCCTCCAGCAGACGGGAGGCGTTGAATGCCTTGTAGGAAAGGGAAATATTCCATCGCCGCTCGTTGAGGCGATTGCCTATCCCGATCCCGCAGTCCGCTTTGAAGCCGCCAGTGCGTTGGCCCTGGCCAATCCGGCCAAAGCCTTTGTTGGATCCACCCAGGTCGTTCCGGTGCTTGCGGAAGCTGTGGCGCAATCCACCAAGCCTGTGGCAATTCTGGTGAATTCCGACATTCAAATCCGCAATGAAATGAAAGCCCGCCTGCGGGCCGACTACCGTGTCATTGATGCGCCGACGGTCGCCCAGGCGGTGACGCGCTCCATCGGCGTGCCATATATCGGCTTGGTTATCTTGCCGGGCAAACAAGCCGCGGAACAGTATCAGCAGTACGCCGCGACAGATTATCTTCTGCGCGACACGCCGACTTTGGTTATGGGTTCCGCTTCGGAATTGCCGGCGCTGCATGCGGAATTTGTCAATGACCCGACCATTGAGGTAATTCCCACCGGGGCCACGGAACAGACCGTGCAACAGAGCTATCGCGATATTATGGCCGCCCTGGGCAGTCAGCCCATTAACGCGGAACAATCCACCGCCTTCGCTTTGCGAGCCGCCCATGAATTGCGACTTATGGCGATGAATCGCGCCTGCATTTACGATGTGAACAAAGCCATGCCGGCACTGAAATTGGCGATGCAATCGTCTGACAACAAAGTGTTGATCGCGGTGGCGGAAGCTCTGGGGCAGATTCGCAATCCTGAGGCGCAGAAACTTCTGGCCCACGCGGCCCTGAACAGCGCGTCCGCGCCAGTGCCTGTGCGTACCGCGCTTTATATGAGCCTGGCGCAATCAGCCCGCAATCTCGGTAATCACCTGGACAGTGCGGATATTGACGCGTTGATCCATGAAGTGGCGCATGAATCCGATGCCACCGTGCGCTCCGCCGCCGCGGAATCGCTGGGTGCCTTGAACGTGGCGAGCAATCAGGCGTCGAAATTGATTCTCAAGCAGGCCCGCTGACCTTCGACCGGTAATGGAGCGTTAAATGATGTTGATGGCCCGACCCGCCACCAGCACCACCACGCCCAGAGAAATGATCGCCTGCAACATCGTCAGTATTTTCGCCCAGCGCGACAGCACCGGTGTGTCCGTCGGTGAGAACGCCGTGCTGGTGGTAAACGCCACGAATAAATAATCCAAAAACCGCGGCGACCAGGACGGATCGCCATTTTTCATGGTCATTTGCGGAAACAGGAAACACCCCGTCTGGTGCTGTCCCCGCATCGCTCTCGCATGCGGACCACCGCCATCAAGCCGCCAATACCAGAACGCAAAAATCAGTACATTCATCACCCAAAGTAATCCAGCGGCTTTCAGCATGGCCACCGGTGCGTCATGATGCACCGGCAAATCCCGCAACAGGGTATACAGTGAATAGCCGGCAAATAAAGTGATCAACCCGGCGGTCAGATGTCCACAGGCGTGGCTCTGAAAAAACTTCCGTCGCATACGAAAAATAACCAACGGAATCTGCACCAGGGATACCACTGCCAGCAGCAGCCACCTCGGCCCCAGTGTCATTGCGGGTGGCAAGAACATATACAGGCCGCATGTTGCCCATGTTGCCAGCAGCGGAATCGATAAGGATTCAATCGTCACCTGTGCCGAAACCGCCGGCGCTGATTCAGTCGATGGGTTGCCACTTTTCTTCATTGTCGCATTATACTCAAAGCAACCATTGTGGCGGCATTTTTACAATGTGCCACAAC
>JAKBAC010000185.1 GCA_021809365.1 Planctomycetota bacterium | reverse complement strand
ATCGCCATCGGGGCGGCCCGGTAACCGATCTGGTCTATACCCACCTGACCATGAAGGGCGTTAAAGTGGCGGTGCAGATCGTCAGCTATTATCTGAAAATTCCCAAACATCCCCAGCGTGACCACGCCCAGGCCATCACCGCCACCACGCCGATATGGCGGCATATCTACATTCATGATGTCACAGCAACGGGTGGCAAAATGGCGGGGATGATTATCGGCCTGCCGGAAAAGCCCATCCGCGATGTCGTGTTTAGCAATGTACATATCAGCGCTCATGACGGCATGAAAATCGTCAACGCCAATGGCGTAAAATTCCTTGACAGCTCCATCCATGCCGCCCACGGCCCGACGTTTATCATTCACGACGCGCAGGTGCACGGAATAAAAAAATAGATGGAGCGTGCCGGTCGCGACGGTCAAACGCCCATCGCGTAATCAAACTGCAATCCGCGGACAACTCTAACGGCGGTCACGGCTCAAAAAAAGGTGTCAGGTACCTTTTTTTTGGAAAAGGTACCTGACACCTTTTTTTCCACGGCAACGGCCGTTAGCCCGGCGCGGAAGCGTCGCGGTTGGATGCGGAATGCGGTCATGGGAATAGCCCGCACTCTTATACGGTGCGCGCGGCACCTGTCGCGACGGGCGGGAACGTATTGTGTCAGCAGGCCGGGTTTCCGCGAACAACTCAACGCTGCCGCATTGAGCTAAACAGGTATATCGCGGTTTTGCTTTTCAGGATGGGAGATTTGGTTCAGTTGCCTTCGAAGGGCGGCGATTTCGCTTCGTCGATATCGCGGCTGCCGGCGGGGCCGGCCAGGACGATGGCATTCTTGCCGATGGATTTGGCACGCATGAGTTCCTGATCCGCCACGGCCAGCAGATCGGTAAGATTCTGGGCATCCCAGGGGAATGTGGCCAGGCCGCCGCTGATGCTTAATTTTCCCGAAATCGGGCCGCCGTCGGCGTTCCATGGGTGTTCGGCCACAGCTTTGCGGAACCGCTGGGCAATATTTAACACCGTCCGCGGATGTTGTGAATCAGGCTGTCGGGGGCCGCCTTCATCCCAGAATACCACGGCAAATTCATCGCCCCCCACGCGTGCCACCATATCCCGGTTGCGGGTGCAATGCCGCAGCAGGCGGATAACTTCACGGATAATGGCATCGCCCGCGGCATGACCAAACTGGTCGTTGTATTGCTTGAAATCGTCAATATCAAATAACAGAATCGTTACACAGAAGCGGTCCCGCCGCGCCCGATCCAGCAGATGGGGGACATTTTCCATGAAGTAGCGTCGATTGTACGCACCGGATAATTCATCAGTATCCGCCAGGCGACGGAGATTTTTGAAATTGCGGTTCAATAGCAGCATGGCTGTAAGCCAGGCGGCTGATTGCTGAAGCTGATCGGTAATCCGCGTGCTTTTGGCGGTGCCTTCCAATATCAGCGTGCCAAAATTAATTCCTCGATGCTGCAATACGGCACAGGCCTTTTCCGCCCCAACGGGAAATAGTTGCGCCTGCTCGGAACCGGGAGGTTCAATTTTTAAGTATCCCGGCCAGCGAAAATTACTTTGCAATATTTCCAATGCGACGGTTTGAATGTCCCGGTGTCCGGTTTGCATTTCCTGGGTCAGGGTGATCTGGGCCTGCATGGGGATTTTCAAGGTAGCGGATCCGGAGGCCGCTGCACCGGCTTGATCTTGATCGGCCAGAATATCCGCCAGGGGTTCGGAAGCTGTATCAGGGGTCTCAGCCGCTTTTTCCGCCGGTGATGAGGTGGTAACTTTGCCATCGCGCTTCGGTGGTTTTGCCGAGCGCCCAGGCGCAACATTGGGCACCGGCCGAAATATCTCAAATGCGGGCCGTGGAGGCCCCCCTGGGGCCGACGGATCCATTGGGTTGACACCAGACACTAAACACCTCTCTCTCGCAGGCTCTTGGACAAGACGTGGCCTTACAAGGTTGTTATCTTCAACCTCGGACGCCTCCTTGCGTAACTCACCAGAAACACTCATTTGCCATCAGCCTGACGACAGTTCTACAGCACCTGCCGGCTCCAAAGCCGGCCTGGGTACCCTTCACAAGAGCTTTTCGCCGAGAGCCTTACATGCGGCTCCAGCGTCGAAATGCCCTTCCTTCGACCCTCCTCTGTTGGCAGCGACGAATCACCAGAATTCACTGCGGTAACGTCCTTATGGCAACGCGTACCGCAATCCCGCTGTCGACATACATACTTACTCTAAACTAAACCGGTTCACAACGCAAAATTATTTCCAACATTTATGCGTTTCCACCGCTTATAAGACTTTACGCCTATAAAAATGACACCGGCGGTAATGTTGGGCCTTCTTCCAACAATCCGCCGGTGTCTTGAGGAGGGAGCCTTCCGTTGTTGTTACTCGACGGTTGGCTGCCGAGGGTTGTTACTCTGGATGATCCTCCTTTTCAGAGCCATAGGTATCCCCGACGACGCCGTCGGGCGTAATGAGAAATAATTTATCGCTTAATGGGTTAGCTGATTTTGTATAACGCACTTCCACCTGATGCCGGAACCATTTAAGTGTTTCTTCATCATCACAGGAGAATGCCAGCAGCACATCCCGGTCCGGCGCGGCCATATAGAAGTTCTTTCCCAGGTGCGGCCGCAGATGCTTCTGTACCAGGGGAAGCATGATGCGGGCGGCATTGTGCGGATGCTCAATCGGGAAACTGAACAGCGTATAGTTATCGCATCGGCCGCCGGTCATATTGAGTTCGCGCGTGTCGCGAAGAATATTGCTCATGGCATGTTCGTGCAGGGTTTCCTGGTCCACCCCCCAGAGCCGACAATCTTCCATGCTTACCAGCGTGGTGTGTGATTTAACCTGATAACCAATAATTAAATCATTGATCCATTCTTCAAGCATGACTGAAGCTGGCAGTTTGGCGGCCAACGTGCGGGGCAACAGAACCGGAAATATTTCACTGCGCACCAAAGACCATGGATCATCGGCCACGGCACTATCCTGTTCCGGGTCCTGCACCATCAGTTCATCAAAAAAGCGTTTGACATTTTCCGCCAGTTGTTCCGGTTGCTCCATAAACGTGTGATGCAGCGGCGAAACCCGGATGCGCATCCCCCCGACGCTGATCGTCTGATCATCCACCGGGGCTACCGATGTCGCGGGCGCAATATCTTTCGCGAGATCCACCACCGCCTGAATAAAGGGACTTTTAAGCGTGTCACGCACGCCCACACGCACCGCTGCGATGATGCCGTCCTCAACAGGTTTAAGGAAATTGACCGCGTCATACGGTCCGCGGCAGGAGGCGAAAATCACATCCTGTCCATGAAAAACGGCCCAGAAGCGGGCACCCGTTGTGGCTTGTTTCTTCATGATTTTGCGAGCCAAAACCGAAAACATACCCTTGCAATCGGTGCCTTGCGCGGTGCAGGTGACGTGGTGCATGCCCAGTACAAGTTTGGCCGGTTCAGTTATACGCATCGTGTTATAGCGCGCCAGCCATTGTTTGAATCGGGCCAACGCCTGCCGCGAATTCACCGGCGAAACCGCCTCGGTATATTGTCCGCCGGGCCGATCAGATCCCTCTGCCTGATCGCTGCCGGCGGTCATTTGCAATTCCATTTGAATGCTCTCGGACGGATCATGAATCAGCAGATGGCCGTCATCACGCTGCACGGCGGTGAAGTCGCTGGGAATTTCAACCGCGTAGCCGTCACCGTAAACTGTCTTCCAACCTCTCATGAAAAAAACCTCCAAAGAGCCGCGGATAGGGCGGAACTTCCTCACTCTGGAATTACAACGCCAGACCATGAAGAATCTGCCCCGCGGCAGGATTAAATTATTCAACTCTCGTTCGTCGATGCGGCTCTGTGATATGTCAAAACCGCAGGAAACCAAAATGTTAATACTTCTATCGAACCACATGGGGCGAAACGTTAATACAAAAATGAGAGAAAACTCTTCTGGGACGTGAAGCACCGGAACCTGTCCGAGTAATGGCCCGGATTGCGATGCGTCTGAATCGCCAAACCAATAAAATCGCGTATGATGGAATCGCCCATAATGGAGACTCCGGTAATGAGCGGCGGATTATTCGACCAGGCTTTGTTTGATACTCCCGATAAATCGCACGGCAAACGCGCTAGTGCCTCCAGGCGATCCGACGATTCAAAAACGCCCGGCGGCATAAAGCCGGCGGCTCGCGAACCGGTGCCCGAGGAATTGCTAACCGCCGATAATTCCTCTGCTGCGGAGTCTGCACCTGCACGCGGGACGGAGAATCCTGTATCAGAGCCGAATATCCCCCCTCGCCAATCTGCCATAGCGCCTTCCGCAGCGGCACCGGTGCGTTCAGTCAGCGAAATCAATGGACTTATAGGTCGCGTGATCCAGTCGCAGTTGCCGCCCATATTGCGTGTGCGCGGGGAAATATCCAACTTTAATGTGTACAGTAAGGGCCACGCCTTTTTCAAACTTAAAGATCAGCGGTCAGAATTGCCCTGCATGATGTGGCGTAATGATCTCGAAAAGCTTCGATTCAATCCCGCCGACGGCCTTGCCGTGATCGCCGAAGGCGCGGTGAAACTATATGAAGCCCAGGGGCGTCTGCAGTTATATGTCAGTTCCTTGATTCCACAGGGTGCCGGTGAATTGGATTTAGCTTTTCGGCAACTCTGTGACAAGTTGCGCGCGGAAGGCTTGTTTGAGGCCGCCCGCAAGCGGCCCCTTCCGCCGGTGCCGCTGCATATTGTCGTCATCACCAGTGCCACGGGTGATGTATTTCATGATGTCTTAACGACGGCGTACCGGCGCTTCCCCGATCTACATATTATGCTCCTGCCGGTTCAGGTGCAGGGAGCGGCGGCAGCCGGGGCTATTGTGCGGGGCATTGAATTGGTGAATCAGCACGCTGGGGCCATTGGCGGCGTGGATGTCATTCTGCTGGTGCGCGGGGGCGGGTCGCTGGAGGATTTATGGGCTTTCAATGAGGAAGCTGTGGCCCGGGCGATTGTGCATAGCAATATCCCCATCGCCACGGGTATTGGCCATGAACCGGATATTACTATTGCGGACCTTGTCGCGGATTTGCGCGGCCCCACGCCCACGGGGGTCGTGGCGCTGGTAGTTGCGGAAAAAGCAGCCTTGGAGAATCAGGTGGCAGCGCTGGCGGATTTGCTGATGCGCGAATTGACCGCGCGCTGCGGGGATAGTCGGCACGTTCTGGAACAACAGCGGGCCCAAATGGCGGAATGGATTTCGCGACTGGTCCACGCCGCAACACGAAAAATTGATAGTGCGGGCCGACAGATTGCCGGCATCGAACCGCGCCATGCAATCGCCCAGGGCTGGCGGCGGCTGGACAACGCCACCCAACACCTGCGGCAGGGCGGTAGGGAATTTACGCGTCAGGCCCATGACCGTCTGGCGGAAGATGTGGCCGGTTTGCGGCGTCATGGCCCGCAGAGCCAGTATGCGAAATATCAGGCCATGCTTCTTGGTTTCAATATGCACCTTGCTTCCGCCCTACATCATAAGCAGCAGTTCAGCGGACAACGGTTGGCGGATTTGGAGAAACAGTTGGAACTTGCCGGGCCGATGCAGGTGCTCAAACGCGGTTTCACTATTACCACCGATGCCAGGGGCTTGGTGATAAAAAGTGCTGCACAGGTTAGTTCAGGGGAAGGTATTCAAACGCGCACTGCGGATGGCTCAATCGGCAGTGTTGTTTCTTAGGAGCCTGTCCGAGTAATCGCCGGGTTGCGACGGCGTGATTTTTGGCCACCGTCAAGAAGCGGCGACGATGGCGTACCTGACACGGATGGTACTCCGAGGAGCCGCGCCGCTGAGGGGGGCCAAAAAGCACGCCGCCCCGCGGGGTGGGCCTGAAATGCCCCGTCTGCTTTGTTGTCGGATCTCGCAGACTCATTATTGAGAGTCGGCTCGATCCTCCGCCGCGCATACGGGACATTT
>JAKBAC010000184.1 GCA_021809365.1 Planctomycetota bacterium | reverse complement strand
GCCTTTTACGTCGGCTGGGCCGGCAAACCGCAAAACTGGCCGGGATATTCATCTTCGCGCCTCGCGAAGATCCTCAGAAACAGCCATATTGCAGATTTTTTCACCCAGGATGTCCCGGCCATTATCGCCGCCCGCGCCAATAGCAATACTGGAACGATGAGCAACGCCAATCATGCCGGCAAACTTGCAGCGCTGTTTTTCAACCACCCATTTGCGCTGTATGTCTTACCGCGGGCCAAGGGGCAATCCCGGCTCTCCGTGGGAATGATCGTCCAAGCCGGCAAAGATCGCGATAAAATTCTGGCGGACTTGAAAGCGCTGCACGCATCACACAAATACAGCCGCAAATCAGCGCCCTTAGATTCACAAATAGGTTCATCCGGCCCGTGGGTTTACGATTTTATCAACCCGGCTCCGGAAATGTTGCGGGCCTTAACCGGCCAGTACAAAACACTCAACGCGGCCCCAAAGTTCCAACAGGCCCTGCCACACGGCATTGCACAACCGGTTCTGGGAATCTATCTCAATTTTGCCGGCGCAAAAGGCGATGAGTCCCTGCTGGCCGAAAACGCAAACGGTACGCCGCAGGCCCGTATGCTTTTCAGCCATTTGAATCCAGACATGCAATCAAAGCAATACAAAACTTACGCCATGACGGCCGGGTTTGTTGACGGTCAATGGCAACAGGATAATTTTCTGGCTTACCGGCATCCGCCCATGCATCCGGGCCACGCGGTATCGTTGCTGAAACTCGCGCCGGTTGACGCCTTGAGCGCCGCGGTTTTCCATCTGAATTTGACCACGGTTTCCAACGGCTTATTGGCTGCCGCAAAAGTCGATGGCCAGGGCAAACAGGTCAATCAGGCGCTGCAAACCGTAAACCAGATGACCGGGGTGGATTTGCAGCAGGATATGATCAACGCGCTGGGAGCACACTGGCTGATGTACGAATTGCCATCACATGGACTGGCCCCGGTTAACGGCTATGTTCTGGCTAATCGCCTGCGGCATCCCAATCGTCTGATGCAGGCCTTGGCGGTACTGATGCCCGTAGCGGTTATGGGTGGAAATGCCATGGCCCGGCAGCACGGCATGAGCGCCAAGACCTTATCACTTAACGCCGTGCAAATGGGTGATGTCACCATTAATGAAGTGGGAACCGCCAGCACGCTGTTATGCTACGCCATTGATAACAACAACTTTTTTATCACGTTGAATCTCAACACCATGCGGGCCGCCATTACGCAGGAAAAGGCGAAAACCTCCGTGCTGAATAATCCGGCATTCAAGGGGGTGCTGGCAAAACTGGGCAATCCGCGATCTGCCTCGACAATAAGTTTTACTGATTCTCCAAAACTTCTGCCCGCGGGTTACCAATTGCTTACGCAGGAAATGCAGACGCCGCTGTCGATGGCCGGCATTCAATTGCCGGTACCGCTTAACCAAATCGCCCCGCCGCTGACCGCCCTGAAA
This sequence comes from Planctomycetota bacterium, assembly GCA_021809365.1. Next base: position 4,714 of record JAKBAC010000184.1, on the reverse strand, counting down.
CCCGCCATTGAACCCTCCGGTTCGGCAAGCTGGTTTGATTCAGCCGGATGGCATCAACGGAGCATCAGCGCATTTCCGCTGGCCGGAATTTTCACCGCGCAATCTCCCAGCCATTATCTGGGCTTTTTTTCCTCCGCCTGGACAGCAAACAATCCGGAAGCCAAAACCGCCGCCGCCCCGGCAGCCGCGGCAACACCGGCCAATAATTAGCGCCCCGGCAGCCCAGGCTGTCATGGCCGATCTGAACCGCCAATGGAGATTCGCTGCATGCCGGGACCTATCCTGTATTGCCCGTCCCCCATTGCCGACAATTTGTTTACAAAATAGCGGATGCTGATTCGGCACATTATCCATTGAATTAACCAAGGGCGGTTACATACGCCAATCGCAAAGTAAAGCCATGACCGCGGCAACGCCGGCAAATGAATCGCGGCGTCGCGCAAGCCACTGATCTGACCTTGTAAGCTGCGGCTTAAGTTGAACGTCTGCGCATGGCGGCGGAACGCCTGTATTCCGTGGGGGTTTTGCCGTGATGGCTGCGGAAGGCCCTTATGAGTTGGTGCTCACCGGAAAATCCGCACCGCTCCGCGACAGCGCCGAGTTTCAAATCTGTACCTATAAGTAAATCCTCCGCCCGGCGTACCCGCAAATCCGCAATACAATCGGACACGGAGCGGCCGGTTTCGCGTTTGAATAAAGCATGCAGATGCCTCTTGGAGAGCGGAGCCCAGGTGGCGGCGATGTCCGCGTTGATGGGTTCGGTGAAGCGGCGGCTGAGCTGGGCAAGTAGATCGGCGACAACTTTATCCCCGACGGCCATGTAATCGGTGCTGCGGCGGGAAACAACGCGAAGCGGTGGCAGCAAAAGCGATGGGGATTTGACGGGGCGGCCATGAAAAAGATCGTCCAGCAGCGCCGCCGCCGCAAATCCGACTCCGGCCATATTTTCATCAATGCTGCTGATTGGAACGGGCGCAAATTCACACCGGAGGGCGTCGTTGTTGACCCCCAGCACGGCCATAGCTTCCGGCACCTTAATGCCCATGTCGAGGGCGGCGGTAATCAATTCGACAGCGCAATCATCATTTTCAGCCAGCATCGCGGTTGGTTTCGGCAAGCGGTGCAGCAGTTTCTTCAACTCTCTGTACCTGGCATCGGAATCGATCGGGGCGTCGCGGAAGGCGCTTAAATCCAGAAGATGGAATCGTACGTTCGAGCGGCCCGCCGCCTCGCGCAAAAACGTCATCCGTTCAAGGTCGCACGGGCCGGTACCTTTAAAATAATAGCCAATGTCAGAGAATCCCCGTCCTGAAAGGTACGCCAGGGCCATTTCCGCCACCAGCCGATTGTCCGTGGCGACCCGCGGCACCGGCAATGCCGCATCGTACCCAATGTTGACAACCGGTATTCCCGCAGAGCAGACAAATTCGCGCACACGAGGGTCAGGCCCGAGAAGGCAGATGATGCCGTCATGTTTCCAGCCCGATTCCCAGCGGTGAACTCTGGTGCTCAAAGCATCGAGGAACCACCCGGCACCGCGCGCGTACCGCGCGATGCCCGAGTGCATTTCCGGAGCATACCAATCCAGCAGCAGCAAAATGTGCCTGTGTTTGTGCCGCCCGTTCTCCAGAATCCTGGAACGCTTCCGCTGGTTGCCAAGGGTCGTTGATACGATCCGGCGCTGTTTCGACTTCGCTGAATGCGACATTTTCAAAGATTTATCGCCGAAGATATCCCCTGTCAAGCGAATTCGGAAACAACGGTTGAGCCGAATTGGCCGCCCGACTGACATGTGCTTTAGCCAGGAATGGCAATCGGCTGACACCCAATCGGCACATAATCCGCGCCGAAAAGCAATTGCCCCCATCGCCCGCCGGACAAGCGGCACGACAGCTTTGCAACCGCAGTCGCGCTTACTGCCGCGGTCTTCGGCTGCGCGCTTTTTCCCGATATTCGTGACAGCAACGCCTCGACCCCCCTGATACTCATTGGATCCGCTCAAGTTTTACTCACTATGTGGCGTTCGGAAGATATTCAGAGATCCAGAACGCCGTAATATCGGCCATTTCGACCCCCAATATCGCCAAAAGCCGGGGCAAAATACGTCTCCAAAAATGAACATTAAAAGTAAAAAAATGGCATTGTGTGCGGTGGTAAGCGCTGCTACGATCACACGTGTGTTCAATGTTTCTCCCAGCAATTTGATGCCTGTCGCATTGAATGTCACTTTCAGGGAGAAGTTGACGCAGTTAATGGAGGTCTCTTATGAAATGCGTTACTTCAGGTCTCACGGTTCGGATGCTGCCGCTTGTGTCTTTGGCGGCGTGTTTAACGCTGGGCATCGCCGGGGTGGCGTCGGCGACAACCATAACCGTGGTGAACGGTACGACCAGCACAATACTGAATCCCACCCAGCAATCCAGCCAAGCCGGTGCCCTGGCTACACAAACCGTTTTCACCGCGCCGTACGTCACTACCGGCGCGCAAGACAGCAGCTTCGGTCAAGATGGTTATGTCATGATGGCCACCAGCCCGACGGGCATAACCAGCGGCGTTTATGTCGGCGTGGATCCTATGACCAATCCATCGATCCCAGCGGGAACATCGGGAAACACCGGCACTTTTGCCATCAATACCCTCATTAAGCAGCCCTCGTATCTGACCGTTTCCGACAGCGGCTACGTTACCGGCTTGACCGCGGGTTATGGCTACCCGACCGTGTATGCGCGCGATGGCTCCGCCGCTAACACGGTGCAGGCCGGCGTCGCAATCGGGGCTAACGAATCCTATGGCACACCCGCCACGCTGGCCAAGATGAGCATCGGCTCGAATGCTCCATCCAATATCTATGTTGGCGTGCTGGCAGGCCAATATTTTGACAGCCCTTCCGCCATTACCCTGACAGACACCACTTCCGGAGCATCGGCCACCGCTACGCCGCAAATCTATTACACGAATATAACCGCGGGTGCCAACTGGTTCTTCTTTGATATCAGCGGCGCTCAGACCGGTGACGTACTGCAACTTTCGGAAGCTCAATACAACACGGGTGCCAGCTACGATAAACACCCATCTTTGTATGGCTTGACATTTGATTCCACCAATCCGCTTTCATCCGTACCCGAGCCGACCACCGCGGCAATCACGTTGGCGGGTATCGGCGGAGCTTTTCTGATGGCACGCCGCAAACGCCGGATCGGGTGAACGAATGGAAATAGCGGCATGCGGATGCGTGGCATTTCAGGGGCCATCTCATGTTGCCGACCACAAACCAGGGCGGTTGCAATGGTTTGATATTTAAGGAATGTTGCAGCAATGCAAGAGGAGTACCAAAAATGATTTCACACGCTCAACGCACCGCTCGACGTGTGCGTTCCATCGGATTTACATTGGTGGAGTTGCTGGTAGTCATCTCCATTATCGCACTGCTGGTCGCGCTGCTTCTGCCGGCGCTGGCAAGGGCCAAACAATTAGCCACAAGTATCCAATGTTCGGCTAATTTGAGGTCGATGGGACAGATCACGGCGGAATATGCCCAAACCTACCGTGGAATGGTTCCGCCGGGCGATGTCGCGGCATGGTGGAATCCGGGGAACCAATGGCAATTTCCCGGTAATGAAGCCTGGTATTCATGGGGATGGAGTGATTTCCTGTATCAATATACATCCGACACCCCGACCTTATCCGCCTTGATGATCACAAATGGCGCTGAGACCGGTGCATTAAACCCCAATGTTCTGACCAAGTGGGCTCGAATGTTTCAGTGCCCTTCAGCTTTAATCCCGAATGTGCCGGTCAACCTGTGGTATGATCAGAATTACGGTGCCAATCCCAATTTGTTTGTGGATTGCCAGTATCTGCCGTCCAACTGGTCCGGCCCCACTACGCTGCCCATGAGCATCGTTCAGACGCCCTCGCACCTCATTGAATTTGCCGATGCCACGCAAGCCGAATCCAGTGGCGATTCATGGTTCACGTTTCAGTGGAATTATTCTTCCCGTCTCTACCCCAGCCATGAAATGTTGACACTCATACAAAGTAATCCGCAAATGACCACCGCGCCGATCATGGCCAGCACCCTGTCGCCAAGCAATATCTGGGCTGGCAACCAGGACTCGCAGGGTGGTGCGACCAACTACGATTACAGTATTCGATACCGGCACATGCTGACCAGCGCGACAAACAGCGGCTACGCGAACGCTGTCTTTGCTGATGGCCACGTTGGCATTGTGAAACAATATGGGCTGCGCGTATATAACATTCTACCGCAGTAATGGCACCCTGCCCCTGCCGGATTATGGCAATTGTCTATCGGTCGGCGGTCGCATACGCCAATCGCAAAGGCGTGCCTGCGGGTTTATAACCATGACCGTTGCAACCTGTGGCATAACCGCGGGCTGACTTGCGGTAGAATCCACACGTTTCGGAAAACCGCGATGCAAACAGGCCATGTCTCAGCCGCCTTCTGATACACTCCGTCATATTGTTCAGGCGAGAAGTGCAAATTCCCCGCGCAAACGGATGTCCGACGACGACGCCCCGATAAGCACCTGCACGGTTCCCGGCTCCGCCATAATGTTAAGCGCCACCGTTACCAACACCGGCGCGGTGCGAGGTGACGAAATTGTCCAGTGCTATATTCAAGCGCCGCCGTCACCGGTTGTTCGTCCGATTAAACAACTCGTCGGATTTGCCCGCATGTCGCTTGCACCGG
>JAKBAC010000183.1 GCA_021809365.1 Planctomycetota bacterium | reverse complement strand
CCTGCCCCCGTGCCACCGACCCGAAGATACGCAAATCATGGGCACCATTTTGCTGGGCCACGGTCATAATATCATCGCGTCGCAGCAGGACTTCTTGCATACTGATCATCCTGAACTCCTTTCTTCTAGGAGCCGGTTCGAGTAATCGCCGGGTTGCGACGGCGTACCACAGCGAATCTCACGCCGGTTTCACCATTACCATCATTATATAATTCGGCTCGGATTGCGATAGCCCATTCGGTGACGGAACACACAGGGCGTGGCAATTTTTCCGGGCCACCGGGCCGCGCGGGGAAACTTCACAATAGTAGAGAAGAGCGCTTTTATTGAACGAACATGAGCGTTTGGCAGACCAGGCCTTAAAGGTTAAAATGATTAGTATGAAATTTATGACCGTGATAGAACGCGACGAAGACGGCAAATGGGTGATCGAATGCCCCTCCATACCGGGTTGCGTCAGCCAAGGGGACACCCGCAACGAGGCGCTGGCCAATATCCGCGATGCGATTGCGGGATGTTTGGAAGTGCGGGCAGAGCACGGGATGCCGCTGACGGTGGAAACCCAGCAAATTGAGGTCACGATCTAATGCCACCTTTGCCGGTACTCAGTGGACGCGAGGTGGTTCGGGCGCTATGCAAGGGGGGCTGGCAGCAGGTACGTCAGCGCGGAAGCCACATTATCTTAATTAAAAGTGGTACTCCGGCGACGCTGTCCGTCCCGGATCACCGTGAAGTAGCCAAAGGCACGTTGCGAAGTCTTGTGCGATCCAGTGGTATGACGCTTGAAGAATTCCTGAGTTTATTGCCATGAGCGGGGCGACCGGCGATGACAAATAAAATCGCACGCCTGCTTCCCGGCCTCGGGAATTTATTCAGGACCATCTCGAAGTACTGAGGCGTTTTCCGATATTGCCGTCCGCGTTCTGGTATCCGCGTTATCCGCGTAATCCGCGGTTCTTTCCCATCGTACATAGGCGGACGCTTTGAGCCAAAAAGCCCCATCCGGATGCAGGCCTTTGTATTCATCGGTACCACGGACATGCAATTCAAAATAGACCGCAAAAAGACCGCGGATTGCGTGGATAACGCGGATACGAGAAGAATGGGTTCGGGATCGTGCGCATGTATTACATCCGGTTGGCGGATTGCGAGCACTCGCACAGGCTGCCGGGGCTATAATTGCAAGGGACTCCGCTGCTTCAACTGCGGAGCCACAGGATGCAGTGGGCATACTGATGCGCAATTAAAAAAGGAGTTGCTATGAGCCTGTCGCTTAAACCGAAGCATTTCAGCCGATACAAGGATATCGTGTGGCTCTTCTACAAATATGGCCGCTCGGACTGGGCGAAGGCGGCCGGCGTGTCGGCCATGCTTGATCCGGAAGACCAGCCCACCGACGCCGGCGACTCGCCCGATGCCACACAACTCGCTGATGATCTTGAAAAGATGGGGCCTACCTTTATTAAACTGGGCCAGCTGCTTTCAACGCGGCCCGATATCATGCCACCCGCGTATCTGCAAGCCCTTTCCCGCCTGCAGGACAAGGTTGAGCCGTTTCCCTTCGAGGAGGCCCGAGCTATTCTGGCCGAAGAAATGGGTGCTCGATTGCCAAAAATATTTGCGGACATTGAGCCGCGCCCGCTGGCGGCGGCCTCGCTGGGGCAGGTCCATCGCGCAACCTTGCATGATGGACGGGAGGTGGTTATTAAAATCCAGCGCCCGGGCATTCGTGAACTGGTCACCGCCGATATGGAATCTCTGCGTGAGGTCGCACATTTTCTTGATCAGCACACCGAGATGGGCAAGCGATACGAATTCGGCCCGATTATTGAAGAATTTGAACGAACGATTCTAAGCGAGTTGGATTACCGCCAGGAGGCGCGTAATCTCGTAACCCTGGGTGCCAATCTTAAAGAATTCAAACATTTGCGTGTGCCGGCACCGCTTGCAGACCTTTCCACGTCGCGGGTACTGACCATGCAATACATCGCCGGCCAGAAAATCACCGCATTAAGCCCGGTGGTCCGGCTCGAATTGGATGGCGCCATGCTCGCGGAGGAACTTTTTCAGGCCTATCTCCAACAAATACTTGTCGATGGCTTCTATCACGCCGACCCGCATCCGGGAAATGTCCTGCTGACCAACGACTCAGGTATTGCGTTGCTGGACTTGGGGATGGTGGCACATATTTCACCGCACTTTCAGGACAAGCTTCTGCACCTGCTTCTGGCTGTCAGCGAGAGCCGAACCGACGCGGTCGTAACCCGGTTGATTGATGTCGGGGAGAAAAAAGAGAATTTCAATGAAAAGAAGTTAAACCGTGCGGTCAATGATTTAATTGCCCTCAACAAAGACAGCACGCTTAACGGTATTAATGTCGGACGTGTGGTGCTGGAATTGGGCACCATCACCGCGGACTGCGGAATTCGAATGCCGCAGGAGTTTACCATGCTGGGCAAAACCCTGCTGAACCTTGATCGCCTGGGTTCTACACTTGATCCCGAATTTAATCCCAACGAATCCCTGCGCCGCAACGCCACGCACATACTGCAACGTCGGCTTTTGCACGGCGCGACCAGCGGAAATGTTTATAGCGCCCTCATGGACGCCAAGGAATTTGCCGAGAAGCTTCCCATGCGGGTAAATCGCATTCTCGACACCATCGGCAACAATGATCTGGAATTCAAGGTACACGCCATTGACGAAGATAAGCTGATGGCCGGATTTCAAAAGGTGGCCAACCGGATCAGTCAGGGGCTGATTTTGGCAGCCCTGATTATTGGCGCCGCCCTGATGATGCGCATCAAGACATCTTTTCGTCTCTTCGGCTATCCCGGACTGGCCATTATTTTATTCCTGCTGGCAGCAACCGGAGGCATCGCGATGATCGTCCAGATATTAATCATCGACTCATCGCATAAACCCAAGCATTAACCAGTCGCACCCACGATAATGCGCGGCATTAGCTCGATGCGGCAGCGTCGAGTTGTCCGCGAAAATAGGATCTGATGCCACGACACGTTCGCCCCGTCGCGCCCGGTAGAGTGCATGCCGCGGCGCGCAATTGTCTGCCGCGGTCAACACCCGGCGAGTTTACAGAGAATTCCGTACGCCAATCCCGATCCCGCCACTCGAATTCACGAGCAGCCGCGTGTTGCGGTGAGCATCGGCGCTGCGCTCAATAAACAATGAATAATGATTAAGGAATAAATCTTCGGAACTTTCAAGTTCCTGATCAGTAGCCACTGATCCGTGGAGATTGTAAACATCCACAGATTTCCAGGATTGCGCGAATTCCTCGGCCAGTACAGCCGTGCGCGCAGGGCGGGAATTTTTCGCCGAAGATCGGGCGGAAGATGTCGAAATTGTTTCAACTGTCACCATAAATCCAGGTTGCGCGAACCTCGGACCGGTAGATAGTCAACTGGCCGCAACAGAAGTTTCCCCTTTCGGCGACAGCCGCCATCTTTGATCCAGCCGTATCTGCTCTACTGTTCAACTCTCTATTTTCCCCTGATACCATTTCCGCCGTTACCACCACCTCTGCGGAGCGGCCTGTCGGAGCCGGGCGCAGCAGGGGTGCGGCCTGCAGGCTGCGGCCTTTCTCATTTCTCGCCCTCGTCCTTCTTGGACTTCGGTCGTTTTGCCGGAGAAGTCGGGGGCTTAGACTTTGCCAGCTTCTTGGCCTCATTCACCGCATCGTCAAAGTGCTGGTCCACCGGCTCTGGCAGTTTGGCCCGCGATTGGCTGAACACTTGAAATTCGGCAGCCGCTTTGGTGAGCGCCTGCTCGTGGGAAATCTTCCCGGCATGTTTCAGAATCTCCCGGTCGGTCAGGGCCAGAAAATCATCGAGCTTCCTTATCCAGGCCTGCATCGTCATCGGCTTGCGGTTCATCGCTTGAAGCTCGGCGAAGTCCAGATACGTCGACACGATCAGGTTCAACGCCTTGATTTCTTCTTCGGCCAGATAGTTTTTCGCCACGCCCACATCCGTTTTACAGACCCGGTCGCCCGCCCAAGCCGTCAACCCCATCTGTGGCTTGCTGGCATCGGCGCGACTATAGATCACCTCGGCCGCCGTCTGCCCGTGAATCGCCCAATGCATCTTGTTCTGAACCGTCTGGAAGAAAAGCTGCGACGTTTCCGCCTTGGCGTCGTAATCGGTGCTGGTTGCGTAAATGTCCAGCACCTTCCGCCAGAACACCCTTTCCGATGACCGGATATCGCGGATGCGCGCCAGCAGTTCCTCGAAATAGTTGCCCCCGCCAGCCTGCTTGAGCCGCTCATCGTCCATCGTAAAGCCCTTGACGATATACTCCCGCAGGCGCTGCGTTGCCCAAATGCGGAACCGTGTGCCGCGCAGCGATTTGACGCGGTACCCTACTGAGATGATCACATCAAGATTGTAGTAGCGGACTTGGTACGTCTTGCCATCGTCGGCAGTTGTTGCAAAACCTGCAACAACTGCCCCAGAGGCCAATTCCCCCTCCTCAAAGATGTTAGCTACGTGCCGGGAAATCACGGACTTATCACGCCCGAACAGTTCCGCCATCTGGCCCAACGACAGCCAGACAGTCTCGCCGCTCAGGCGAACCTCGATTCGACTTCGCCCCTCGGAGGATTCGTAGAACAGAAAATCATCCGGCCCGCCCGGCAGAATCTCGCCGCTCATGCCACGCCTCCGCTGATATGCTCAGCTTGAATATGCCCTTGAGCGTCGGTGGCAGCGAGCGGTCCACAGTGAGCACCCGGGAATGGTATTTTTTGATCCATGGAAAAATGCTCTAAATACGGCAAGATCCCCGCAACGTCCTCCGGTGCGCCACCCAGTGCGTCACGGATCACCCAATCAACTCGCCAACTCTCGCCCAGCCTGAAAGCCCATTGTGGGAATCGCCTACCTTTCGCCGACGCCGTGGAATTATCCACGAGCGGCAGTCCCGCTGCAACCGGGCCGTGGCCAAGTTGCGGCAGCGGCGCACGGGGCCTTAATGAACAGGCTGGGATCCGATCCCTCCAATCCCCCACCGAATTTACTGTCCAATACTGCAATTATTGTCCAATACTCGCTCTTCGCTTACCTCCGCGCCCCATAGCTTCCCCAATACGATCTTTGACAATCGCTCATTGATGTCGCTGCTCGAAAAGTAAATAACCCGCCCGGTACGTCGTGGCATATACTCTGCTCTAAACGGCCGCAGGAGGCCGTTCTGTTGCGGCGACAGCCACTCTTTTGCGCCAGCCTTCTAACTCCTAACTCCCAACTCCTAAATACTAAGGCTCACAAACATCTTGGCCATCTTGGCCACCTTCAACCAAACCCGCCAAAATCAAACACTCCGTCCACATGTCCAACGTGGACACCTAGCCCCCTAACCTGGACATCTTGGACATCTTGATATCCACCCCAATGAAAAAAATGGATGTTGGCGTCGAGTAAACAATAGCTACCTACCCCACACGCAGTATCTGCAAAGTCGCGGCTGGAATACACTAGACGACAGGTAGTTTAAGGCTGGACACCGTTAAACCTTACATCGTGCGTCAATCTGTGGAATCTGTGAAATCTGTGGATCTTCCGTCTCTGTGACCTCTGTGGCTTTTAATCCCTCCTCGCCGGAGTCGCGAAATCGTCGCCCAACGCGACCACCGGACCGGTTCGCAATCAACGATTACATGCTACAGTACGCCTCGCCCTAAATGTTCTCGCAACACCTCCGCCAACGACGACGGATGTCACCGTTTTGCGCCCAGAGGCCCCGGGCCACGCTTCATGATTGGCTGGCGGTTAAAAGCTTTTCCAGCCGATCCACGCCTTTGTCGATTTGTTCCAGGCTGGTGGCGAAACTTAAGCGCACGTGGTCGGGGAAACCGAAGTCGTTGCCGGGTACCAGGGCGACGTGGGCTTCATCCAGCACGATGCGGCAAAATTCAATGGCGTCTTTGGGTTTGGCGGCGGTTTTTCCCAGGGGCTTGCCTAAGGCTCCGGCGATGCTAGGGAAGGCGTAAAATGCGCCGGTGGGCCGCACGCATTTGAAGCCCGGCAGCGCATTAAGCCGCTGCCAGATATGCGCACCGCGCTTTTCAAAGGCCTGCCGCATTTTTGCTACTTCATCTTCCATGGCCGGGTTGCTTAACGCCTCCACAATGGCCGGCATACAGAAGCTGGTGATGTTGCTGGTCATCTGGCTTTGGAGTTTA
>JAKBAC010000030.1 GCA_021809365.1 Planctomycetota bacterium | reverse complement strand
AAAGTCCATTCCATAGTGAAGATTCTTGGCTTGGATGAAAATATTTGCGTCCAGAAGATAAGCCATCAGCCGACAACCTCCAGCTCCGCCCCAAGGGTGCGAAACGTCTGTTCTTTTTTGATCCCCAGCATCTGAAAAGCGTCGCGATAAAGCGTTTGGCCTTCCAGCGTGCTGGTTACCACGGCGCGAGCGAATCGTCGGCTCAGGCGTGCCGCCTGGGTTAGATAGAAGTTGCCGCCACCGGGTCGCTGTAGCTTCCTTAACCGCTCAACTTCGGCGTCGTATTTAATCTGAAATTGCCCGCGGCTGATGCACTCGGCATCCATAAGGCGGCGCAGGATGACCAGCGTACTGACCTTGAATACGCGAGCCAGGGCGTCCAACATGGAAAGAGCTTGTCCCGCACCGGTCACTTGCTTTCTCAATTCGACAAGCGGCACCAGCAGTTCGGCGGCGACTCTGTTACACCACACCTCAACGGCCTGCCCAGCCGGCACCGCCAAGCCTGCGTTGGAAACAGCCGATTCTCCCAGCCACAGGTGGGCCAATTCATGCGCCAGCGTAAACATCTGGGCGGCTTTGGTGTCTGCTCCGTTGATGAATACCAGGGGCGCAAGCTTGTCCGCCAGGGCAAAGCCTCTAAATTCCTGCGGGTCAAGCTTCCGCGTGTTGTTGCTTCCCACGACACCGCTGACCATCACCAGGATGCCGGCGTCTTCGGCTCTCTGAATGAATAACCGCAGGGCGTCGCTCCAAGTTGGACACTGCTTGCGGCTGCTGACTCCGAAGCCGAGGACATTTTCGATCTGGGAGGCGGCCTTTTCAGGAGCCGATCGCACCGTTAACGACCCGATGAAGTTCCGCGGCTCTTCCCCGTTTTCCTGGGCATATTCCTGATACCATGCTTGCCGCCGCTGGCAAAGGTAAACAGTATCCAGCAAATCCGGGCTGGGTATTGCTACGCCACGTCCCTGGAACGTCCGCAAGTCCGGGATGGGAAGATTTTCCTCAGGCGGTTCATTGAGAAACAGAAACCCCACGGGCACGCGCGATGCGCGGGCAAAATCCTCCAGTTGCCGAAGCGAAGGCGAAGCGTTTCCTGCCAGCCAGTCCTCCAGTCTTGCAAACTTTCGCTTAAGCGCGGAAGGATCGCCGGAGCGAATCAAAGCCCATTGCAGTACCTTCGGATTTATGGCGACGCTAGTCACGACGTTGCCCCTTTCAAGGGTTCGGGTTCAATCATTCTACGCGTTCCATATCGTCTGGGCCGCACTGCCGCGTTTCAATCATTTTTCGGCCTCGCCGATTCAATATGAGTTCAAGTTCAGATCTGGGACTGGCCATAAGTGGAAATTGTACGGCAAATTTATTTTCCGGCTAGTGGCGGGAGGATCCCATTCGGGACTCGGCGAGTATCGGCGTATTTAAGGAACCACCCGTATTTGTCGGTGCCACCGGCGACCTCAAGCCCAAGCTTGAGGCGTTCGTATTCCCGCCGTGCAAGGCCTAGGGCTTTGCCGACAAGCGGAATGTTAGCAGGCATAAGATCCGGTGTGGCTGGGCCGAGGTAGTCGATTGATTATCGGTAGATCGTCCACTGCGCGGATTACACGGATGCAGATGCGTGGACGGTTCGGGCGGCTTGTTCGTCGGCGTGGTAGCTGGAGCGGACGAGGGGGCCGGATTCGACGACGGAGAAGCCGAGGTTAAGGGCTGTTGTTTTCCAGTCGGCGAATTGTTCCGGGGTTACCCAGCGATCAATGGGCAGGTGTTCGCGGGTGGGTTGCAGATATTGCCCCAGGGTGAGGATGTCCACATTGACAGCGCGAATATCTTTCAGCGTTTGTTCGAGTTCCTCGTCGGTTTCGCCGATGCCGAGCATTAAGCCGGTTTTGGTGGTAAAGCCGCGATCCTTGGCACGGCACAGCAGTTCCAGGGAGCGGGCATATTTGGCCTGCGGGCGGACACGGAAATATTGGCTGGGAACCGTTTCTATGTTATGGTTCAGAATGTCCGGACGGGCGTCCAGTACGCGGTTCAGATCATCCCAGTGGCCGCAGAAATCTGGAATCAGCACTTCGATGGTGGTACCTGGCGAAGCTTCCCGCACGCCGAGGATGCTTTGCGCCCAGATGGTTGAGCCGCCGTCTTTGAGTTCATCGCGATTGACGGAGGTAATGACAATGTGCCGCAGTTTCATAATCGCTGCCGACTGGGCCACGCGGCGCGGTTCATCAAGGTCCAGGATGGGAGGTCGGCCGGTTTTAATATGACAGAATCCGCAACTGCGGGTGCAGACATCCCCTAAAATCATGATCGTGGCGGTGCCCCGGCCCCAGCATTCTCCCATGTTCGGGCACTTGGCGGATTCGCAAACGGTGTGCAGGCGATGCTCATCGATAATTTCCCGCACACGCGTGTAGCCGGGCCCGGCGGGGAGTTTCACTTTCAGCCAGGACGGCTTGCGGCCCGGCTGCATGTAATCGGGGCGGTTTTCCGCATTGGCTAACGGTAAAGAAAATGGAGCAGTCACACGCCTATCCTGTTCAAACCTATCCGGCAGCGGTACGGGCTGAACGGATACAAGTCGGCAATTATATCACAGTCGAACAGCCCTGATAAATGCACGCATTCTGGTGTGATCTTTTATACCGGCTTGCCCCGCAACTTCCACGCCGCTGGAAACATCCACCGCCGCAGGATGCACCGTATTTATAACATGGGCGACATTTTCGGCGGTCAGGCCGCCGGCGAGGATTATGGGCGGAAGATTCCGTAATTCATCGGCTTTTTGCGCCTCAGAAAGCCAGGATAGATCAATTTGCTCACCGGTGCCGCCCTGGCCGCGCGTGGACCAGGCGTCCAGCAGGATGGTACTGGCGGAAACCGGAAGTTGCCGTAAGCCATCGTGAAGCGTGCGCAAATCCTCGCGTTGAGCGATGCGAAATACCGGCCAATACCGGGCGTCTTTGACAGATAGCGATTTTGCGGCGGCGAGGTTGCCATAGACCTGGAAGTTTCGCACGCCGAATTTCTCGGCCAACTGACTGGCAGTGGCAAAACCTTCAGGGCTGCTAAGGTCAACCAGTGCGACGACGTGGTGAATATTATTTATGCTGGGGAAAATTTCTGCCCCTTGCCGGATCGTCAGCTTCCGCGGACCGGCATAGAAGTTCAGACCGATAAAATCTGCCCCGTGTTCCAGCGCTGCCAGCGCGTCCTGGCGGCGCGTGATACCGCATATTTTAATTTTTATCTCTGCTGCCTGTGTCATCAAATCTATCACCGGAATTTTATCATACTACCCGGTGCATGGAGCTTCAATGCAATCGGGACGATATAATAGAGAGTTAACTTATCGGAAGTGAAAGGAGGTACCTTATATGCACGCCAGACAGATCAAACGTATTTTCCCAGCGATGCTGCTTTGCATGGGGGCTATGGCCCTGGCCGGGTGCGACAGCTACTGGGCGGGCGGATACTGGCGGAGCGGGGTTGTCGTTGAGCAACCTGGTCCCTATGCCTATGAGTATTATTATGACCCGCAGCTCCAGGCCTATTACTGCTATTACCCCAGCTACGGCTGGCGCTATTGCCCTTCGCCGCCACCGCCGGGTGCTGTGTTCTGGCGCGGTCCGGTGCCCCTGTATCTGCCCCGGCCGGCCCCAGTTATCGGATTCAATTATTATTTTGATCCTGATCGTCATGTTTACTATTACCGGGGTCCGGACGATCGGTGGCGCTATTATCCGGGACAGCCACCTCCGGAGGCGCGATTCTGGCATGGGGATCGTCCGGATGCTTTGCCCCGGCCGCCGCGCGATGCACCGGAATGGCACCCGCGCGGTGAGGATCGCGGACGGCGACGGGAGCGCCATTGATCTGCAGGATCTGATTTAACGTGTGTCCGAGGGCTGTAATGGCGGATTACGCACCGATACTTGCCTGGATTGACGCCCAGCAACCGCGCATGGAAAGTCTCGTGTCACGCTGGGCGGCCATTAACTCCGGCAGTTGCAACATCGCCGGTCTTGACCGCATGGTGCAGGAACTCACCGATGCGTTCGCCGTATTGCGGCAACCCATCACGCGTATCCCACTGCCGCCCCGACAAATTATCAAGGCGGATGGGCGCATGGCCGCAGAGCCGCTGGGGGTGGCGCTGTCGATAAAGGCGCGCCCGCAACTCCCGCGGCCGGTGTTGTTGGGGATTCATTTTGATACGGTGTACCCGGCGGACAGCACGTTTCAGCAGGCGCGCCGCATTGACCCGCAGACTCTCTGCGGCCCGGGTGTGGCGGATGCCAAGGGTGGATTGGCGGTTATGCTTATCGCGTTGGAGGCGCTGGAGCGGTCGCCGTATGCGGGCAATATCGGCTGGGAGGTGTTGCTGAATCCTGATGAGGAAATTGGTTCGCCCGGCTCGGCCCCGCTGTTTCTCTCCGCGGCCCAAGGCAAAATTCTAGGGTTGCTTTTTGAACCAGCGCTACCCGATGGCAGCCTGGTGGGGACACGGAAAGGCTCCGGGAATTTTGTTTTTGTCGTCAGGGGAAAAGCAGCGCACGCCGGCAGAGATTTCCACGCCGGCCGCAGTGCGATCGTTGCGTTGTCGCACATTATTCTGGCGTTAAATAAGCTCAACGACCGCGGGCCGGATATAACGGTGAACATTGGACGCATCGAAGGCGGCGGGGCATTAAACATTGTGCCGGATCTGGCGATAGCCCGCGTCAATATCCGTTGTCGGTTGCCGGAACATCAGGGTCAAATTCACCGGGAGCTTGATGCCATTATCAAACAAGCCGCCCGAACGGACGGCATTACCGTTGAACTGCATGGCGAATTTCATGCCCCACCCAGGATTTTTGATGAGGCCCATGCCCTGTGGTTTAAGCGCGCGGCCCAATGTTCAATGGAACTGGGTATACCCCTTACCTGGCGCGACAGCGGCGGAGCCTGTGATGGCAACCGCTTATCAGCTGCGGGCCTGCCGACCATTGACACATTGGGGCCGGTAGGCGTCGGCATTCACAGCTCAGCCGAGCAGATTTCGTTACCCACATTGGCGCAGCGCGCCAAACTGACCGCTTTATTGCTGTTGAAACTGGCTCATGGTGATCTTGGAAAACCTTAATTCTCCATCACCCCCAGGGAGCCTGTCCAAGCCATGGCCGGGATTGCGATTACTCGGACGCGCGACTAAGCGCCTCCAACCGGTTGCGTTCCACCACCGGCATAGCCGGCGGCTTGTGCGATATTTTTTCGGCCCGGTGTGGGGAGCGACCGGCGTGCCATGCCTGCTATCGTTATTTGCCAAGCTTATTTACTAAGCCGTGCTTTTTATTCGGGCGGTGGTTATTATACTACGCCGTGTCATCCATTGGGCGTCAATCGCCGGAATTCATGAGGAGCCATTATGTCCGTTGGTGCAAATATTGAATCGATCATGCATGAAAATCGCACGTTTGCTCCCCCGGCATCCTTTACTGCCAAAGCCAATATCAGCTCTCAGGAACAATATGAAAGCATGTACCGCAAGTCCATTGACCACCCCCAGGAATTCTGGGCGGAGATGGCGGGAGACCTGGCTTGGCTGACACCCTACAGCCATGTTCTTGATGACAGCAAGTCCCCTTTTGTGAAATGGTTCACCGGCGGGAAAATCAACATTGCGCAAAATTGTCTGGACCGGCATGTGGATGCGGGACGGGGCGACAAACCTGCCATTCTCTGGGAGGGCGAACCAGGTGATACCAAAACATTAACATATCTTGAATTGCTCAAGGAAGTCTGCCGCCTGGCCAATGCGCTGAAATCGCACGGCGTGCGGTCCGGCGATCGCGTAGCGATTTATATGCCCATGATTCCCCAGGCCGCCGTGGCCATGCTGGCTTGCGCCCGAATTGGAGCGGTACATACCGTTATTTTCGGCGGTTTTGCGGCTGAATCACTGGCGGATCGTATGAATGATGCGCAAGCTGTGGCATTAATCACAGCCGACGGCGGGTGGCGGCGCGGCAAAATTGTGGAACTGAAAAATAATGCCGATGCGGCGCTGGCCAAAGCCCCTTGTGTGCGACACTGTATTGTGGTTAAACGCACAGGCCAGAATATCACCATGCAGCCCGGAAGGGATGTGTGGTACGAGGATTTTGTCTCGGGCAGCTCCGAACATTGCCCGCCCGCCGCACTGGACAGCGAGCACATGCTCTTTATTTTGTACACCAGCGGCACCACCGGCAAGCCTAAGGGTGTGGTGCACACCACCGCCGGCTACTTGCTGGGCGCTTATCTGACATGTAAATATGTATTTGATTTAAGAAAAGAAGATATTTACTGGTGTACCGCGGATATCGGCTGGGTAACGGGGCATACGTATATGGTCTACGGCCCGCTGGCCTGTGGGGCCAGTGTGGTTATGTATGAAGGCGCACCCAATCAGCCGGATATGGACCGGTTCTGGAGTATCGTTGAAAAGTACCGTGTGAGTGTGTTTTACACGGCCCCCACGGCCATCCGAGCCTTTGTAAAATGGGGTGATCAGTATCCGCAACGCCATGATTTATCAAGCCTCCGCTTGCTGGGAACCGTGGGCGAGCCGATCAACCCGGAAGCGTGGATGTGGTATTACCGCGTGATTGGTTCCCAGCGCTGCCCCATTGTGGATACCTGGTGGCAGACGGAAACCGGTTCTATTATGTGTACGCCCCTGCCGGGGATCACACCGGGCAAGCCGGGCAGTTGTGCCATCCCATTTTTTGGGGTGGATCTGGCTGTAGTAGATCGGGACGGGCAGGAAGTGGCCGCGGACACGGGGGGGTATCTGGTCATCCGCAAACCGTTGCCCAGCATGTTGCGCACGGTGTATGGAGACGATGAGCGTTTTAAGAAACAATATTACAGTGATATTCCCCCCTATTATTTCACGGGCGACGGAGCGCGGCGGGACAAAGACGGCTACTTCTGGGTCATGGGCCGCGTTGATGATGTGGTCAACGTTGCGGGCCATCGCTTGGGCACTATGGAAGTTGAAAGCGCGATTGTGGCCCACAGCAAAGTTGCGGAAGCTGCCGTGGTTGGCCGACCCGATGAGCTTAAAGGGCAGGCCCTGTGCGCGTTTGTAACTGTCAAGGCGGGAATTGCCACCGATGACGCGCTGAAACAGGAATTAAAAGCCTGGGTGACCAAGGAAATCGGTGCCATCGCGCGCCCGGATGAAGTGCGATTCACGGAAATGCTGCCCAAAACCCGCTCGGGCAAGATCATGCGGCGCCTGCTGCGTGACATCGCCGCCGGGAAACAGGCCGTCGGGGACACCAGCACGCTGGAAGACTATTCCGTTTTGGCCAAGTTGCGCGAAGATCAGGAGTGAGGCGGGGGCCGGGATACGATCACAAACATTGTCCTGGTTATTACTTGCGATTGCGGCGGTTTTTCCTTATACGATTTCGGACGTGCCATGAGGGAATATCCGAAATTTTCCTTCGTGGTTCGTACTCTAATTCGTCAAAATAGGGGCGAATTTTTTCGTGCAGGGGATGATGCCAGTTATTCACAACGTCCTTAAACATGGCGTAATGCCGCTCCAGTCGCTTGCAATAGTCGGAATCCATCAGGACCCGCTGCGTAAAAATAGCCAGCAGGTCTTCGGATAAATCAGACTGCCGATTCAGTGGATCAAGAAATGTCTGTTCCGAAACTGCGGATTTTTCTCCGGGGGGATCAAATGCGTGGCTGATGGTCGCGACATGCCGACCCAATCGCTTGGATACCACGTTGAACATTGCCCGTCGGCAGTCGCAGCTCGGCTCGGCGCAATATAATTCGAATAACGCAAATTCTTCTTCCTTCCCCTCACGCCGGTGCCAACGGCCGCCGGATTGCAAGATAATACATCGTGTCTCCGCGGCACCAAGTTCCGGGTACAAAACGGTAAACATCACCATCGACATTGCCGCACTCCAAAAGCCAGGACGATTATATGAAAGCTCGCCGTTGCGGGAAACCCGGAATCACGCTTGGATCTGCCGGTTGGTCCTGATTCTCTTGACGGTCATAATGATATTTTCCCGCGTTTGGACATTTTATTCGGCGTAAAAGTAGCTAACCTTATTTTCCGTGCCTGAGGAAAATGCTATACCGTGAGACTGGACTGTCAAGTACACCGGCAATTCGTTTCCGCAATGCCCTTGCTTTGCAGATTGAACAATAAGGGAGAGAACCGCAGATTACGCGGATAACGCGGATGCGGGGACGATTGGTTTGGGATCGTTGCGGTATTGGCGGCGGAAAAAAGTGGTTCTGATTGGCATGACAGGCGTCAAAACTGCGTTGTCAGCGGGGCATGTCGAGGTCCCGGAACACAGAAAACCAGCGTTGATCCGCGTAATCCCCGTAATCTGCGGTCTTTTTTACGGCCTATTTAGGCCGCCTACAGCGTGCCGAAATTTAAGACTGAATCCCCCTCAATCCGCAACGCCCTCTTGCCACGCGTTCTGATGACGTATCCTTGTTTACTGCAGTGGCAGAACACTCGATCACTTTTATGGACGCACCAGAATTTTGGCGTAAAATTGCGTAAACACCAACTGGGTGCGGAACAGCGATTGGCCGTCCGCCCAGTTTGGAAATGCGATCCGGAGTGGCGGTACATTCCTGGCGCGATTTTTACAACAGGTGCTTGATGCTCATCAGTCTTATTTCCGCGATGACGCCGGAGCGTGTTATTGGCTGGAAAGGACAACTCCCATGGCATGTGCTTGAGGATCTTCAGCACTTCAAACGCCTAACCATGGGCCACTGTGTCTTGATGGGGCGAAAAACCTTTGACTCCATCGGCCGGCCGCTGCCCAGGCGTCGCAATCTGATACTTAGCCGCCGAATTCCAGATCCCACTCCTGCTGACACGCAGTGGTTTACGCAACTTCAGGAAGCTCTTGCGGCGGCCAAGCAAGCGGGCGAACAGGAACTATTTGTTGTGGGCGGCGCGGAAATTTACACCTTGGCGCTACCGCTGGCGGATCGCATGTATATCAGCATTATAAAGTGCCAGACCCAGGTCACAGGCGATACATGGTTTCCGAAATGGAATGAAGAAGACTGGCGGATAGCGGAAAGCCGCCAGTCACAGGGGGTAGACTTTTTGACGTATGATCGCATTTCGACGATCTCGCCGCACCACCGCATCTTGCCTGCGCATGAGCGAGGCCTTTGACCAATCCACGGGCACAGGCATAATGGAGTGTCGGTCGGCAGGCCGCGGATCGTTGACCGGCGCGACGAACAGGAGATTCACATGGCCAGGGAATATTCACCTTTCACGCCGGGCGTGCCTGTTCCCATTGAATTTTTCGCAGGTCGAGAGCGGGAGATCACTGAAATTGTGGACCGCGTGGCAAAGTCCGCGTCAAAAAAAATGATCGAGCGTATCTTCATTTCCGGGGACCGCGGCATCGGCAAAAGCTCGCTATGCCGCATGGCATTGCGCATTGCGGAGGAGAAACATGAGGTGTTGGGTTTGCATGTATTTCTCGGCGGCGTGACGTCTTTAGAGGAAATGGTGCGCCGCATATTCGAGCGGCTCTTGCAGGTCAGTCAGGACCGGAGTTGGTTTGAGGGCGTCAAGAAATTTCTGGGCAATAATGTTCGTGAGGTCGGCCTGTTCGGCGTTTCGCTGGCTTTCGAGGCATCGCCGCGGGACCTGGCGCAAGCCGTAGGGACACTGGGGCCGACGCTGCAAAAGCTTCTGGCGCAGATCAGCTCTCATCGAAAAGGATTGATGATTGTATTGGATGACCTGAATGGTCTGGCGGCGGATAGAGCGTTCGCCAATTGGCTTAAAAGCTTTGTGGATGAATTGGCAACCGGCCGCGAGAATCTGCCCCTGACCCTGATACTGGCGGGTATGCCCGAGCGGCGGAGCCAGCTGATTCAGAAGCAGCCATCGCTCGATCGCGTATTTGATGTTATCAACATAACTGCCTTCAACGAAGCGGAGACGCGACAATTTTATCAACAGGCTCTGGCGAAGGTCAATGTGCGTATTTTGCCCGGAGCGCTGGATTTGTTGTGGCGCTTTTCCGGCGGATACCCGGTGTTCCTCCACGAGATTGGTGACGCAGTATTCAAGACTGATACCGACGGCGTCATTGACGAAAACGATGCCCTTGCCGGCATAGTCGCGGCGGCGAAGATCATCGGCGTAAAATACATCGAGCCGAAGGTGCTCGATGCCATCTGGAGCAAGCGTTACCGGCGGATATTGAAACGGATGGTAATCGCGCCCTTGCAGTTGCATTTTTCCAAAGCTGAACTGGTGGACCGAGTCTCGTCCGACGAAGCCAGAGTATTGGATAATTTTCTACAGAAGATGAAACAGTTGGGCGTGGTGCAGCAATCCTCGGAGATGGGACGTGGAAAATACCGCTTTGCCAGCCAAATTTATGCGTTGTATTTCTATTTGCAGTCAGCGCCCCATCCGACTGCGGACTAGGCGGTGCTTGGAAGCCTGGCGATGCAGGATGCTCGCTATTATTTTAACTCGGAGATCATGCTTTGGTCCGAAGATTCGCTGCAAGCATACTGGTCGGCACAATCGTATGGAGTGTAACGGCGTTTGTATTAAACGTCAGCGGCATGGGCAGCCCGCAGCGGCCGCTCACCCAGCGCTTAGCACCGTTGCCGCCGCTGCATTATCCGATTTCCGGTGTGCCGCCCATCCGTGGTTTTTCAATGCAATTGGATAATCCCCGCGGAATATCCGGATATCTGCGCTGCATCGTAAAGCTGCGAGCCATGGGTTGTACCTGGATTAACTTTGTCATCAACGCCCGGCAGCATGATGTCCATGCCGACAATATTCATATCGATCCGCAGGTTTCACTGACACCTCTGCAGATACATGAGGTACTTCTGGCGGCCCATCATCTGGGCATCCACACGATGCTTATGCCTATCGTGTTATTGAATCATGCCACCGGCAACGATTGGCGCGGGGTCATAAAACCCAAAAGCTGGAGCCTCTGGTTTACCCGCTACCGCGCCTACATTCTGGCGGCTGCCACCTGGGCGCAGCAAGCGCACGTGAATGTTTTCTGTGTGGGCAGCGAGTTGCTTTCCACCGAACCTTTTAACACACAATGGCTGCGCATAATCCGACTGGTGCGGCTGCGCTTTACCGGCAAACTTACCTACAGCGCGAACTGGGATCATTATCAGTATGTTCATTTCTGGCCACAGCTTAATTACATCGGTATGAATTCCTATTACGATCTTTCCGATTCCAAGGATCCTTCCGTCGCCGAAGTCGTCGCCCACTGGCAACGCATTAAAAATCGCATTTTGACGTTCGCCGCACGCGAACGAAAGCCGGTGCTGTTTACCGAAATCGGTTGGGATAATCTGGACAACACGTTGGCCAAGCCATGGGATTATGTTGGCACGGGGCTGATCAATCCGTCCAATCAGGCCATTGCCTATCAGGCGTTTGTACGCGTCTGGCGGAAATTGCCCGAAAGTTCTTTTGTGGGCGCTTTTATCTGGGAATGGTATCCGGGCTGTAAACCAACCGACTACGGAGCCTACTCGCCACAAGGCGAACCCGTACTACCGCTGATCCGCCATTGGATTTCGGGCAAATAAGGCAACGGGCAGAACGCGGACGTTTTCGGGCAGATTGTGTCCAAGGGTTTCCGCTAAGGATTCGGCTTCGGCGGCTTGGTCGGACAGGATAAAAAATGTTGAGCCGCTGCCGCTAAGATGCACGGGGCGATTGACTAACGCTGTGATTTTATCGCGTAAGGCGCGAAGAGCGGTCGTGACGGAAAATGCGGGGGCTTCAAGATCATTGCGAATCGCGGCACTGATTTCCGCAGCGCTCAAACGCGCTATTTCCTGCCAGCGGATTGGTGTGCTATCCACCGCTGCGGCTTGATGATCAAATTCCTGATAGACATCGCGGGTGCTGGTACCGTAGGGGGGAATGATTAACACCGCAAATAAAGGGCGATGGAATGGCAACGGCTCGATAACTTCCCCGCGCCCGCGGCACACCGCCGACTGCCCATGAATAAAAAATGGCACATCACTGCCCAGCGACGCGGCGAGCTTTGACAATTCTGCCGTGGAAATCGGAAGATTCCATAAGTGTTTCAATGCCAGCAAAGTCGTTGCGGCATCGGAACTTCCGCCCCCTAAACCACCTCCGGCGGGAATAAGCTTATGGAGATGAATCTGTGCGTGGGCGGCCACGCCGGCTGCGTCAGCCAACGCCAGCGCCGCGCGGCCCACGAGATTTTTTTCCGGCTCATCTGAAAGTTCCGCCGCCAAACCGGTGAGCTTCAGAGTCAGCGTTTCGGCCTTGCGGAATACCAGCGTGTCGCAGAGGGAAATGGGGACAAACCAGGATTCAATATCGTGAAATCCATCCGGGCGGCGTGGAAATATCCGCAGACCCAGATTTAATTTTGCCGGGGCATGAAATGTCAGCACATCCGCCGGGGCCGTTGCGGGCGTTACCGGCTGTTCGTTGCGCGGATCAAGAGCCGAATTGTTGTGCACCATCTTTTTAATTCCGTATTCCGTAACGCGTACCGATATCAGCTTTCCAACGCATGATCAATAGCCTTCAACTCCTCGGCGGTAAAGGTGCGATTGCTAAGGGCTTTAACATTTTCCTGAATTTGCGACACCCGGCTGGCACCAATCAGTGCGGAGGTTACGCGCGCGTCGCGCAGCACCCAGACCAGGGACATCTGGGCCAGGCTCTGGCCCCGGGCTAAGGCAATTTCATTGAGCGTTCGGATACGACTTTGCAATTGCGCGGTAATTCTGTCGGCCTTGAGAAAGCTGTACGATTTTGCAGCCCGCGAGTCTTCCGGAATATCCGTAAGATATTTATTGGTCAATAGCCCTTGCGCCAGCGGGCAGAACGCAATCGCTCCCACTCCTTGTTCCCCCAGCACATCCAGCAGTTCGCTTTCAACCCAGCGTTCAAGCATGGAATAGCGCGGCTGATGAATCAGACAGGGCGTACCGAGGGATTTCAAAATCGCAAACGCCCGTCGGGCCTCAGGGGGTTTATAGTTTGACAGCGCCACGTAAAGCGCTTTGCCCTGCCGCACGGCCGCGTCCAAAGCACCCATGGTTTCTTCCAGGGGCGTTTCCGGATCGGGGCGATGGGAATAGAAAATATCCACATAATCCAGGCCCATGCGTTGCAGGCTCTGATCCAGGCTGGCCAGCAGATACTTGCGCGACCCCCAATCACCATACGGCCCGGACCACATCGTGTAACCGGCTTTGGTGGAGATAATCAGTTCATCCCGCCACGGATGCAGATCCTGCTGCAATAAGCGCCCGAAGTTTTCCTCGGCTGATCCGGGTGGTGGTCCATAATTATTAGCCAGATCGAAATGGGTAATGCCCAGGTCAAAGGCACAACGCAGCATGGCGCGTTGATTTTCAAGCAGATCCACCCCGCCGAAGTTATGCCACAATCCCAAGGAAATTGCCGGCAGCTTAAGTCCGGATTTACCGCAGCGGTTGTATACCATTGCCTCATACCGGTTGGATGTCGGCACCCAGGGATTCATTTGCATAAAAGCTCCAAAACAGTGTCACGTGGGCCGGCTCGTGCGGCCCACGGCAACCGCCATCACGACGAATTTATCCGTTCATGACCGGTTTGGGAAGTTCCAACCGGCACTCTGCTCCGCAACCTTGCAGTTCCAGTTCAACGTCTAAGTTATGCAACAGGCGCAGCCGCCTGCCATTCGCGTGGTGTTTCCCAATGCCACATGGTAAATAATCCTACCGCCCAAAGTGCTAACGCGGAATATGTAACCAATCCCAGACCGCGAAGAATATAAAACGGCGGCGGCAGCACCGTCATAATGTGTGAGGCGGCAAAAAAAATCAGCACCCAGCCCAACGCCCCCCCCAGAGGAAGCATTCGGTCCTGTTCCCAGCGCGCCGCCAGAAGCGCTGTAATCAGGGGCAGCACCATACAGAAATAGTGCGGGTGACAAATGGGAATAATCGGCATCATGATGGTGATCAGCACACCAAGGAACAGGTTGCGAAAAATCGGATCATCTTTTCGTCGCATAAATTCCACCAGCAGCGTGATGGCCACAAGGACAGCCGATATTCCCCAATGCGCCAATTTCATCCATTTTGCCGGGGCCGGGGCGTGGCGGCCAATGTAAAGCGTATGATCAATCATCGCTTCAAAGCTTGTTGAATCAGTCTTATTAACATCCAAAAGTTCCTTGTCACGGGAAGCGTTATGATTCAATCCAAAAGCCGGCTCTAAAACCACTTGCGCAAAACGACGATACCCGGCCACCATATGGTGCGGCCCCATGATAATCCCTGGGACAACCAGCAAGCCGGCAACCAACGCCGCCGCCATACCCAGAAGATAAGTTCCCCGCAGGCGCGATATTCCATAGAGAATTAAAAATCCGGGAAAAACTTTTAACGCTGCCGCCAGACCCGTGGCACATCCGGCCCAGAAGCGTTTTCGGGTGGCCAGAGCAGCCCCGGCAAAGCAAAACAGCATCAAAAGGACGCTATTGACCTGTCCGCGCACGACCGCCCGGCCAATGGCCGGAAGGCAGATCAATATCGGAATAATCCGCAGCGCCCACCACCTGCGGCAAAAGCGCGGCATGTTGCGCACGGCGGGATCGGTACACGTTTTTTCCAGGGCTTGCGCCAGCGCGTGGCTCCCCCACCAGATACAGGCAATACTGATAAGAAACCAGACCGCCACGGAAACGGGATAGGGCAGTAACCCCGCGCGGCCGAATTTAGCCGGTGCGTCGGCCAGGGGATACAAAAGCGTTGCCAGCAGAGGGGGATAATTGTAATGCCAGCCATTGGTATCGGTGACGTTGTAGGGATCTTTGTGCACACGCACGGCCCAGGCGGCGCGAAAATAGGTGTCAACATCCGTCATTCGTCGGCTAAGAAACGCGGACCGAACTTCCGTAACGCAGCCGAAAGCCAGCACGCCGATCAGCAGCGCGATCAGACCCAAATGTTCAATTTTTGTCAGCGGGTCAAATGGGCCGATCTTCGTGGTGCTGGGTGTCTTCACAACGGATCCTTATAGTGATTGAGCCGGTCGCTTCTGAAAAGCCGGCAAGTTTCCCGGCGCACGACACTGCGTGCGGCAACAGTTTTAGCTTGCCGGAGCCATTCCCGCAAATCTTAGAATTGCGCCCATGCGATGTCAGGCGGAAGCAGGGCATTGCGTTGCGTATAAGCAGTCCAAGCTGCTACTGCACTAACTTTAGGCACGGGATTATCAGGATGTCGGCCCGCCGTACATGCCTATTTTCAACGTCCTATTGATTCTTGAAGCGAGTCTGTCCAATAATCAGGCAAAACGTCCTGCTTTTTCCATATAAAATCCACTTCATAAAATTATGGGCCGCAATTGTCCGGAGATTCTCCAAAAAAAATCCGCCGTATGTCGTACTGGCACGAGAGTTGCAATATATCTAACGTGCGGCAAGGACCGCGGGAGTGACAGAGAATGCAAGAACGTCGAGACCGAAAGAACGTGACGGTGCTCGAATGTGACAAGTAAATATGGATCGTGTATGGCGCAGGCCCGCCGCTTCCCGGGCACAACGTGGAGGTCTGTGCTGGTGAGATCTGCACCATACACTATCGCTTAAACTCGTTTCCTCCTCCGCCAGGCCGTGTGGACCTACCCTCCTCCACACGGCTTTTTTATTGCGCTGAAAACTATTGTACTGAAAACGGCGCTGAAAACTATACGATTCCACCCGCAGCGTGTATTATGAGCACCTCTGATGTGCGTTCAGGAGTAATCGTATGACCCAGACCCCCCTGACTACCGTCGCCGCAACCAGCGGAGGCCTGCGCGACATCGTGGCGTTAAGCTCTTCGATTTGCTCAATTGAAAACGGCGTGCTCACCTATCGCGGTATTACCATCGACGAACTGGCGGAAAATTCCACGTTTGAAGAAGTGGTATTTTTGCTTTGGAACGCTCGGCTGCCCACGCGTGCGGAGCTGGACGATTTGCGACAATCCATCGCGGAGCAGGCACTCCTGCCTGAAGGTCTTCTGGCCATGATGAAGTCCTTTCCCCGTCGCAGCACACCGATGGAAGCTTTGCGCACCGCCGCCAGCGCCATGGCCATGTTTGACGCCGAATCAGAAGATATGTCCGCAGCGGCCAATCAGCGAAAATCCGTGCGGATTCTGGGCCAGATGGCCGGCGTCGTAGCGGCGTATGATCGTATCCGTAACGACCGCGAACCCCTGGCACCACGGCGCGACTTGAACCTGGCGGCCAATTTTTTATACATGCTCACCGGACGTTCACCCGAACCATTGGCCACCCGTGCCCTGGACAAAGCCTATATTCTCCATGCCGATCACGAATTAAATGCCAGTACCTTCGCGGCGCGCGTCGCGGCGGGGACGCTGACCGATATGCACTCAGCACTGGTCGCCGCCATTTGCGCCTTAAAAGGCCCGCTGCACGGGGGAGCCAACGAGCAGGTCATGCGGATGCTTAATGAAATCGGCAACCCGGACACCGTGGACGCCTATATCCGGGCCAAGCTGGATAACCATGAAAAAATTATGGGTTTTGGACACGCGGTATATAAAAACGGTGATCCCCGCGCGCGGCACCTGAAGGAAATGTCACGCCAGCTCGGCACGCTGACCGGGCAGCAGCGCTGGTATGAAATGTCCGTGCGCATTGAAGACATGGTGGTACGAACCAAAAATCTAAAACCGAATGTCGATTTTTACAGCGCCTCGGTGTACCACTACCTGCACATACCGGCTGATCTTTTTACCCCGATTTTCGCCATCAGCCGCACCAGCGGATGGATTGCCCACATCCTGGAGCAATATTCGAATAACAAGCTTATCCGACCCCGCGCGGAATATATCGGGCCGCGCAATCAGCACTGGAAATCCTTTGAATCCCGCTGATGGGGTGCTTCTCACCAGGCCGCGAAATTAAATTCCGCAGCGCTTATGGGGCTTGATGCTATGAACATTCTGGTAATTGGACCCCATCCCGACGATCAGGAACTCGCTATGGGCGCTACGATTGCACTGCTGACACGCCAGAAGCATCACGTGACTTTGCTGGACATGACCAACGGGGAACCGACGCCTTTCGGTACGCCGGAAACGCGGGCCGCGGAATCCGCCGCGGCCGCCGGAATTTTGGGTGCCACGCGCGTGGCACTGGGCCTGAAAAATCGTGAAGTGACATGGAGCATTGCCGCCCGCCACGCGACCGCTTCGGTGTTTCGCCGCCTTCGACCGGATATCGTATTTCTTCCCTACCCGAATGACGCTCATCCGGATCATCGTCAAGTGACGCAAATCGCGGAAGACGCGCGGTTTGACGCCAAGCTGACTAAATCCAATATTCCCGGTGAACCTTTTTATCCACCGCGATTAATCTACTATTTCTGTTCGCACCTGCGGTTTAATTTTCCGGCCTCTTTCTGCGTGGATGTTGCGGACACCATGGATATAAAACGTCAGGCCGTGCGGTGTTACGCATCTCAGTTCAGTGCGGGAAGAGCCGTAGAAGCGCAATGGGAAATCCTCAAATACGTTGAGAATATCAACGGATATTTCGGCGGGACCATTCGCCGCCCATTTGCGGAACCGTTTTTTGTACAGGAAACGCTGGGGTTAAAAACCCTGGATGGGCTGGCTTTTTAAGTTAGGGTGTTGTAAGTTTTATTTTTTTAGCAACAAGGATAACGACCGCATGACTAAAGAATCGCAAAGTGCAAAAGTAGAAGTCGCCGACTCCCCCCGCCGCGGAGGACCGCCGAAGATTCATAAATATTTTGAAGTTGTGACCAAGGTGGAGGGCAGCGATTTGCATATCAAGGCCGACGTACTGCCGCGGGTGCGCAAATCCGGACGTCTGGTTCCCACGACGGGCTCACCGATGACCAATGCGGAAATAGAAGCCATGGTCAAAGAAATGCTCACCGATGAGCAGTGGCATGATTTCCTGCATCGCGGATCCCTGGATATCGCTTACGCTGTAACGCCCACCGAGCGATTCCGTGTCAACATTTTTCGCCAGCGCGGCATGGTCAGCATGGCGGCGCGGCGCATTAATCCGAAAATCCCCAATTTCGCGCAGTTGCACCTGCCCGAAGTTTTTGAAAAAATTGCGGAAAATGAACAGGGACTGGTCATGCTGGCGGGCATCACCGGCAGCGGCAAAAGCACCACGATTGCCGCAATGCTTCAACAGGTTAATGATCGGCGATCCTGCCATATTATCACCATTGAGGACCCCATTGAATACACGTATGTAGATCAGAAGGCCTTCATTAACCAGCGCGAAGTCGGCCTGGATGTTGAAAGCTTTGAAATGGCGATTCGCTACATGATGCGTGAAGACCCCGATGTTATTCTGATCGGGGAAATGCGTGACCGCCTGACATTTCAGGCTGCGGTTCAGGCCACGGAAACCGGGCACATGGTGTTTTCCACCATTCATGCCGCCAGCGCTCCGGGAGCGATCACACGCGTCCTGGAATTGTTTCCTCCGGATATGCACATGAACATGCGCCAGGCTATCGCCAACAATATGAAGGCGATTATTTTCCAGAAGCTTGTACCGGCCATTGATCCCGCCGTTGGCCGGGTACCGGTGGTGGAGGTCATGTTAAATTCACCTTCGGTCAGAAAATACATACTTGAAGGCCGGGAAAATGAATTGACACAGGTCATCCGGTCGGAGCGCGGAGCCGGGATGATTGACTTTAATGATATGCTCTGCGAGCTGGTGGCCAGCGAAACCATTACCCATAAAGAGGCGTATATAGCCTCTCCCAATCCGGATGAATTGCGTATGCGCATGAAGGGTATTCGCACCAATTGACGCCCCCGGCGGACTGGTTCCCGGGGATCAGGTACAGCGTCAAAGAGCATTCTGTATGGAAATCTCTGGCATAATTGGCCGGATCATGGTAAGTTTTGCATTTGGCGGCGCGCGGGATCAGTCCGATCCGGCGTGCGAAGGCAGGAATGATTGCTTTGATGTACGTAAATATAATTTATGTTGCGGCAGCGGTTGCGGTTCTGGTGCTGTGGGGCCGTTTTCTGGTCTGGATTGATAATGATCTTCCTAACATGCCCGAACAGCCGGCGCAATTATGGAAAGGCGTGCTGCTGGCTTCGGTTGCCATCCTCCTGCTGATCTGGCTGCTGATTCCGAATTTCTGGTTTGCCCTGATATTAAACATATTTATTCCCGCAGCTTTGCTGGGTTATTATTGGCGGACGCGCGTGCAGGTGTTGGGATCCTCAGGGGACCTGCTGGGCGTTATATCCGGCCACATGGAGCAGTTTTCAGCCGGGCGGCAGGCAAAAAAATCTGTTTCACAACTGGGCTTGCGGTATGAAGGAAAGGGCGGACGGCCCCTGCCTCTGCCGGCGGTAGAAGACGCGGGCTACAACGGTGTCGTACTGCTGGATCAATTGCTGATACAGGGCCTGGAAAATCGGGCCCAGCGAATTGATCTGATGCCGTCGGATCAGGCTTATGAAATGTCGTTCAGCACCGACGGCGTGTCCTATCCACAATCCGGAATGCAGCGACCCAATGCCGAACCGCTGATTCAAGCCGTCAAACAGCTTACCGGCCTTTCGCTGGAAGAACGGCGGCGGCCGCAATCTGCGGTCTTTACCACCCGCGACGCGGACAATAATCCGGTACATTGGACCGCCAATACCAGCGGAACAACCGCCGGTGAACGGTTATGGCTTCAGATAAACGCCAAAGATAACTGGAAAATGCCCCTGGATCATCTGGGCATGTCCTCCGAACAACTCACTGCGTTGCGTGAAGTGTTGCAGGGCAATGAAGGCCTGATTATCGTATCATCTCCCCCACACATGGGCCGAACAACCACGCTTTATTCCCTGCTGGCGAATCATGACGCGTATACCACCAGCATCAATACCTTTGAAATTAACCCCCGTGCAGATTTCGAATCCATCTCCTTAACCCGATTCGACCCCGCGGCGGTCAATGCCAGTCACTCTAAAGCCTTGCAAAGCCTCATGCTGAAAGACCCGCATATTCTGATGGTGGCGCAATGCCCGGACGCGGCAACTGCGGAATTGATTGCGAAATATTCTCGTGAAGAGCATCGCGTTTACGTTGGCCTGCGAGCCAACGATGCCATTACCGCGCTGGAACTCTGGCGTAAGGTTTTGCCGGATAATCAGGTGGCGGCAGCGCCCTTGCGAGCGATCATCTCCCAGCGGTTGGTGCGGCTGCTTTGCCCGACCTGTAAAATCGCCTATCAACCGGACGAGGCGATGCTGGCCAAGTTGAATTTACCAGTTGGCCGCGACCTCTCGGCATTTAAGGCCAATACGCAACCCGCGCGTGATCAAAAAGGGAACTTGATTAAGTGTCCGGATTGCGCCAGCCTGGGCTATCGCGGACAAAGCGGGATATTCGAAATCCTGGTAATCAATGACGAAATCCGCAGGGCCATTGCCACCGGGCGGCCGGCTGAAGAACTCCGGACCTTGTCGCGTAAAAATAATATGATGTTCCTGGTGGAGCACGGATTCAGAAAATTTGCACTGGGGATTACCTCCATTCAGGAAGTGATTCGCGTATGCACCCCGGATAAAAAGCCGGCAGCCAGACCCAAAGCCGCTGGTTCAGGTGCTTCCCGCGCCGGTGCGGCGGGGAAGATGCCGGGGCAAAGCCAGGCCGGTGCCAGCAGTGCCGGTAATTCACGGGCCGGCGGATCGTCCGCTGGAAACAGTTAAGTGACACAGGTGTACGAATTGCTTGCCGGATTGCGATTCAAACGCCATAGCACATTGGAAGATCCTAGATGATTCTTCAATTCATCGTACTGTTGTTCATCATCCTGTTTGCGCTTTATATGGCCAATGAGGGGCCGCTGTCCGCATTGCTCCTGTTGTGCGCCAGCTTCTTTGCTTCTACGTTGGCGATGGGTGTTTATCAGGCGTGGGCGAATCCGATTCTGAATCATCGTCCTGATTTTGCCTATGGTGTTACCTTTTTACTGGTGTTTTTTCTGGCGTTTTCGCTCATTCGAACGGCCTTTGACTACCTGATTCGCGGCGATGTGGAATTACCGCTCTGGCCCGGGCGAATCGTCGGGGGCGCGTTTGGCTTTTTTACGGCCATGATTTTAGTTGGCACGGTCATGGCGGGCGTGCAGATGCTGCCGCTGCCCAGCAGTATTCTGGGATACTCCCGGTACGACACCGCCGCAGATTTGGCCAGTAATTCCCCCAGTGGACTGTGGCTGGACCCGGATGGCTTTGTGACCAGCTTGTGGGGCATGGTCAGCGGCCGCAGTATGGGCGGACATTCATTCAGCAAGTATAACCCGCAACCGTTGCGGCAATGGTTTGGCGACCGCTATACCGTTCAATACGCCGGTGCCAAAGCCCTTCCACCGAGTCTGTTGCATGTTCCTTTTGCCGGGCCGCTGCCGGCCGCAATGATTACGCGCTACGGCATTCCCGCCGCTGGAAAGCAGGCTATTTTGGTCCGCACGGAAGTCAATCATGGCAGCGCGCAGCCTGATGTAAGCTCCGATCAGGGCTATTTTCGCCTGACACCTGCAGAGGTGCAGTTGGTCACATCCGGCGGAATGTATTTTCCCAGCGGTTATCTTGTAGATGGCCGCCGCTACGCGCCTCTGAAGCCGAATACCGCCCTGGTCGATGACTTCCGAACCGTGCATGGTCATCGGCGCGTGGTGCAAGACTGGATTTTCCTTATTCCCGCCAACGACCAGCCCGTGGCGTTGCACATGAAGCAGACGGCTGCGGTGGACCTCACGGGCATGACCAGTGAAAAACTTGAGCCTCTGCGAGCCTCGGCTTATCCGCAACTGCCTTACAACAACTCTTCTCTGACCGTGCACTTAGCCGCAGGGAATCTTTCATCCGCTCCGGTCGATATGTGGATTATTCCCGCCGGTACTCGCATGGCCGATGTTCGGTTTGTCATGCAACCCGCTTCCTCCAGACTCGGACGAATTCGCCGCGCCATTAGAGCCGGCAAACCGCCCTGGTCATCAGCCAATATCACCGGGACACCCAATACGTCCATGACCACCATGTATCACCAAAATGCCTTGAATCTCCGGCTGCAACATGATGCGGCGTGGGCGCAGATATTACCGGTATTATTTGCATCGCAGGTTGGCACCAACACCAATAATTCACTCACACGCATGCGCAGCTACTTCCGCAGCAGCATCAAGCCGCTGCTGGCCGGTCAGCGCGTGGCGGCTAGGACGCTCAACGCACAGGGTTCGCTGAATAAGGCCATTAAAATTGGACCGGGCCAATATGACGTTATCATCTGGACGCACACCGCCGCACAAATGCGCGTCTGGCTCAAATCCGTCACTGTGCATGAGGGTGGCAAAGCCGCCGTACAGGTTTCATCAGGTGACAAAATTGTGAACTATTCAATAGCGCAATAAGTGTTACGGCATCAGGGTCTTGACCTGTGCGGAATTGTGCTACAATAACAATACTGAACTGGCTGCCGCAGGTAAGTGGCTCATTGAATGGGTAAATTGTTTTTCAGGAGTACCGTCATGGCTTTTCAACTTCCTTCGTTACCGTATGATTTCAGCGCTCTGGAACCTGTTATTGATACGCAAACCATGCAGATTCACCATGGCAAGCATCACGGCGCGTATGTGACCAATCTTAACAATGCCATCGCCGGCAAGCCCGCATTAGAAGCCAAAAGCCTGGACGCGCTTATCGAAGATATCGCTTCGGTGCCCGAAGATATCCGCACAGTAGTGCGTAACAATGGCGGCGGCCATGCCAATCACAGCATGTTCTGGCAAATCCTGGCACCCAAGGGCAAAGGCGGCGGCGGCGAGCCGACCGGCGACCTTGCCGCCGCAATTAACTCCGCCTTTGGATCCTTCGCGGATTTCAAGACCCGCTTCGGGGAAGCCGCGACCAAGCGCTTTGGCTCCGGCTGGTCCTGGCTGGTTGTGAAGAATGGCAAACTGGCCATTGGTTCAACCGCCAATCAAGATAATCCACTGATGGGCGAAGCGGTTTGCGGCCTGTCCGGCAAGCCGATTCTGGGGCTGGATGTATGGGAACACGCCTATTACCTCAAATATCAAAATCGCAGGCCTGAGTACATCACCAATTGGTGGGAAGTGGTCAACTGGGCTAAAGTTGCCGAGCTGTATCAGGCCGCTAAATAGTCGCGGGGGACACAAGCACTTGACAGCTTTTTCATTACCTTTTTCCTACCGCCTCCAGCTTGCGGCTGTGCTGGTTGTTTACATACTCTGTGCGGCATGTTTCCTGTGCATACTGCCGACGTCTGGGTCTATCCAATATCCCGGTTGCGGAAGAGCGGCAACGCAAATGCCGCCCCGAACGGACTCCAGAATTGACGCCACCAGTGTCGGCTTTGCATGGAACGGCGGCGGCTGCGATGGGAAGACGGATATAAAAGTATTTAACCGGCAAGCTCCTGGCGACAGGCGCTCTTCTGTCAACAACCCGTAACTGGAACCTGCCCAACCTCCCTGCCCAACCTCCCCTTGTTTTTGGCTATGGAGGCCTGCTATAATAGGTGGGGCTTGACGTGGAACACAGCAATCAGGTCGGCACCGTTTGGTTTCTTCCGAACAGTGCGGCACTGCGATTGCTCGCATAGGCGACGGTAGTCGGTGGTTGTCAGGCGTGTTTGCGGGAGTATTTCGTGGGACCGCGTATATCGGT
Organism: Planctomycetota bacterium; assembly: GCA_021809365.1. The sequence continues at coordinate 5,176 of JAKBAC010000030.1, read as the reverse complement.
TTGTATCCCGACGCATAACCGTTCGGGTTTACTGCAGAAGACGCTGAAGAGTCTGGCTGCGGTGGAACCGTGCCCTGATATAACTTGGGAAATCATTGTCGTCGCGAATTGCTGCACAGATGATACGCTGCACGTCGTCGATGCACTCAAAGAGCACGTACCTGTTAAGTTGTTGATAATCGAAGAAGCGGACCTTGGTGTGGTGGCAGCGCGAAACCGGGCGTTGCGACATGCACGCGGCGAGATCATCGCCTTTTTGGATGATGATGTGCTCGTTCGTCCGCTGTGGTTGTGTGAACTTGTAAAAGCTTTTGACTCCCAACCTGATATGCTTGTGGGCCGGGTTTATCTGGACTGGCATACATTGTCCCGTCCTACTTGGTTTGATGCCGGTATGGGCCAGTATCTCGCGCAGGTTGATCTCGGTGATGTCCCCATGCTTTTGCAGAATCCATTGGGGGCGGGGGCTAATCTGGCGATTACCCGGGACATGCTGCAACGTATTGGAGGATTCTGCTGTCCGTTGGAGCGCACGGGTAAACGCACGGCCGGGGAAGATACTGACTTGATAGCTCGAGCGATGCGCGCCAAGGGGCGTGTGCTGTATGCCCCAACCGTGACGGTGGATCACTATGTAGCGGCGGCAAGATTGACAGTCCGATATCTGAGAGGGGTCGCGTTTGATGTGGGCATGGCGGAGTACCTGATCGCGCCGAGTATCAGCGCAGGTGAACTGGCGGCAAATCTGGGCAAGAAAATTCCGCGTTTGCTTCAACGATCGGTCCGCTGGCTGCTGGCAGTGCCATTTAATCAGCGGGCGGCGGCTTGTTTGCGCGTCAGCTTGGCAAAAACACGCGGAAATATTGGGGGAATCATGCTTTGTGCATGGCGTAGTATGTTGGGGCGCTCGGTGAGGCCGCCCGTTTTCGGAGACTTGCCCGAGTTGTCGGCCACCATTGCTTCCGGAAATTCAGCGGCTCCGGCGGACCAATTAATGGCCGGTACGCATGGTTAATTCGGACGCGGCCGCTTGAGAATTACCAATGGTTCCGGGAAAATGAGGTTCTGCTCGATACAGCGGCCAACGCCGCACGGTCAGAAATGCCTGGAATTCTTTTATGACCTCAACAACCTGCACCGGTCATTGTAGTTTGCCCGTCCCAATTGGCGGGGCGTATGGTAAGGCGCGAGTGTGTATCGCATCACCCGATATTTCCGGCCCGATTAAAAACGGTGGGATTGGCAGCGCTTACACCGCACTGGCAATGGCACTGTCCCGCGGCGGACACGACGTAACTATTTTGTATCCGCATGGCACGCATAGCGAAGATGGCCCGATTACTCAATGGGTTGAATTTTATGCCGCGCATGGAATAAGATTTATCCCGCTTTCCTTACCGACCTGTACCACACTGGCAGGCAGCAAAGCCATGATACTTAGTTACACCGTTTTTGAGCATTTTCGCACGTGTGCTGCGCGCTATGATGTTATTCATTTTCCGGAATGGCTGGCTTTGGGTTACTACAGTATTCTGGGAAAAAAGCAGGGGCTGATCCTGCAAAACAGCACGATTGTCCTGGGCTTGCACAGCCCGCACCTGTGGAATATGCGGTACAACAATGAACCCGTACTCGATGCAAATATCTTAACTCTGGATTTTATGGAACGCCAATGCGCAGCGTTGGCTGATGTGGTCGTCAGCCCCAGCGCATACATGATTCAGTGGTGCCAGGGGCAGGGGTGGACGTTTCCGCCTGATACGTATGTACAACCTTATGTGGTGCCTGTGGCGAAAGGGGCAACGAATCCAAACGCGGCGGCTCAAAATAAAATCACGGAAATGGTCTTTTTTGGACGCCTGGATATCCGCAAGGGGTTGCACCTGTTCTGCGACGCGGTGGATCAATCCCGGCTATGCGACAGGCAGGATGTTGCCATCGTATTTCTGGGCCGGTCTGTGGACGTCAACGGATTAAACTCTACCGAGGTCATTCGCCGGAGAAGTAAAAACTGGCGGTGCCCGGTGAAGCTGATAACGGACTTTGGCCGCGATGAGGCGGTAGAGTATTTGCGCCAGCCGGGGCGGTTGGCGGTTATTGCATCCTTGGCGGACAACTCCCCCAATACCGTTTATGAATGTCTTTCCAACAGGATTGCCTTTATTGCCGTGCGTACCGGCGGCATTCCGGAAGTTATCGCACGCGAGGATTGGCCGCACGTGCTTTGCGATCCGGACGTTTCCGCGTTGGCCACGCATCTGGAACATGCAGTGGAAAATCCCCCCGCTTGCGCGCATCCCGCCATGGACTTTGCGGCCAATGAACAGACTTGGAATCGGTGGCACGCGCATTTTGCGGAGGCGGACACCGTGCGTGAAAAAGCGGTGGCCAGCGGTGCCTACATCGCTGCCGGCTCTGCCGGCGGTGGGGCGCGTCGAGCATCCGCAGGGCACGTGCCCGACCGCAGCGAAATGGGCGATGGCGATCCAGCCGCGGAAACATCTGCGCAAGCTCCGCTGCTAACCGTGTGCTTGGTGCAACAAGGTACGGGGACCCAGACCCTGCGCGCCATCCACAGCCTCCAAACCCAGGATTATTCCTCCACGCAGGTTATTCTGCTGCTTAAATCAACCGGTGGGGCCGATACGGGCAGCCTGCCGCCGCAAGAGAAAATGCAACTCATTAACCGCGGTTGGAAAATTATTTGCTTTGCCGGGTCGGATGGCAAATCTCCCTATGATTCAGCAGTGCAATATGCTCAAGGCACGGTGCTGCTGCTGATGGATGACAGCGGCAGTCTGGTGCCCCATGCGGTGCGCACGCTGGTAAACGCGATGCGGGCAAGTGCCGTGGATATTCTGACCGGTGCCCAGGGCCTGTTTGATGAGGCCCCCACACCGGATTACAGTTCTGCACCGCGGAAAATTCAGTTATTTTCCGGCTGTCCGGCGGCGGGATTGTTCAGAAATGTTTTCGGCGGCCATGCGGTATTAATAACATCGGCAGCATTTAAGGAGCTGGGCGGATTTAGCGCGACAACACAGGAATCGCAGGAAATTTCAAATTCTGCCGCCTGGTGGGCGTTCTACGCGCGGGCAGCCCTGTCCCCCTTGAGGATGCAGTGTTTGCCGATGCCGGTGCTGTGGGCTTGCGTGGCGGAACAGCCCGATACGGGGGCACCGGGGATTGACTATTTATTGGCGGATATTTACCGGGAACAACTGGATCCGAAAATCTCTCTTCTGGCGCTGTTTGCCCGTGGTGTGAAGCTCAAGGCCGATATCGCCCTGCCCCATTGGAAGGGAGATGGGCCTGTGCGTATCGGGTTGTTGCGGGAGATAGCCCAGACAATGAAGGACCTTCGCAGAAAAACCCGGCGAATTCGCTATATGTTCAAGGGAAAATCGCCGCCTGGGAATTAATTATCCGCCTTGTGAACCGGGCCAACGCAATGTATACTACTGGTGTATACATTGGAGGTCGCGCGATGGTGCGAACGCAACTCTATCTGACACGGCAGGAACGCCAGGGTTTGGCTGAGCTGTCACGAGCAACGGGGCGGAACCAAAGTGATTTAATGCGGGAGGCTGTAGATCGCCTGATCGAGCAATTTGGCGCACAGCGGAAGACAATGGTATTGGATCAAGCTGCTGGGATATGGGCAAAACGCAGAGATTTGCCGAACCTTCGCCGCCTGCGTTCCCAATGGGACCGGGGTTGAAGCTGTGACCGAGCGGATTCTTGTCGATACTGATGTGATGGTTATTCATCCCACGGTGGCGGGGATCAGACCCGCCTATATCAAGAAATAGCGCAACCGTTTCCGTCTACTTTAATCAATGCCTGCCGTGTTCACGAAGATGGACCCGTAACGTTTCTGATCTCTGCCGCCTGCTTACCAGAGGGGCATAACTTTGCTATAATCCGGTATTATTGGATGGTAATCGGGAAACCTTAATGAAACCATTTTGGCGATTAATGCGGGGCGCATGGCCCTACCGGTGGCAGATCGTATTCTCGTTTTTGTGTGCCATCGGCGTGAGCTTGTCTTACGCCTCGGGGGTAGCCACGCTTTATCCCGTCATGAAAATATTCATGGGGGCCGAGGGGGTGCATGGCTGGCGGGATCAGACCATTGCCCAGCAACGCCTGCATATTCAAACATTGGGGCTAAACGCCAGCGCGCGCAAGGGAAAACTCGCCATCAGCATTCTTGGCGTTGGTGCCAAGGCCCAGACGCCTTTGCATAGCATTCAAATTGGCGATCAAATTCGTAGCGTGCAAATTGTGTCTCCTACCGGGCAGACAATGGGGTCAGCTGATTCCTGGCTCAAAATGATGTCTCTATTAGCCAACGCCAAGCCCGGCAGCACCGCGCAATTAACCGTAACCGCCAATGATGGCGCTGCACCGCGAACCCTGGCCGCCACACTTCCGCCGCTGAAATGGAATACACGCCTCTGGGCGTCCGCGGTGGCGGCTATGCCGCATCGCCGAATCTGGAGCCTGTTTTGGGTGGTGATGGTCTTTATCGGTTTGTGCATTGTGGGCAGCACGTTCCGGTATCTTCAGAGTTTCATAAGCGGTGTGGTCGCCAATAAAGTCATTATTGATTTGCGCCGCAGGCTCTTTAATCACATCCTGGACTTGCCACTGTCTTATACCGCCAACCGAGGCACGCATGACCTAGTTAGCCGGGTTACCCTTGATACAGAGTTTGTCGCTGGTGGGCTGGGGACGGTGCTGGGAAAAGCGATTTTGGAGCCAACAAAATCGCTTGGCGTCGCGATTCTGGCGGTCATGGTGGATTGGCAGATGTTTCTGGCCATGCTGATTGTATTGCCCACGATGGGCGTGGTGATCCGCAAATATGGCAAAAAAATGATGACCATGGGGGGCATGCAACTGCTGGGCTGGTCGGGAGTGGTGGATATCAGCAGCGAAGCCTTGGGTTCCATTCGGGTGGTCAAGGCGTATTCCGGCACCGGCTACGAGCGGCGCCGCTTTGCCACGGTGAACCGGGATCTGTTTCGGCACATTCGGTATATTCAACATTACACGTCTCTTTCGCGTCCGCTGTTTGAGACACTTTCCATTATTCTCGTAAGCATTCCTCTGATGTGGGCGGCGGAACTGACATTCCATCATTTCATTGGGCGGGAGCAGTTCTTCCTTA